>JBHYDO010000283.1:0-5527 GCA_051860645.1 Roseococcus sp.
CTGGAACAGGTCGCCGAACATGTAGACGCCCGCCCGCACCTCGGTGACACCGGCGAGCGACTTCGCGTGCAGCGCGGTGGGCGAGGAACCGAGGCTCACGATGTCCACCGCCAGCCCCGCGTCACGCAGCGCCTGCGCGGCACCGGCGGCCCCGGCGCGCTCCGCCTCCGCGATGGCCTCCATCTGCGCCGCGCTGCGCCCGCCATAGGAATGGCCGGCATGGGTGAAGATGCCGCCCAGGCGCGAACCCAGGGCGCGCGCGATGGGCAGCGCCTCGGCAGGTGCCACGCCGCCGCGGCCCTCGCCCACATCCACCTCGACCAGCGCGCACAGCCGGCCCGGGTGGGCGGCGATGGCGGCGGCGACGTCGGCATCATCGGTGATGACCTTCACGTCGGCGCCGGCAGCGTTGAGTGCCGCCACCGCATCCAGCTTCTGCGGCGTGATGCCCACGGCGTAGATCTGGTCGCGCCAGCCGCCCTCCGCGAAATACCGCGCCTCGGCGAGCGTGCTGACGGTGATGGGGCCGTGGTTCGGCGCGGCGAGCGCCGCCACCTCGCGCGATTTCGCGGTCTTGAGGTGCGGGCGCAGGATCACGCCCGGATGCTGCGCCATGGCGCGTTCCATCAAGGCCAGGTTGCGCTTGAGCACGCCGAGGTCGAGCACCAGCGCGGGCGTGGGAATCTCGTCCAGCGTCATCGCGCGGCCTCCTCGTCCAGCGGCAGCACGGGGCGCGGCAGCTTCGTCCAGTCGAACCGCGAGAGGATGGGCGAGGTGAGGCCGGGCGCGTCCACCTCCACGATGCGGGCGTGGTCGAAGAACTCGTCGAAGCCGCCGCGGAAATGCCCGCGCGACTTCACCACGACGCAACGCGCGGCACCCACGTCGATGCCGAGGTGCTCCAGGAAGGCGGGGTCCGCGCATTGGGTGCGGCCCTCGATCACCACGACCTCGATGCCGCCCAGCCGCAGGCGCGCGGTCTTGCCCAGGCGCATCGCCGTGCCCTGGAAAATGCCGCGCCGGCCGGTCACCTGGCCGTCGGACAGCGCCACCACCTCGGCCTCGGCCGCGAAGGGGCGGGCGAAGGGGTCCTGGCCGCTGTCGCGGTTGAAGCGGGCCTCGAAGCGGGCGCCGGTGCCGTTGGCGTGGGCCTCGCGGGCGAGTTCGGGGTCATGGATCACGCCGAACACCGCGCCCTGCACGCCCGCGCGATGGAACGCCTCCAGCAGCCACATGGTGTTGCCGCGGCCGCCGCCGCCGGGGTTGTCGGCCACGTCGGCGAAGGCGAGCGGCACGCCGGTGGTGAGCGCGCGCTGCGTCGCCTCCTCGATGGGGGTGAGTGCGGCCACGAAGCGGGCGCGGCGCTCCCACAGCGCATCCGCGAGTTCGTCGGCCAGCTTGTCGGCGGCGCCCTGGTGGGTGGCGGTGACGATGGCGCACATGCCGTTGAAGGGCGTGTCGCTGTAGGCGAAGCCCGCCATGACCGAGACGTTCACGATGCGCGGGTCGGCGGCGCGGCGTTCCTGGCCGAGGTTGATCACCTCCGCATAAGGCCCCTGCGCGGTCAGCAGCGAGACGGTGGGCGGCACGATGGGCAGGCGGCGATGCGCGCGCACGAAGCGCTCGCCCCCCATCAGCCGGCGCAGCAGCTGCGCGGATTCCCCGCCGCGCGCCCGCATGTCGAGGTGCGGGTTGGTGAGGTAGCCCACGAAGGCGTCGTTCAGCGCCACATTGGCGTCGCTGACATTCACATGCAGGTCGTAGCTGCACACGAACGGGATCTCGCCCAGCTCGGCACGGACCAGCGCCTGGATGGCGCCCTCCGGGTCATCCAGCGCCGTGGTCAGCCCCGCGCCATGCATCACGGCATAGACGCCGTCCACCCGGCCGCGCAGCAGGCGCAACCCGTCGCGCCATTCGTCCATCAGGCGCGCGAAGAAGGCGTGGTCCACCGGCCCGTTGGGCTCGGCCATGGCGAGCAGCAGGGGGTGGGGCTGCCAGGGGCCTGCGGCGTCCATGTCGGTGACGAAGCCGGGCATCTCGCCCAGCGCGCGGGGGGCGGCGTCGCGCGCGTCGGCGACGATGTCCGCGCCGCGCAGCAGGCAGCGGCCAGCGAAATCCGCTTCCGTCGCCACGGGGGCGAAGCGGTTGCACTCGATGGAAAAGCCCAGCAGGGCGACACGCTTCATCAGATCTGAACCCCCAGCATCTCGGCATAGCGCGGCGTGGCCTTGAGCCCGGTGCCGGTCAGGACGACCACGGTGCTTTCGCCGGCCGCGATGGCGCCGGCCGCCAGCAGCCGCGCGAAACCCGCGGCGGCCTGCGCGCAGGTCGGCTCCACATAGACGCCGCGGCGCGCCAGCATGAGCGAGGCCTCGGCGATCTCGGCCTCCTCCAGCAGCACGGCACCGCCGCCCGACTGGTGCAGGGCGGCCACGCATTCGGGCAGGCGCAAGGGCTGCGCGATGGCGGTCCCCTCGGCGATGGTGGGGCGGGCGTCCTCCGCCGGCAGGCCGAGAGCGGCGCGGCCGATCGGCCCGCAATGCGCCGGCTGGGCCGCGAAGATGCGCGGCAGCCGCTCGATCTGCCCGGCCCGCAGCAACTCGGAAAAGCCGATGTAGAGGCCCAGCACGTTCGACCCCGCGCCGCATGGCACGACCACGTTGTCCGGCGCCGCGAAGCCGAGGTCTTCCCACAGCTCATAGGCCAGGGTCTTCGTGCCGTGCAGGAAGAAGGGGTGCCAGTTGTGGCTGGCATAAAACAGGCGCTCGGCCTCGCGCTCGGCGGCTTCCGCGCAATCCTGGCGGCTGCCGGGGACGAGGGTGATGGCCGCCCCCGCCGCCCGGCTCTGCACCGTCTTGGCGGGCGAGGTGCTGGCGGGGACGAAGATGGTGGCCGCCATGCCGCCTGCCGCCGCATAGGCGCTGACGGCGGCGCCGCCATTGCCCGAACTGTCCTCCAGCACGGCGGTGATGCCCTGCTCGCGCAGCAGTGACAGCATCACGGACGCACCCCGGTCCTTGAAGCTGCCGGTCGGCATGAACCACTCGCATTTCAGCAGCGCCGTGCCGCTGGGCAGCGCCATCTCGATCAGCGGCGTGCAGCCCTCGCCCAGCGTGATGGGCGCGCGCGGCAGGAAGGGGAAGGCGGCGGCATAGCGCCAGATGCTGCGCACGCCGCGCGCCACATCGTCGCGGCCGATGCCGGGCAAATCCGTCAGCAGCAGGGGCGCGCGGTCATCGCCGCACCAGCGGGGGGTGTCGAGCGGCCAGGTCTTGCCCGTGCGTGGGTCGAGATATTGGGTCATGCGGCCGGGAGGGTTGCGCGCGGCAGCACTTCGGGCAAGCCTCCGCCCATGGAAAACGAACTCGCGCGCCTGGCCGCTGACCTCGTGCGGATGGACAGCCGCAGTTCCGTGTCCAACCTCCCCGTGGCGGAGCGCATCCTGGCGGAACTTGACGGGTTCGAGGTGGAGCGCCTCGACTACCAGGACGTGAACGGCACGCCCAAATGCGTGATCGTGGCGCACAAGGGGGGGCCGGGGGGCCTCGCCCTCTCCGGCCACATGGACACCGTGCCCGACACCGGCTGGACCACCGACCCCTGGTCCGGCGCCATCCGCGACGGCGTGCTGCACGGCCTGGGCAGCGTGGACATGAAGGGGCCGGTCGCCGCCTGCATCATGGCCGCGCGCGCCGCCCCTCGCGCCACCCTGCTGCTGACCACCGACGAGGAAACGACCAAGCAGGGCGCGCGCCTCATCGCCGCGCAATCGGCGCTGGCGCGGCGGGCCGAACTCCAGGGCATCGTGGTGGCGGAACCCACCGGCCTCATCCCGGTGCGGGGCCACCGCGTGCATGTGCTGTTCACGGCCACAGCCGAGGGGGTGCAGATGCACTCCTCCACCGGCCAGGGGGTGAACGCCAACTGGGCGCTGATCCCCTTCCTGGTGGAGGCGCGCGCCATGTTCCAGCGCCTGCGCCATGACCCCGCGCTGCACGACCCGGCCTATGACCCGCCCTTCAGCGACTTCAACCTCGTGCTGGACAATCACGGAACGGCCGTGAACGTGACGGTCGCGAAGGCCACCGCCCGAATCAAGTTCCGCTATTCCGCCAGCGTCGACCCGGGCCCCGTGGTCGCCGCCATGCGCGCCGCCGCCCAGGCCAACGGCCTGACGCTGGAGGAGGCCTATGAGGGCCGCCCGCCCGAACTGCCCGAGGACCACCCACTAATCCGCGCGGCCCAGCGCGCCACCAACGCCGCCCCGCGCACCGCGCCCTATGGCACCGATGCCTCGGAGCTTCAGGCGCTGGCGCCCTGCGTGGTGCTGGGGCCTGGCGGCATGGGCACGGCCCACACCCCGCACGAGCATGTGGCGCTGGAGGATCTGAACCGCGCGGTGCCGGTGCTGGCCCGCATGCTGGACGCCTGAACAAAAGAAAAACACGGAAACGCAAACATGGATTTCTCCACGCTCGACCCGATGATCCGGCCGCGCTCCATCGCGATCATCGGCGCCTCGGACGACGCCACGCGCATCGGCGGGCGGCCCATCGCCTACATGAAGCAGCGCGGCTTCCAGGGCACGATCTTCCCGGTGAACCCCAAGCGCCCGAGCGTGCAGGACATCCCGGCCTTCGCCGATGTGGCGAGCCTGCCCGAGGCGCCGGATGTCGGCCTCATCGCCGTGCCGGGCGAGGCCGCCATCGAGGCCATCGAGGCACTGGGCCAGAAGGGCACCAAGGCCGCCATCGTCTTCACCGCGGGCTTCGCGGAGGTGGACGAGAAGGGGGCCGAGGCCCAGGCGCGCATGGTGGCCGCGGCCCGCCGCCACGGCATCCGGATGCTCGGCCCGAACTGCCTGGGGCTGTTCAATGACGCGATCGGCTTCTATCCGATTTTCTCGTCCAGTTTCGAACAGGGCTGGCCCATCGCCGGCCGCATCGGCATCGCGTCCCAGTCGGGCGCCTATGGCACGCATGTCTATTCCATCGCGCGCAAGCGCGGCATCGGCACGGGCGTCGTCGTCACCACCGGCAACGAGGCCGAGGTGTCGCTCGGCGACGTGCTGGGCTGGATGGCGCACTCGCCGGACGTGGACGTGATCTGCGCCTATGCCGAGGGCATCCGCGACAGCGAGAAATTCCTGGCCGCACTCGACCTCGCGCGCCGCAACCGCAAGCCCATCGTCATGATGAAGGTGGGCAAGAGCGAATTGGGCGGGGCGGCCGCGCAGTCGCACACCGCCTCCATCGCCGGCGATGACGCGGTGACGGATGCGGTGCTGAACGATGTGGGCGTGGTGCGCGCGCGCAACACCGAGGAACTGCTCGACATCGCCTATACGGCGACCAAGCGCATCTACCCGGTGGGCAACACGCTGGGGGTGATGACGGTCTCCGGCGGTGCGGGCGTGCTCATCTCGGACGTGGCGGAAAGCCTCGATTTCCCCATGCCCGCCATGCCCGACCACGCCCAGGCCAAGCTGCGCGGCTTCGTGCCCTTCTGCGCGCCGCGCAACCCG
>JBHYDO010000284.1:0-5478 GCA_051860645.1 Roseococcus sp.
CGGGTTGCCGCGCTGGGCGAAGGCCAGCATGTCCGGCTCGCGCAGCCGCGCGACCAGCGCGGCATGGTCGAGCGGGATGGGACGGTCGCTGCCGATCAGCACGTTCACCGGGCGCAGCAGGATGGTGTGGGGGAAGACGGCGGCGAAGGTGTCCACCACGCGCCAGGTCGGCGCCCATTGCACGTAGATCCCGCCCGGTGCCAGGCGTTCGCGCACCTGCTCCAGGAATTCCGCGCTGTAGAGGAGCCCCGAATGCGAGGTCTGCGGGCGGATCGCGTCGGCCTCGATCACGTCATAGCGCTGGTCGCCCTGGGTGAGCGCGCGGCGACCATCGCCGTATTCCAGGCGCACGCGCGGGTCGCGCAGCAGGTCGGCCACGCCGGAATCCGGATGCAGCTCGGCCACCTCCTCCAGCGCGTCCAGCACCGGGCGGATGAGCTCGATGGCGCGGATCTCGCGGGTGCCCGGGTGCACGGTGGCGCCGTAGGGCGTCCCGCCGGACCCCACGCCAATGGCCAGCACGCGCTGCGGGTCCGGGTGGATCAGCGGGCCCAGCATGCCGAGCAGGATGTGCGTGTCGAGGAAGGGCACGAAGCCTTGCCCGAAGCCCATGATGAAGAAGCGGCCCGGTTGCCGGCCCTGGCCCTCGCCGCGCTCGCGCCAGAAGGCGATGCCGGAGCGGTCCTCGCCCCAGGCGAAGCGCGCCTGCTCGGGCAGGCCGTGCAGCCGCGCCCAGAAGCCTTCGTTGCTCGGCATGGCGAGGGCGATCAGCGCCGTCACGCCCGCCAGCGCCGCCGTCCAGGGTCGCGAGGCGCGCGCCTGCCACAGCCAGGCGCCCAGCAGCCCGAGCGAGACCAGCGCGAGCAGCAGCATCGTCCCCATGGTGCCGAAGAAGTGGAAGGTGACGAGGCCCGTGCCGATGGAGCCCGCCGCATTGCCCAGGATGTTGGCAAGCTGCACCCAGCCCACGCGCGCGCCCACGCTCGCCAGGTCCTGCTGCACGGCGCGCTGCACGAAGGGGAAGGTCATGCCGATGATGAACGAGGGGGGCGCCACCACCGCCACGATGATGGCGGTCGAGATGGCAAGCTCCCGCGGGCCGAAGCGGTCGAAGTCGGGCGCCATGTAGTCCGCGAGGGGCGAGGTGCCCATGGCCCACCACAGCACGCCCAGCAGCAGCGCCCCCAGCGCGAAGCCCGCCCCCTGCGTGAGGAAGAAAGCGGGCCGCGGGTCGGGCATGTTGCGGACCATGCGGGCTGCGAGCGCCATGCCGAGCCCGTCGGCCAGAAGGAAGATGCCCAGCACGGTGGGGAAGAGGTAGGCGTGGAACTGCCCGACCTGCCCCAGCATCCGCACCCACACGATCTCGAGTGCCACGATCACGTAGCCGGAGAGGAACACCAGCAGGCACCACAGCGGCAGCCCGCCGAAGGGCTCGGGGCCGGCGGCGGCGGCGCGCGCGGCGGGGGGCGCGGGCACCTCGCGCGAGAGGCTGGACAGCAAGGTCAGCGCCAGCACCGCCGCCGCCACGTCCAGCGCCGCGGCCAGCCCCAGCGCGCCCTCGAAGCCGAGATTGCCCACGATGAACCAGCCGCCGATCAGCGCGCCCATGCCGGCACCCAGCGTGTTCAGCCCGTACAGCGTGCCGATGCGCTCGGCGATGGAGCCGAGGTCGGTGGCGATGGCGCGCGCCAGCAGCGGCAGCGAGGCGCCCATGAGCGTGGTCGGGATGACGAGGCCGGCGAAGCAGAGCGCGAAGATCGCGGCGGGGCTCTCCACCGCATCGGCCATGCCGATGGCCAGGAAGTCATAGAGGAAGGGCTTGGAGGCAAGCGCGCAGGCCGCGACCGCGAGTTCGGCCAGGGCGAAGCCCAGCATGGCCTGCCGTGGCGACAGCCGGTCCGCCACCTTCGCGCCGATGATGGAGCCGAGGCCCAGCCCGGAGAGGAAGGCCCCCACGACCAGCGCCGCCGAGACCGTATCGGAGCCGGCGAAGACCCCCAGCATTCGCTGCCAGATGATCTGGCACAACAGCGCACCGAAGCCGGAAAGGAAGAAGGCCACCATCAGCCGCGTCATGTGTCCGTCCCGGTGGAGTTGTAATTTTGG
Organism: Roseococcus sp.; assembly: GCA_051860645.1. Lineage (GTDB taxonomy): Bacteria > Pseudomonadota > Alphaproteobacteria > Acetobacterales > Acetobacteraceae > Roseococcus. Next base: position 2,110 of record JBHYDO010000284.1, read on the forward strand.
GTTGATCTCATTCCGCAGGAGTCATGGCGAATTTGTGGCGCAACTGCAATTTTGGCGTGGCAGGCCCCGGGGGCGTTCCAAGGGTCGGCAGGGGCGCGATTGACGAAGCCGCCCCGGCGGTTTCCCCCTGCCGCAATCACTGTGAGGGAGAGCGCCATGCGTGCCTGGGCCGTCGTCGAGAACGGAAAGCCGCTGCAGGAAATCGAACTGCCGACGCCCGAGCCCCAGGGCGACGAGGTGCTGCTGGAGGTGACGCATGCCGGCGTCTGCCACAGCGACCTGCACATCTGGGAGGGCGAGTACGACATGGGCGCGCGCGGCAAGCTGCGCATGACCGACCGCGGCCTGAAGCTGCCGCTCGCCATGGGGCACGAGATCGTGGGCCGCGTGCTGAAATGGGGGCCGGGTGCCAAGGGGCAGGGGCTGAAGAATGGGCAGCAGCGCCTGGTGTTCCCCTGGGTCGGCTGCGGCAACTGTGCCCGCTGCAAGCGCGGCGAGGAGAACATGTGCGCCGTGCAGTCCCGGGCACTCGGCGTCTACCAGAATGGCGGCTACGCGACGCATGTGCTGGCCTCGCACTGGCGCCACCTCATCCCCATCGACGGGCTCGACCCGGCGCTGGCGGCCACCTATGCGTGCTCGGGCGTCACGGTCTATTCGGCCATCCGCAAGCTGATGCCGATGGGCAAGCGCGAGCCCATCGTGGTCGTCGGCGCGGGCGGGCTCGGGCTGCAGGCCATCGCGGTGCTGGCAGGCATGGGGCACAGGCGCATCTGCGCGGTGGATGTGGACGAGGCCAAGCTCGAAGCCGCGCGCGCGCAGGGCGCCACCGAGACGGTGCTGGCCACCGCCGAGGGCACGGCCAAGCGCATCATCCAGGCCTGCGGCGGCCCGGTGCAGGGCGTGATCGACCTTGTGAACGGCAGCCAGTCGGCGCTGGCTGCCTTCGACGCGCTGGGCAAGGGGGGCAAGCTCATCCAGGTCGGGCTGTTCGGCGGCGAACTCCGCGTGCCGCTGCCGCTCATGCCCATCCGCGCCATCACCATGCGCGGCAGCTATGTGGGCAGCATCAAGGAACTGCGCGAGCTGGTGGTGATGGCGCAGAAGGGCAAGGTGCCGCCCATCCCGATCAGCACCGCGCCCCTGCACGAGGCGGATGCGGTGCTGAACCGGCTGCGCGAGGGCAAGATCACCGGGCGCACAATCCTGACGGCCGCCTGACGCGCGGCATCGCCCCTGGGTCAGCCCAGGGGCGAGGGGTCAGCCGAAGCGGGCCCGGAGCCAGGTGCCGGCCGCCTCCACGGCGCGGTCGGCCGCCCCCACCTGGCCGAGCGCGCGCAGGAAGCCGTGCACCGTGCCGGGGAAGGCCTGCATCTCCAGGCTCACCCCCGCATCGCGCAGCCGGTCAGCGAAGGTGAAGTTCTCGCTGGCCAGCACGTCCAGCTCCGCGATGTGCAGCAGGGTGGGCGGCAATGGCGACAGATCGCCCCGCATGGGCGAGGCGAAGGGCGAAAGCCGCGCCACGGGGTCGGGGCAATAGGCGTCCCAGTAGAAGCGCATCTTGGCCAGCGTCAGCCCATAGCCCTCGGCGAATTCGCGGTAGCTCGGCGTGTCCAGCACATGGTCGAAGACGCCATAGTTCAGCAGCAGCCCGCACAGCCGGATGGGCGCGGGGCGTTCCGCCTCCAGCAGGGCGAGGCCAGCGGCGAGGTTGGCCCCCGCGCTGTCGCCGCCCAGCACGATGCGCGTGGGGTCGAAACCCAACTCCGTCCCGCGCGTCGCCACATGGCGCAGCACGGCCGCGCATTCCTCCAGCGCCTGGGGGAAGACGGCCTCCGGGCTCAGCGCGTAGTCGGGCCCCAGAACGGCGCAGTTCGCGGCGGCGGCGTAGCTGCGCATCAGCCGGTCATGGGTGTCGATGCTGCCCCACACCCAGCCGCCGCCGTGCAGGTAGATCACCACGGGCAGGTTGGGATCGAGGCTCGGCCGGTGCAGCCGCAGCTGCATCCGCCGGCCGCGGATGGGCAGCCAGATGTCGCGGCTTTCGGCCATCACCGGCCCGCCCTCGGCCAGCGGTTCCTGCGGGCCGTCATTGAGCCGGCGCTGTTCGTCGAAGGGCGCGCTGCGCGGCGGCGAGGGCAGGAGGATGGGCGGCTGCCGCGCGAGCCGGCGCGCCATCATGGCGCTGAACGCCGCCATCTCGGGATCCATGCGGGGATCCTGCGGGGTGGGGGCGGGGTCTTGTGTCGTCATGGGGGGGCCTTTGCTGTATGGTCAGGGCAGCGCGCCCAGGACAATTCCGCAAGATGCCCCTCCGCACCATGCCGGTTCCCAGGAGCCCGCCGCCATGTCGCTGATCCTCAACGCGCGCCCCGGCCCGGGCTTCCGGGAGACGGCGCTGTTTCACCCGCGCGCGGTGCTGCTGCTGGCCGATGCGGCGCTGCCGGAGAGCGCCACCCTCGCGCGCAACCTCGCCACCGGCGGCTTTCAGGGCCGGCTGATGATCGAGGGCATGGCGCATCCGGGCTTCGCCGCGCATGACGCGCCGGCGGATCTCGCGGTGATGAGCCTTGCTCCCGCGGCGCAGGAGGCGGCGTTGCTGGCGCTGGCCGCGCGCGGCTGCCGGGCGGTGGTGGTGCCGGTGGCCGCACCCGGCCTCGCCGCCCGCGCCGCCGCGGCCGGGGTGCGCGCGCTGGGCGAGCGCAGCTTCGGCCTGGCCATCCCCGCGCTCGGCCTCAACGCCACCCTGGCGCAGGCGCCCATCCCGCGCGGCGGGCTCGCGCTCATGGCGCAATCCTCGGCGGTGGCGCGGGCGGTGCTGGACTGGGCGGTGGCGGAGGGGCTGGGCTTCAGCCACATCATCGGCGTCGGCGCCAATGACGACCTGGGCTTCGCGGCGGGCCTGGACTGGCTGGCGCGCGACAGCCACACCGCCTGCGTGCTGCTGGAACTGCGGCGGGTGAAGCAGCGCCGGCTGTTCATCTCGGCGGCGCGGGCGGTGGCGCGCACGCGCCCGGTGCTGGCGCTGCGCCCGGGCGCGCTGGCGGCCGACCCCTCCGGCGTGGGCGAGGCGGTGATGGAGGCGGCGCTGCGCCGCGCGGGCGTGCTAAGCGCGCGGGGCCTGGAAGACTGGCTTGCCGCCGCCGCCACCCTGGCCCGCGCCAAGCCGCGCAGCGGGTCGGGCCGGGGCGATGCGGTGGCCATTGTCGCCAACGGGCTGGGGATGGCGCGGCTCGCGGCCGATGCGGCACTGCGCGAGGGGCTGCGCCTCGCAGTGCCTGCGCCCGCCACCGAGGTCGCGCTGGCACCGCTGCTGCCGGAGGGCTGGCCGTTGCGCCACCCGGTCTCGCTCGGCGGGCAGGCGGGCGG
>JBHYDO010000285.1:0-5419 GCA_051860645.1 Roseococcus sp.
GTCTGGCCCGAGCAGGAAGGCGAGCGCGCCACCCTGGCCGACCCCGACGCCGCGCTGCGCGGCCTGCCGCGCGCCACCTTCCCCGACCCGCCGCGTCAGGCGCCGCCCGCCCGGATCGCGCCGCGCGCCGATGGCCAGGTCATCACCACGCCGGACGGCACGGCCGTCACCACGGGCGGCAGCGACCGGGTGCAGGGCACGCTTTCGCCGCGCGGCTCGGGCGTCGCCATCCGCGACGGCGGCAACGTCACCATCACCGAGCCCGGGACGCCAACCCGCCTGGTGCCCGCGCCGCGCTGACCCATGAAGCTTCTCTACTTCGCCTGGCTGCGCGAAAGGCTCGGGGTGGCCGAGGAGGACATCGCCCTGCCCGAGGGGGTTGCCACCGTCCGCGACCTCATCGCCCACATGGCCGCCCGCAGCCCCGCCCATGCCGAGGCCTTCGCGCCGGGCCGCGGCGTGCGCTGCGCCGTCAATCTCGACTTCGCGACCCCCGACGACCCCGTCCGCCCCGGCGATGAGGTGGCCTTCTTCCCCCCCGTGACCGGGGGCTGAGGCCATGCCGCGCATCGTGGTCCAGGAAGCCGCCTTCGACGTGGCGGCGGAGATGGCGGCGCTGACTGCCAGCCGCACGGACATCGGTGCGCTCGCCAGCTTCACCGGCCTCTGCCGCGCCGATGGCGGGCTGGCCGCCATGGTGCTGGAACATTACCCCGCCATGACCGAGCGCGCCCTGGCCCGCATCGCCGAGGAGGCCATGGCGCGCTGGCCGCTGACCGGCTGCACCGTGATCCATCGGGTGGGGCGCCTCACGCCCGGCGAGCCCATCGTTCTGGTGCTGGCCGCCAGCGCGCATCGTGCCGCCGCCCTGGAAGCCTGTGCCTTCCTGATGGACTGGCTGAAGACCCGCGCGCCCTTCTGGAAGCGCGAGGAGCCGCATGAAGGCGCGCCGCGCTGGGTGGAGGCGCGCGAGGCCGATGACGAGGCGGCGGCGCGTTGGCAGCGCGGCTGAACGCCGCCGGCGCGGTGCTGGGCGGCGCGCTGCCCCTGCTCTGGCCCGCCCTGCTGAACGGCTATCCCATCATCTTCAGCGACACCGGCGCCTTCCTGGCGCAGACCGTCACGCCGCTGATGATCTGGGACAAGCCCTGGATCTACGGGCCCTTCGCCTGGCTGTTCCACCAGCACACGTCGCTCTGGTTCACCGTCATCGCGCATGCGCTCATCGTCTCGCACCTGGTGTGGCTGCTGGCGCGGGTGTTGGGACGGGCGGAGGGGCTGCGCCATGTGGCGCAGTGCATGGGGCTGGCCTTGCTGACGGCGCTGCCCTGGTCCGTCTCCTTTCTGATGCCGGATGTATTGACGCCGGTGGCCGTGCTGGGCACGGCGCTGCTGGCCTGGGGTTGGGGCCGGCTCACATGGACCGAGCGCGTCTGGCTGCTGCTGCTGACGCCGGTGGCGGTGGCCTCGCATCTGTCGAACCTCCCGGTGGTGTTTTCCCTGTTGGTGCTGGCGCTGCTGCTGCGCGCGGGGTGGGGGGTGGCGCTGCGCGCGGCTTTGCCGCTGGTGGGCGCCGTGGCGCTGCTGCTGGTGACGAATGTGGTGGGGCACGGGAAGTTCTCCGTCTCCCCCTATGGCAGCACCTTCCTGCTGGCCCGGCTGATCGCGGACGGGCCGGCGCAGCGCACCATCGCCGCCCTCTGCCCGGAGCGCGGCTGGTATCTCTGCGCCTTCGTGGGGCAGTTGCCCGACGACGCGGATGAATTCCTCTGGCGTCCCTACAGCGCCATGAACCGGCGGCCGGATGGCACGCCCATCTTCCTCGGCGGCCGCGAGATCGCGCCCGAGGCGCGCGAGATCGTGATGGAGACGCTGCGGCGCGAGCCATGGACCGTGTTCGTGCATGGGCTCGGCAATTTCCTCACGCAGATGACCCGCGCGGGCCTGGGCGACACCACCCGGCAGAGCGATGTGGGCGAGGGCGTGCGCCCGCCGCTGCGCGCGGGCTTCCCGCCTGCCGAGGTGGCGCGCTTCGAGGCCGCCTTGCAGCAGCGCGACCAGCTCACGGCCTGGGCGCGGGCGGTGGCGTGGCTCTTCCCGATCGTGATGCTGTTCTCGGCCCCCCTGGTCCTGCTCGGGTGGGCGCGCGCCCATGTGGCGCGGGATGCGCGGGCATTGGGCCTGCTGCTGGCGCTGCTGGTGGGCATGACGGGCAATGCGCTGGCCGCCGGCGCCCTGAGTGGCCCGCATTCACGCTACCAGGCGCGCATCGCCTGGTTCCTGCCGCTGGCGGCGGCGCTGTTCTGGCGCGGGCCGCGGCCGGGCGTCGCGGTGGAGGGCTATGCCGCCGTCATGCCTCGGGCAGCAGCGGCTGCGGATCCACCCAGGTCATCTTCCAGCCCAGGCTGAAATGCAGGTGCGGGCCGGTGACGCGGCCCGTGGCGCCCATGGCGCCGATGCGGCGGCCCTGCGGCACCTCCTGCCCCTGCGCGACCTCGATCTCGGAGAGGTGGGCATAAAGGCTGTGCAGGCCGTGGCCATGGTCCAGCACGACCAGCCGGCCGAAGAAGAAGAAGTCATCGGCCAGCGTCACGCGGCCGGGCAGGGTGGCTTGGATGGGGGTGCCCACGGGGCCGGCCACGTCCAGCCCGTAATGCGGGCTGCGCGGCTGGCCGTTCAGCACGCGCTGGCTGCCGAAGACGCCGCTGATGCGGCCGCGCGCGGGCCAGGCCAGCGGCAGGGCGAAATCGGTGCGCGGCGTGTCCTGGGCGCGCACGGAGGCGAGGCGGGCGCGCTCGGCCGTGGTGCGCCGCAGCGTGGCGGCGTCGGGCGTCACCTGGGCGGGCGGCAGGCCCTCGATGCGCTGCACGCGCCATTCGCGCGGCGCCACCTCGATGTTGCGCGACGCGGTGCCGAGGCGCAGGGTCGCGCGCGGCCCGTGGTCGCGGCCGAAGCCCAGGACGAAGCGGCCGTCCGGCGAGACGCGCACCGGATCGCCGTCCAGCGCGAGGCGCATTCCCGCCGCGCCCTCGCCGCGGAGAAGTCCACCCTGTTCGGCGCGACCGTGCAGGGTGACGGCAGCGGCTGGCCGGGCCAGCAACAGGGCCGGCATGGCCCAGGCGGCACGGCGGGCGATCAAAACAGGCTTGCCTGGCTGGAGGGCGTGCGGCCGGCGCTGGCCTCCACCGTGCCGTCCTGGAAGGTGATGCGCAGCTTCTGGCCGGCCCGCACCTGCTCGGCCAGCGTCACGGCGGCCCCCTTGGCGTCCTGCACCAGGGCAAAGCCGCGGGCCAGGACCGCGTGGTAGCTGACCGCCTCCAGCCGCGCCGCGAGGCCGGCCAATTGCGCGCCACGCTCCCGGATGAGGCCGGCGACGGGCGCCGGGGAGAGACGGTTCAGGGCGGGCGCTGAGAGGCGACGCTGCTGGGCGCGGGCCCAGGCGGCATCACCCCGCTGCACCAGGGCGGCGAGGTTCGCGCGGGCGGCGGCGATGCCCTCGCGGGGGTGGCGCAGCGCGGCCTCGGCGCGGGCCAGCCAGCCGCGCTTCACCTGGACGAGGGCCGGCAGGGCGCCGGCCAGGCGCTCACCCCGGTCGTCGAGGCGCTGGCGGGCCTGGGCCAGCAAAGCCGGCGCGTCCGGCAGGAAGCGTTCGGCGCGGGTAAGGGCCAGATGGGCGGCGCGCAGCTGGGCCTGCACCGCCTGGTCCAGCCGGGCGGCCTTCTGCGCGATGTCGGCGGCCAGTTCCACGCGGGACGGCACGGCGAGTTCGGCGGCCGCGGTCGGCGTCGGCGCGCGCCGGTCCGAGGCGAAGTCGATCAGCGTGGTATCGGTCTCATGCCCCACCGCCGAGATCAGCGGAATGGTGCAGCTGGCGGCGGCGCGGACCACGACCTCCTCGTTGAAGGCCATCAGGTCTTCCAGCGAACCGCCGCCGCGCGCCACGATGATGACATCGGGGCGGGGAACCGGGCCACCCTCGGACAGCGCCGAGAACCCGTTGATGGCGGCGGCGATCTGCTCGGCCGCCCCCTCACCCTGCACGGCCACGGGCCACAGGATCAGGTGGCGCGGGAAGCGGCGGGCCAGCGTGGTGCGGATGTCCTGGATCACCGCGCCGCGCTCGCTCGTCACCACGCCGATGATGCGGGGCAGCAGGGGCAAGGGGCGCTTGCGCTCGAACAGGCCTTCCTTCAGCAGCGCGACCCGCAGGCGTTCGATGCGCGCCAGCAGGGCGCCTTCGCCGGCATATTCCAGCTTCTCGATGATGAGCTGGTATTTCGAGCGGTCGGCGTAGGTGGAAAGGCGGCCGGTGGCGATGACCTCGACCCCGTTCTCGGGCTTGAGGCCGAGGTTGCGCACCGCGCTCTTCCACACGACGCTCTCGATCTTGGCGTCGGCGTCCTTCAGCGACAGGTAGATGTGGCCTGAAGGGTAGGGCTTCACCTCGGTCAGTTCGCCGCGCACGCGCACGCGGGCGAAGGTCCCCTCCAGGGTGCGCTTGATGGCGCCGGCCAATTCGCCGACACCGTATTCCGGAATGTTGGTCACCGAGCCGTCCATGGCTTTCTTATATGGACCGCTTGGGGTTTTGCGGAGGCGGTGTCATGCGGGTTCTCGTGGTCGGAGGTGGCGGACGGGAACATGCGCTGTGCTGGTGCATCGCGGCGTCGCCGCTGCTGACGCGGCTCTGGTGCGCGCCCGGCAATCCGGGGATCGCGGAAGTGGCGGAATGCGTGGCCATTTCATCCACCGACATTCCAGCCCTCGTGGCCTTTGCAAAGCATGAACGCATGGACCTCGTGGTGGTTGGCCCTGAGGCGCCGCTGACGCTGGGCCTCGCCGATGCCTGCGCCGCCGCGGGGCTGGCCTGCTTCGGCCCGAGTGCGGCTGCCGCGCGACTCGAAGGCAGCAAGGCCTTCTTCAAGGAGGTGGCCGTCGCCGCCGGTGCCCCCACTGCAGGTTACGCCATCTTCACCGAGGCCGAGGCCGCCCGCGCGCACATCCTCGCGCGCGGCGCCCCCATCGTGGTGAAGGCCGATGGGCTGGCCGCGGGCAAGGGCGTGGTGGTCGCGGCAAGCGTGGATGAGGCGCTGGCCGCCGTCACCGACATGATGGAGGCCAGGGTCCACGGCGCGGCCGGCGCGCGCGTGGTCATCGAGGAGTGCCTGGTGGGCGAGGAGATCAGCTTCTTCGCGCTTTGTGACGGCAGCACCGCCATTCCCTTCGGCGCCGCGCAGGACCACAAGCGCGCCCATGACGGGGACCAGGGCCCCAACACAGGCGGCATGGGGGCCTATTCGCCCCCGCCCGCCTTCACGCCCGCCCTGCAGGAAGAGGTGATGGCCCGCTGCATCCGCCCGGTTCTGGCCGAGATGGCGGCGCGCGGGGCGCCCTTCCGCGGCGTGCTCTTCGCCGGGCT
>JBHYDO010000286.1:0-5368 GCA_051860645.1 Roseococcus sp.
GCGGCGCAACCGCGCCCAACGCGTCAGGCCGTCCGGTCCACCGTGCCCGCGCTGAGCGCGGCCTGGGCCGCGGCGAGGCGCGCCACGGGCACGCGGTAGGGCGAGCAGGACACGTATTCCAGCCCGACCGTCTCGCAGAAGTGGATGGAGGCCGGGTCCCCGCCATGCTCGCCGCAGATGCCGAGCTTGAGGGAGTTCTTCACGCTTCGGCCCTTCTGCGCCGCGATCTCGACCAGCGCGCCCACGCCGTCGACGTCGAGCGAGACGAACGGGTCCTTGGGGAGGATGTTCTTCTCGACATAGGAGGGCAGGAACTTGCCCGCGTCGTCGCGCGAGAGGCCGAAGACGGTCTGCGTCAGGTCATTGGTGCCGAAGCTGAAGAAATCGGCGCTTTCGGCGATCTGGTTGGCGGTCAGGCAGGCGCGCGGCAACTCGATCATGGTGCCGACCAGGTATTCGATGGTGGTGCCGGCCTCGGCGAAGACCTCGGCGGCCATGCGGTCCACCTGGGCGCGGGTGATGTCCAGCTCGCGCTTGGTCATCACCAGCGGGATCATGATCTCGGGCACGGGGGCGGCGCCGGTTTCCTTGGCCACGATGATCGCTGCCTCGAAGATGGCGCGCGCCTGCATCTCGTAGATTTCCGGGTAGGAGACGCCCAGGCGGCAGCCGCGATGGCCGAGCATGGGGTTGGCCTCGGACAGGTCGGCGGCGCGGCGCTGCATCAGGGCCACGTCCACGCCCAGGCTGTTCGCCACTTCGGCGATCTCGGCGTCGCTGTGCGGCAGGAATTCATGCAGCGGCGGGTCGAGCAGGCGGATGGTGACGGGCAGGCCCGCCATGATGCGGAACAGCTCGGTGAAGTCGGCGCGCTGGAAGGGCAGCAGCTTGGCGAGTGCGGTGCGGCGCCCGGCCTCGTGCTCGGCCATGATCATCTGGCGCACGGCGCCGATGCGCTCGGGGTCGAAGAACATGTGCTCGGTGCGGCAGAGGCCGATGCCCTCGGCGCCGAATTTCCGCGCGGTTTCGGCATCCAGCGGCGTTTCCGCATTCGCGCGCACCTTCATGCGCCGCACCTTGTCGGCCCAGACCATGAGGGCCGCGAAATCGCCCGAGAGCTGCGGCTCGATCATGGCGACGGGCCCGACGAAGACCTCGCCCGTGGCGCCGTCGAGCGTGATCACCTCGCCGGCGCGGATGATGTGCCCGCCGGCGGAAAGCGCCTGGGCGGTGTAGTCCACCGTGATGCCGCCGGCGCCGGCCACGCAGGGCCGGCCCATGCCGCGGGCGACCACGGCCGCGTGGCTGGTCATGCCGCCGCGGGTCGTGAGGATGCCGCGGGCGGCGTGCATCCCGTGGATGTCCTCGGGGCTCGTCTCGATGCGCACGAGGATGACGCTCTCGCCCTCGCGCGCGCGCAGTTCCGCCTCATCGGCGCTGAACACGACCACGCCCGAGGCGGCGCCCGGCGAGGCCGGCAGGCCCTTGGAGAGCAGCCTGCGCGGCGCCTTGGGGTCGAGCGTCGGGTGGAGAAGCTGGTCGAGCGAGCCGGGGGCCACGCGCTGGATGGCCTCGCGCTCGTCGATCAGCCCTTCGCGGCACATGTCCACCGCGATCTTGAGGCTGGCGGCCGCGGTGCGCTTTCCGCTGCGCGTCTGCAGCATGTAGAGCTTGTTCTGCTGGACCGTGAACTCGATGTCCTGCATGTCCTTGTAGTGCTTTTCCAGCGTCTCGCGCACGCGGACCAGCTCGGCATAGGCCTCGGGCATCACGTCTTCCATGGGGTGCTCGCCGGGCTTGGCGCGCAGCTTGGCCATGGGCTGCGGCGTGCGGATGCCCGCCACCACGTCCTCGCCCTGCGCGTTCACCAGGTATTCGCCGTAGAAGATGTCCTCGCCGGTGGAGGGGTCGCGGGTGAAGCACACGCCCGTCGCGCAATCCTGGCCCATGTTGCCGAACACCATGGCCTGGACGTTCACCGCCGTGCCCCATTCGGCCGAGATGTCGTGCAGGCGGCGATAGGTGATGGCGCGCTGGTTCATCCAGCTGCCGAACACCGCGGTGATGGCGGCCCAGAGCTGCGCCTCGGGCTCCTGCGGGAAGGGCTTGCCGGTGGCCTCCTGCACGGCCTCCTTGTAGCCGGCGATGACGGTCTTCCAGTCGTCCGCGGTCAGCGCGGTGTCCTCGATCACGCCGCGGTCCAGCTTCACGCCCTCGATGATCTCCTCGAAGCGGTGGTGGTCCACGCCCAGCACCACGCCGCCGAACATCTGGATGAAGCGGCGGTAGCTGTCCCAGGCGAAGCGCGGGTCGCCGCTGGCGCGGGCCAGGCCCTCCACCGTCGCGTCGTTGAGGCCGAGGTTCAGCACCGTGTCCATCATGCCCGGCATGGAGACGCGCGCGCCGGATCGGACGGAGACCAGCAGCGGCTTCTCGGTGTCGCCGAACCTGAGGCCCACCGCCTCCTCGACGCGGGCCAGTGCCGCGCGCACATCGGCGGCGAGTTCGGCGGGGTAGTTCTCGCCATTGGCATAGTAGTGGGTGCAGACCTCGGTGGTGATGGTGAAGCCCGGCGGTACGGGCAGGCCGATGCTGGCCATCTCGGCCAGGTTGGCGCCCTTGCCGCCCAGGAGGTTGCGCATGTCCGCGCGGCCCTCGTTGCGGCCGGCCCCGAAGCTGTAAACCCACTGCGTCATACGGACATGTTCCCTTGAGCTTCGATCTTGGAGAGGTCGGCCACGCGATCCATGGCCGATCTTAGCCTTGAGAGTAGCCTTAAACGGTTTTTCCGGAAGGCCGGGTCATTGACCAGCGTCTTCTCGAAGAAATCATCGGTAGGGGCGCGCAGGGCGGCGAGTGCGGCCATGGCGCCCGGAAAATCCTCGGCGGCCAGGGCGGTGGTGACGGCGGCCTCGGCCTCGGTGAGCGCGGCGTTGAGCGCCTGTTCCTCGGGCGCTTCCAGGGCGGCCTCGTCCACCGGGCCCTGGTGGGGTCCGTCCTTCTTGTCCTCGATGCGGAGGATGTTTTGCGCGCGCTTGTAGGCCGCGAGCAGGTTTCGTCCGGCGTCGGTGTCCATCAGGGATTGCAACGCGCTCGCGCGGGCAAGGATGCGGGTGATGTCGTCGTCGGTGCCGCCCTCCGAAGTCATCGAGGCGGCGACGAGGTCGTGGCGGGCGCCCTCGGCGCGGAGCTGAACGCGCAGACGGTCGGTGAGGAAGTCGAGCACGCCGGCCGCGAAGGCGGCGACCATGGGTGGGTGGCGGCCCTCGGGCGGCGCGCCCGCCTTCATGCGCTCGGTCGCGACGCCCATGCCGAACTGCGGGCGTGCGGTGGTGCCGGTGGATTGCGGGAAGCCGAAGAAGGCCTCGCCCAGCACGTCGGCGAGGGGCAGCCGCAGCCCGTTCTCGCGGACCATGCGGATCACGCCCAGCGCGGCACGCCGCAGCGCATAGGGGTCGCCCGAGCCGGTGGGCCGTTCGTCCACGGCGAAGAAGCCGGTCAACTGGTCCAGCTTGTCCGCCAGCGCCACTGCCACCGCCACCGGCTCCGTTGGCACCGCATCGGTCGGCCCCATCGGCCGGTAGTGCTGCGCGATGGCATCCGCCACCCGCGCATCCTCGCCCTGAGCACGGGCATAGTAGCCGCCCATCACGCCCTGAAGCTCCGGGAACTCGCCCACCATGCCCGAGGCGAGGTCCGCCTTGCACAGCAGTGCGGCCCGCTCGGCCAGCGCCGCATCGGCGTCGACCAGGGGCGCCAGGTGCCTGGCCAGCCGCACCAGTCGCTCCACCCGCTGCCGCTGCGTGCCGAGCTTCGCGTGGAAGGTCACGCCCTCCAGCTTCGGCAAAAAATCCTCCAGGCGCTGCTTGCGGTCCTGGTCCCAGAAGAAGCGTGCGTCGGAGAGCCGCGCGCGCAGCACGCGCTCATTGCCCGCGACCAGCGCCGCCCCGCCATCGCTGGCCGCGATGTTCGCCACGATGGCGAAGCGCGGCGCGGGCCGGCCACCCGGGTGGCACAGGGAAAAGTAGCGTTGGTTCACCCGCATGGAGGTGCGCATCACCTCGGCCGGCAAGTCCATGAAACCGTCGTCGATGCGGCCCAGCAGGGGCACCGGCCATTCGACCAGGCCCGCCACCTCGGCCAGCAGGCCTTCGTCGGGCACGACCTCCAGCCCCTCGGCGGCGGCGAGCGTGGCGATGCCCTCGCGGATCACCTCCATGCGCTCGCCCGCGTCGCGCAGCACGAAGCGTGCGCGCAACTCGTCGGCATGCTGCGCGGCGGAGGTCACGGGGAAGGCGCCGGGCGCATGCACCCGATGCCCCTCGCTGAGGGCCGCGCCGAGCAGCCCATGCGCCGCGTCCTCGCCACGGGCGAGTGCGACCGGCACCGAGCGCCCGTCCAGCAGGCAGAGCACCCGCTGCAAGGGCCGCACCCAGGTCAATTGGCTCCGGCCCCAGCGCATGGATTTCGGCCAGGGGAAGGACCAGAGCAGGTCGGGCAGGGCGCGGGCGAGCAGCGCCTCGGCGGTGATGGTCTCGCCTGGCTTCACCAGGACGAGGAAGCCGTTCTGTTCCACAAGCTGTTCGCGCGTGGCGTTGTGCTTCTTGAGGAAGCCCGCCAGCGCCTGTTCGGGCGCGCCCAGGCGTGGGCCGCGTTCTTCCTTCGCGGGCGTCTCGGCCGAAAGCGCCATCTCGCCCACCAGGCCGATGCGCCGCGGGCCGAAAAATCCCCGCGGCGCGCCGGCCATCAGCGGCGCCAGGGCGGCGGCGGCCAGCCGGCACAGATCCTCGGCCGCGCGCGCCTGCATCCGCGCGGGAATTTCCTCGGTGAGCAGTTCGATCAGCAGTTCGGCCACGTCAGAGGGCTGCCTTCACATCGGTCAGGGCGAAATCGCCGCCCTTGTAGAGCAGGGGTTGGTTGCGCTGCACCGCCAGCGCATAGGCGACGCAATCGCCGAAATTGAGGCCGGCCTGGTGGCGGCCCTTGCCGTAGCGGCGCCAGCCTTCACGGGCGAGTGCCGCGTGCTCGGCGGTGAATGGGATGATCTCGGGTGCGAGGCGCAGGAGAAGGGCGTCGAGGCGCGCCGCTGCGGCCGCGCCGCCCCGCCCCTCACTGACCATGCCGGCCTCCAGCAGCGTCGGCGCGGCGATGGCGCAGGGCGGGTTGCGCGCCAGGATGGCCTCGATCGCGGCCGCCTCCGGCTCCTCGTAGAGCATCGCCATCAGTGCCGAGGTGTCGAGGATCAACCCGTCCATCATCACTTGGGCAGGCCGTTCTCGTCATAGAGGTCGGAGTGGTCGCTCGTCGTGCCGGGCGGGAACAGCTTCGAGGCGCCGCGCGTGACCTCGCGGATCGCGGCCAGCCGCTC
>JBHYDO010000287.1:0-4509 GCA_051860645.1 Roseococcus sp.
GTGGGGGCGCGCAACGCCTCCGCCCTGGGCCGCCGCTTCGCCGAGGATCTGGCTGATGCGCTGGCGGTGCGCGACGTCACCATCGTCTCGGGCCTGGCGCGCGGCATCGACACGGCGGCGCATCTGGGCGCGCTGCGCTCGGGCCGCACGGTCGCCGCCGTGGCGGGCGGGCTGGACCAGCCCTACCCGCCCGAGAACGCAAAGCTGCAGGCGCGCATCGCGGCCGAAGGGGGACTGGTGCTCTCCGAGGCCCCCCTCGGCGCCGCCCCGCGCGAGCGGCACTTTCCCCGCCGCAACCGCATCGTGGCGGGGCTCTCGCTCGGCGTCGTGGTGGTGGAGGCGGCGCTGCAATCGGGCACGCTGATCACCGCGCGCCTCGCCGCCGAGGCGGGGCGGGAGCTCTTCGCCGTGCCTGGCCACCCGCTGGATCCGCGCTGCCGGGGCTCGAACGAGTTGCTCCGGCGCGGGGCGCAACTGGTCGAAACGGCGGCCGACGTGCTGGACCACCTGCCCGAGGCGCCGGTCGCCGGCCGGCGCGGCATCCTGGCCAGCCTGCCGCAACCCCCTGAGAAGATGGAGGAAGCGGGTCCAGCCCCCTCGGACGCCGCGGCCCAACTGCTTGAATCCATGGGTGCTGTGGCCATCTCGGTTGACGAGTTGGGGCGGCGCTGCCAGCTATCCCCCGCCGCGCTCGCCGGTGCGCTCCTGGAATTGGAGCTTGCCGGGCGCATAGAAACCCTGCCCGGGAATCGGGTGGCCCTGCGCTAGACCAGGGCCAGGGAAGGACCCAACAGTGACGGACATCGTTGTCGTCGAGAGCCCGGCCAAGGCCAAGACCATCGAGAAATACCTCGGCGGCGATTACAAGGTGCTGGCCAGCTTCGGCCATGTGCGCGACCTGCCCGCGAAGGACGGCTCCGTCCGTCCCGAGGAGGATTTCGCCATGGACTGGGAGGCGGATGAGCGCGGCCAGAAGCAGGTCCGCGCCATCGCCTCGGCCCTGCGCGGTGCCAAGCGCCTCTACCTCGCCACCGACCCCGACCGCGAGGGCGAGGCGATCTCCTGGCACGTCCAGGACATGCTGGAGAAGTCGGGCGCGCTGCGCGGCGTCCACGTGCAGCGCATCACCTTCAACGAGATCACGAAGCGGGCGGTGCAATACGCCATCGCCCATCCGCGCCAGCTGGATACGCCGCTGATCGAGGCCTACCTCGCGCGGCGGGCTTTGGACTACCTGGTGGGGTTCAACCTCTCGCCGGTGCTGTGGCGCAAGCTGCCGGGGTCGAAGTCGGCGGGGCGCGTGCAGTCGGTGGCGCTGCGCCTGATCTGCGAGCGGGAGGCCGAGATCGAGGCCTTCATCGCCCGCGAATACTGGACCATCGAGGCCCGGATGGGCACGGTCAGCGGCGCGCCCTTCCAGGCGCGGCTGACGCATCACCAAGGCCGCAAGCTCGACCAGTTCGACCTGCCGAACGAGGCGACGGCGCTGGCGGCCAAGGCCGCCGTGGAGGCCGCGACCTTCACCGTCGGCTCGGTCGAGAAGAAGCGCGCGAAGCGCAACCCGCCCGCCCCCTTCCAGACCAGCACGCTGCAGCAGGAAGCCAGCCGCAAGCTGGGTTTCGGCGCGCAGCTGACCATGCGCACCGCCCAGCAGCTCTATGAGGGCGTGGACATCGGCGGCGAGACGGTGGGCCTCATCACCTATATGCGGACGGACGGCGTGCAGATGGCGCGCGAGGCCATCCAGGAGCTGCGCGGCCACATCAAGGCGCAGTTCGGCGAGGACTACCTGCCCGGCGCCCCGCGCGAATATTCCTCGCGCGCCAAGAACGCGCAGGAGGCGCACGAGGCGATCCGCCCCACCGACGTCACCCGCACGCCCGAGCAGGCGGCGCGCTACCTGAACGACGCGCAGCGCAAGCTGTATGAGCTGGTCTGGAAGCGGGCGGTCGCCTCGCAGATGCAGTCGGCCGAGCTGGACCAGACGGTGGTCGAGCTGGTCGAGCCCACCGGCCGCACCAGGCTGCGCGCCAATGGCAGCGTCATCGCCTTCGACGGCTTCCTCAAGCTCTACCGCGAGGACCGCGACGACGAGGTGCCGGGCGGTGACGACGAGGACAGCCGCATCCTGCCCCCCATGCGCCAGGGCGAGCCGGTGAAGCGCCACGACGTCGCGGCCAGCCAGCACTTCACCCAGCCGCCGCCGCGCTTTTCCGAAGCCTCGCTGGTGAAGAAGATGGAGGAACTCGGCATCGGCCGGCCCTCCACCTACGCCTCCATCCTGCAGGTTCTGCAGGACCGCGAGTATGTGAAGCTCGACAAGAAGCGCTTCACGCCCGAGGACCGCGGGCGGCTGGTGACGGCCTTCCTTGTCGCCTTCTTCGAACGCTATGTGGACACGGGCTTCACCGCGGGGCTGGAGGAACAGCTCGATGACATCTCGGGCGGGCGTGCCGACTGGCGGGCGGTGATGCGGCAGTTCTGGCAGGATTTCCACGGGGCCATCGGCGCCACGGCGGACCTCAAGATCAGCGATGTCATCGACCGGCTGGACGAGGAACTGGGGCCGCACTTCTTCCCGCGCCGGGCGGATGGGGTGGACCCGCGGGTGTGCCCCTCCTGCTCCTCCGGCCGGCTGGGGCTGCGGCTGGGGCGCACGGGGGCCTTCATCGGCTGCTCGGCCTATCCGGAATGCCGCTACACGCGGCCGCTGGCCGTGCCGGGCGCCGAGGGCGAGGGGCAGCAGGCGCTGGCGGACGGCGTGCGCGTGCTGGGCAACGACCCCGCGAGCGGCCAGGAGGTGACGCTGCGGCGCGGCCCCTATGGCATCTACGCCCAGCTGGGCGAGGGCGGCACCGACGCCAAGGGCAAGCCCACCAAGCCCCGCCGCGCCAGCCTCAGCCGCGGCATGGACCCGGAGACGATGACGCTGGAGAGCGCATTGGCGCTGCTGTCCATGCCGCGCATCGTGGGCGTGCACCCGGAGACCGCGGAGGAGATCAGCTCCAACCTTGGCCGCTTCGGGCCCTATCTGAAGATGGGCGCGCTCAGCAAATCCATGGACCGCGACGACGACCCGCTGACCATCGGCCTCAACCGGGCCGTGGCGCTGCTGGCGGACGCCAAGCCGCGCGGGATCACCCTCGGCGAGCACCCGCAGGGCGGCGCGGTGGAGGTGCGGCGCGGCCGCTTCGGCCCCTTCCTGCTGCACGGCACCCGCGTCGCCAACCTGCCGCGCGGCACCGAGATGGAGGCCGTGACCCTCGACGAGGCGGTGAAGCTGCTGGCCGAGAAGGGCAAGGAGCTGCCGCCGCAGAAGGGAGCCAGGGGCCGCAAGGCACCGGCGCGCAAGGCGGCACCCAAACCCGTCGCGGCGGAGGCGCCCAAGGCCGCCCCCAAGGCGGCGGCGGTGAAAAAGGCGGCGGCCAAGAAGGCCCCGGCCCGGAAGACAGCGACCAAGGCGGCTGGCGTCGCGAAGAAGGCCACCGCGAAAAAGCCCCCGGCAAAGAAGGCCAGCAGCTGATGCCCCGCATGGGACCCCCGGTGAAGGGCCAGAAGGCCAAGAAGACGGGAGCCCAGAAGGCGGCGAAGAAGCCCAACGCGAAGCGACGCGCGGCCGAGGAGGAGGCGCCCGCTGCCGCGGCGCCGGCCCCCGCGCCCGCGAAGAAGCCGCCCCTCAAGCCCCTGCCCCGCGCGCGGGTGAAGACCGCCGTGCGCGGCCAGCCTTTGCCGACCAAGGCGGAAATCCACGCCTTCATCGCCGCCTCCGGCGGACGGGTGGGCAAGGCCGAGATCGCCCGGCATTTCGGCCTGGCCACCGAGCAGCGGCCCGCGCTGCGGCAGATCCTGTCGGAGATGAAGCTGGACGGCACGGCTCCGCCCGCCGGCCGTCGCAGCTTTCTCGGCGGCCGGCCGGTGGCGTCGGAGCCACAGGCCGAGCGCCGGCGCGCCGAGCCCGAATCCCCCGCCGAACGCCCCCGCCGCCGCGCCGCGTCCGACACCCCCGAGCGCCTGCCCGAGACCGGCGTGGTGGAAATCATCGGCACCGACCCCGATGGCGACCCCATTGCGCGCCCGCTGAACTGGGAGGGTGCCGGCCGCCCCGTGGTCTACATGCACGCCGAGCGGCGCGGGCAGACCGCACTCGCCAAGGGCGAGCGGGTGCTGGCCCGCCTGAAGCACATCGGCGGCGACAAGTATGAGGGCCGCACCCTGAAGCGCCTCGGCGCGCCCGAGGACCGCAAGCGCATCCTGGGCGTGTTCCAGGACGGCCGCATCATCCCGACCGACCGCCGCCAGAAGGCCGAATGGACCGTCCCCCCCGGCGAGGAAGGCGGAGCCCGCGGCGGCGAGATCGTGCTGGCGGAAAGCCTGCCCTCCACCGGCTACGGGCTGCGGCCCGCGCGCATCGTGGAGCGGCTGGGCGTGGTGGGCGAGCCGCGCTCGGTCTCGCTCATCTGCATCCACACCCATGGCATCCCCGACATCTTCACCTCCGAGGCGGAGCGC
>JBHYDO010000287.1:4519-5364 GCA_051860645.1 Roseococcus sp.
GGAAGCGGCGAAGGAGGTCACGCTCGGCCGCCGCACCGATTTGCGCGAGCTGCCGCTGGTCACCATCGACGGCGATGACGCGCGCGACTTCGACGACGCCGTCTTCGCCGAGCCGGATGGCGATGGCTGGCGCGTTCTCGTCGCCATCGCCGATGTCGCGCACTACGTCACCCCCGGCTCCGCGCTGGATCGGGAGGCCTGGACGCGCGGCAACAGCGTCTATTTCCCCGACCGCGTGGTGCCGATGCTGCCCGAGGCGCTGTCCAATGGCTGGTGCAGCCTGAAGCCGCAGGAGCCGCGGGGCTGCCTCTTCGTCGAGATGCGCTTCGACGGGCAGGGCAACAAGACCGGCCACGGCTTCGGCCGCGGCCTGATGCGTTCCGCCGCCCGCCTCACCTATGAGGAGGTCCAGGCGGCCCACGACGCCGGCGAGGAGACGCAGGGGCTATCCGAGGGACATATCGGCCGGCTCTACGGCGCCTTCCGCGCTTTGCTGGCCGCCCGCACCCGCCGCGGCACGCTGGAACTCGACCTGCCCGAGCGGCGCGTGCTGCTGGATGCGGAGGGCAATGTCACGGGCGTGATCCCCCGCCCTCGCCTGGACAGCCACCGCCTCATCGAGGAGTTCATGGTGGCCGCCAATGTCTGCGCGGCGGAGGAACTGGAACGGCTGGGCGAGCCCTGCATGTACCGCATCCACGCGCCCCCCTCGGACGAGAAGCTGGCCTCGCTGCGGGAATTCCTCGGCACGCTGGATTTGTCGCTGGCCGCCACCGGCGCCATCCGCCCCAGCCATTTCGCCAAGCTGCTGGAGACGGTGAAGGACCGTCCAGAGGCGCGCATGG
>JBHYDO010000288.1:0-5356 GCA_051860645.1 Roseococcus sp.
GCTGAACGCCGAATGGGAATTTCTGACCATGCTGCGCGACGAGGGGCGGCGCGAGTCGGCCCTCTTCATGGCCGTGCACGGCCCCTCGCTGGGCAAGCGATCCACGCTGCCCATCGAACACCTGCAGAAGACGGACTGAGGCGATGGGATTGTTGGGCATTCTTGCGGGCCTCGTGCTCCTGGTCGGGCTGGCCTATCGCGGCTGGTCGGTGCTGCTGCTGGCCCCCGCCGCGGCGCTGGTCGCGGCGGGCTTCGCCGGCGAACCGCTGCTCGCCCACTGGACCGAGACCTTCATGAACAGCGCCGCGCGTTTCGTCGCGCAGTTCTTCCCATTATTCCTGCTCGGCGCTCTGTTCGGCAAGCTGATGGAGGATTCCGGCGCGGTCAGCACCATCGCGCGCTGGATGACGGTCAGGCTCGGCCCGAAACGTGCAATCCTGTCGGTCGCGCTGGCGGGCGCGGCCGTGACCTATGGCGGCGTCTCGCTGTTCGTCGCCATCTTCGTGCTCGCACCGATGGCGACCGCATTGTTCCGCGAGGCCGGCATCCCGCGCCGGTTGATGCCAGGTGCCATCGCGGTCGGCGCCTTCACCTTCACCATGTCCGCCATGCCCGGCACGCCGGCGATCCCGAACGCCATCCCCATGCCCTTCTTCGGCACCACGCCCTTTGCGGCACCCGGTCTGGGCATCATCGCCTCGGCCATCATGCTGGGCTTTGGATTGTGGTGGATGCAGCGCCGCGAGGCCAGCGCGCGCGCCGCCGGGGAGGGGTTCGGCGACGAGGCGCCAACGCCCCTCGATTCCGTCGCGGATGATCCGCTGATCCGCGAACGCGCCTCCGTCGCGCGGGAGTTCGACCCGGCCGAGATCCACCGCAGCCAGGCGACGACGAAGGAACTCCCGATCCTGCTCGCGGCCCTGCCGCTGGCCGTGGTGGTCGCCGTGAACCTGCTGATGTCCATGGTCCTGCTGCCCAACATGGACGCCGACTTCCTCGCCGAGCCTCGCTGGGGCGATACCTCGCTGGCGGCCGTCGCCGGCGTGTGGTCGGTGGCCGTGGCACTGTTCGTCGCCATTCTCGTGCTGCTGTCGGTCAGCGCCGGGCGCATCCCCTCCCTGCGCGCGACGATGGATGCTGGCGCCAATGCCTCGGTGCTGCCGATCTTTTCCGTCGCCTCGCTGGTCGGCTTCGGCGCCGTGGTGGCGGCGATGCCAGCCTTCGAGGTGGTGCGTGACTGGGTGCTCGGCATCGGCGGAGGTCCGCTGGTCTCACTCGCCGCGGCGGTGACCATCCTGGCTGCTCTGACCGGATCAGCGTCGGGCGGGCTGACCATCGCGCTCGATGCGCTGGGGCCGACCTACATGGCGCTGGCTGCGCAGATCGGACTCGACCCGGGGCTGATGCATCGCGTTGCGGTGATCAGCGCCGGCACCCTGGATGCGCTGCCGCACAACGGCGCGGTGGTGACGCTGTTCGCCGTCTGCGGCTCGACGCACAAGGAAAGCTATCTGGACATCGTCATGACAACGATCGTCAGCGCGATGCTGGCGCTGGTGGCGGTGATCGTGCTGGGTAGCCTGTTCGGCTCGTTTTGAAGGCCAATCAGGAACGAGGTCCGGTGATCTGAGAGGGATATGGTTGCCGCGGAGCCCGGCCGCCGCATCGGTCCCCCCGCCTGTCCTGCGCGTTGCCTGTCTACAGTCGCGCCTGTTCCTCCAGGATGGCGGCTTCCAGCCTGGGCATCAGGGCGCCTTTCGGCAGCCTGGCCGGTAGGGGGGGTAGGATGCGGATGGTGATGGTGCCCGGGTGCTTGGTGAAGGCGCGGCGGCCCCAGACGCGCCCGCTGTTGGTGGCGACGGGGATGACGGGCAGGCCCGTGGTGTTGGCCAGAGCCACGATGCCCGGCTGGAAGGGGAGGATCTCGCCGTGCGGCACGCGGGTGCCCTCGGGGAAGATCACGATCTGCCGCCCGCTGTTGGCCGCCGTCTGCACCTCGCGCAGCATGCCGCGCATGGCGTTGGCGCCGCCGGCGCGGTCCACCCCGATCATGCCGGCCTTGCGGGCGTGCCAGCCGTAGAGGGGGATGCGAAACAATTCCACCTTCTGCACGTAGAGCACGTCGGGGACGAGGGTGAACCAGATCAGCGTGTCGAAGGCGGATTCATGGCGTGAGGCGACCAGCGCCGGTCCCTGCGCCGGCAGGTTCTCGCGCCCTTCCACCTTGAGCGCCACGCCGCAGACGCGTTGCAGCAGCACGAGCACACCCAGCGCCCACCACCGCATGGCGGCCCGGTGCCAATGCCGCGGCGCGGCGAGCAACGGCAGGCTCGTCACGGCGACGAAGGCGGTGAAGCCGAAGAAGGCGATGTTGAACAGCAGCGAACGGACGAAGACCATGCGTCAGATCGCCACCCGCACGCCGAGCTCCACCACGCGGTCCGACGGGATGCGGAAGAATTCCGTGGCCGGCACGGCGTTGCGGCTCATCAGCGTGAACAGCCATTGCCGCCAGCGCGACATGCGCGGCACGGCGGCGGCGACGATGGTCTCGCGGCCCAGGAAGTAGCTGGTCTGCATCGGCTCGAAGGGGATGCCGACGTCGCGCAGGGCTTCGAGCTCACGGGGAATGTTGGGGCTCTCCTGGAAGCCATAGCTGAGGCGGATGCGATGGATGCCCGGCGCCAGCTCCTCCACCACCCGGCGCCGCTCGTCCGGAACGTGGGGGATGCTCTCATTGCTGACCGTGACGAACAGCACGCGCTCATGCAGCACCTTGTTGTGCTTGAGGTTGTGCAGCAGCGCGCCGGGCAGGTAGTCGGCCTGGCTGGTCATGAAGACGGCGATGCCGGGCACGCGCAGGGTTCGGCTTTGCGGCAGCCTCGCGATGAAGGAGCGCAGCGGCAGCCCGTCCTGCCGGAAGCGCGCGAAGAGCAAATCCCGCCCGCGCTGCCACGTGGTCATCAGCAGGAACAGCGCGGTGCCGAGCAGCACCGGGAAGAAGCCGCCCTCCGGCACCTTCAGCAGATTGGAGGCGAAGAAAGTCAGGTCGATCAGGAAGAAGGTACCGAACAGCGGGAGCGAGAGCCAGAGCGGCCAGCCGAAATGCTTCCAGAACACCACGATGGCCAGCAGGCTGGTGCAGACGAAGGTGCCCGTCACCGCGATGCCATAGGCCGCGGCCAGCGCGTCGGAGGAGCGAAAGCTGACCACCAGCACCATCACGCCCACCAGCAGCATGAAGTTGACCTGGGGCAGGTAGATCTGCCCCTCCTCGGTCGCGCTCGTGTGGCGCACCTCCAGCCTCGGTAGCAGGCCCAGCTGCACGCATTGCCGCGCCACCGAGAAGGCACCCGAGATCATCGCCTGGCTTGCGATGATGGTGGCGAGCGTGGCCAGCAGAACCAGGGGCAGGCGCAGGATGTCCGGGGCCAGCAGGAAGAATGGGTTTTCGATGGCGGCGGGGTTGGCCAGCAGCAGCGCGCCCTGGCCGAAATAATTGATCACGAGTGCCGGCAGCACGATGAACAGCCAGGCGGCACGGATGGGCCTTGCGCCGAAATGCCCCATGTCGGCATAGAGCGCTTCGCCGCCCGTGACCGCCAGCACCACCGCGCCCAGCGCGATGAAGGAGGCCAGCGGGTGGTCGGTCACGAATTGCACCGCATGGGCCGGCGAGAGCGCCGCCAGCACGGCCGGGTTCTGCACGATCTGCACCAGGCCCAAGAGGGCGAGGGTCGCGAACCACACCGCCGTCACCGGCCCGAAGATGCGCCCCATCGAGCCGGTCCCGCGCGACTGGGCAAGGAACAGCCCGATCAGCACCACGACCGCAAGCGGGATCACCGCGGGCTCCATGGCAGGCGAGACCACCTTCAGCCCCTCGATGGCCGAGAGCACCGAGATGGCCGGCGTCACCATGCCATCGCTGAAGAACAGGCTGGCCCCGGCGATCCCCACCAGCACCGCCAGTTGCCGCAGCCGCGAGCCCTCGGGCAGGGCGCGCAGCGCGAGTGCGGTCAGCGAGATGATGCCACCCTCTCCCCGGTTGTCCGCGCGCAAGATGAAGCCCACGTATTTGACCGTGACGACGAGGATCAGCGACCAGAAGATCATGCTGAGCACGCCCAGCACGTCGGACGCGAGCACGCCCCCGCCCGAAAACCACAGCAAGGAGGCGCGCATGGCATAGAGCGGGCTGGTGCCGATATCGCCATAGACGATGCCCAGCACTCCCAGGAGCGCCGCGGCGGTGAGCGGGCGCGGGGGGGCGGGGTGGGCCGGATCGGAAGAGGGGGGCGTCAACGCAGCGGCTCCGGGGAGAGACGCGCAAGGGTTTGGACCGCCACCCGTCGGGCTTCAAACCTGCCCACCGCATGGCAGCCCCGCACCATGCTCAGCACCTGGGCCTGCGTGCCTGCCCCCTCAATGCCCCCGGAGGATCTGGCTGAGGAAGGTCTGCAACCGCTCTGTCCGCGGGTTGCTGAATATCTCGGCGGGCGCGCCCTGCTCCACGATCTCGCCGCGGTCCATGAAGACCACGCGGTCCGCGACCTGGCGGGCGAAGCCCATCTCGTGCGTGACGCAGATCATGGTCATGCCGGTCTCGGCCAGCATCACCATGGTGTCCAGCACCTCCTTGATCATCTCGGGGTCGAGCGCCGAGGTGGGTTCGTCGAACAGCATGATGCGCGGTTGCATGCAGAGCGCGCGGGCGATGGCGACGCGCTGCTGCTGCCCGCCGGAAAGCTGGCCCGGATACTTGGCCGCCTGCTCGGGGATGCGCACGCGCGTCAGGTAGTCCATCGCCAGCGCCTCGGCGTCCTTTCGGGACATCTTGCGCACCCAGATGGGCGCAAGGGTGCAGTTCTCCAGGATCGTAAGGTGCGGGAACAGGTTGAAGTTCTGGAACACCATGCCGACCTCGCGGCGAATGGCGTCGAGGCTGCGCAAATCGCCCGACAGCTCGATGCCGTCCACCACGATGCGGCCCTTCTGGTGCTCCTCCAGCCGGTTGATGCAGCGGATCAGGGTGGACTTGCCCGATCCGGAGGGGCCGCAGACCACCACGCGCTCCCCGGTGGCAACCTCCAGGTTGATGTCGCGCAGCACGTGCAGCGCGCCGAACCATTTGTTCACTCCCGACAGCATGATTGCCGGCGGCGCATCGGCCCGCACCGAGGAGGCGATGGTGGGCGAGCCGAGCGGGGGAGCGCCCGCCGTGGCGGAAGCTTCGGAAGCGGACATGCGGTGGAGAACTCCCGGACGAGGATGAAGTAGCAAACCCTGCAATGGCGCGTGCCGGTCTGTCGCCGGCGCTGGGCGGCGTGGCGCCGCATGCCCCCCAACCGCAACC
>JBHYDO010000289.1:0-5346 GCA_051860645.1 Roseococcus sp.
CACACTGCGGCGCGGGCTGCTGACCAAACTCGGCGAGAAGGCGACACCCGATCTCCGTCATGGGTTGGCAACTGCACTAACTGACTGCGGCGTCGCGCTTCTCTCTCTGGGCCAAGTGGAGAGGGCGCTTCTCGCTTATGACAAAGCGATTGTGGTGGGGCGCGCACTGCTTGCGGAGCGAGGCACGCTCGCTACGCCCTCTCAGCGCGGCGGGCTGGCGTTGGTGCTGACAAAACGAGGCGACGCGCTTTCCTCTCTTAATCGGGCCGAGGAGGCGGTGCTCGCATATGGCGAGGCGATCGCACTGCGGCGTGCGTTGCTTGCCGAACTTGAGAGTAAGGCCGCGCTTGATCTTTGCGCCAGCCTGGCGAACGCGCTGATGCTCCAGGGAGGCGCGCTTAGCTTTCTTAATCGGGCAGAGGAGGCGGTGCTCGCGTACGACGAGGCGATCACACTGCAGCGCAGGCTACTGGTCGAGCTCGGCGAGAAGGCCACCGCTGATGTCGGCGGCGAGTTGGCGAGAGCGGTGAATGACCGTGGCTATGCGCTCCAGTCGCTGAACCGAGTGGATGAGGCGGTTTCGGCATATGTCGAGGCGATCGCGCTGCTACGTTCGCTGCTGGCCGAACACGGCGAGAATGCCACGCCCGATCTGCGCCGCGGGCTGGCGACGGCGCTGAACAACCGAAGTCACGCGCTCGGCTCGCTCGGTAGGGTGGAGGAGGCGGTCGTCGCTTGGGACGAGGCGATCATCGTGTCGCGTGCCCTGATTGCGCAGCTGGGCGACCAAGCAACACCTGATCTGCGCGACGGGCTGGCGGTGGTGCTGACAAACCGAGGCAACGCGCTCTTCTTCCTTAATCGAGCAGAGGAGGCGGTGCTCGCGTACGACGAGGCGATCACACTGCGGCGCGGGCTGCTGGCCGAGCTTGGTGAAAAGGCACCTGCAGATTCCTGCGATGAATTGGCAAAAGCGCTGAATAATCGGGCCATCGTGCTCCAATCGCTGGGGCGAATGGAGGAGGCGGTGCTCGCGCATGATGAGGGGATAGCGCTCCGGCGTGCACTGCTGGGCAAACTCGGCGAGGAGGCGACACTCGAGCTACGCCAAGGGTTGGCAACGGCGCTGAATGACCGCGGCGTCGCGCTTAGGTCGCTGGACCGCTTGGAGGAAGCGGTACGCACGTTTGAGGAGGCGATCGCGATGCAGCGCGCGTTGCTGGCCGAACTCGGCGAAAAGGCCACTCCTGATCTCCGCGACGGATTGGCAAGGATGTTAAAAAATCGGCGAAATGCGACTGGCTTCCGTGCTGTCGGGCTGCGGAATTTGCGGCATAAATTAAAAAAATTCTTCTCTGCCCGCTCGTGACAAGAGAACAATACATATAAATACTTGACAGCGATGCGTGCCATTTCAAAATTAGCGCCGCTGTATGAAGCCCTGCATCACTCCATGGACGCGTTTTTACTGCCGACCTCTAGTAATTCAAGAAAGCATCAGGTTCGTGGCCCCGGCCTCTGGCCATACTTGCCTGCACCATCGCGGCCCGGAGGCCGTTCGTATCCAGTCGCACCTCCTCCGCCAGTTCCCATATGAGCCGTGCTCTCCGCCAGACCGAGCGCCGCGCTCGGTGGCAGGTTTCCTGGGTTTTCGGGGCAGACCTGTTGACTGGCCCAGCGCGGAGACACCCGAAAATCGCTCTCCGGAGGCCAATTCTCTCCGGACCTGCTGACTTGGGCGTTTTAGTACGGAGCTCAAAAACCCAGGTAAAAGGCCGGTTTTGGCGCGGTGGGCAGTTGCTCTGGTTCGAACCCCACTTGCCCAAAATCCATACTTTGAGAGCGAACACTTCGGTATTGCTCATGAGGGTTGCTGCTCATTGCTTCAATTTGCCCCCAACATTCCTGCAAGAGAAGAGCATAAAGGGCGACGCAGCCGTGGCTGAACAACACGGTGCGGCTGAGACGGGCAAGATCCCCGCGGCGGCGTTCAACCTGGCGGCGGCGGCGACGTCCGTTGAGGTAGCAGAGCGACGGGGGCCGTGCAGCCCAACTTTGTCTTCGCTCGATCCGCCATCGCGCCAGACATCTGCCGGCCTCGGACGGCAAGCAGGAAAGCGCTTACTCAGCTCAACGTGATTCCGGCCTCGCGAACGACGCGCGCCCACTTTTCACGTTCGCTTGCAATCAGGGCGCCGAAGGCCTCGGCACCGGCGAAGCGCGCCAGCAGCCCCTGCGCGTCCAGGCGTGCGGGGAGATCCGTCTCGCCCATCGCCCAGCCGGCGGCAGCCTCGAGCCGCGCCAAGGCCGGCCGCGGCATGCCGGACGGAGCGGCGATGCCGATCCACCCGGATGCCTCAACACCATCCAGGCCCGACGTCTCCGCCACCGTAGGCAGTTCGGGGCGGCCTGGGAGGCGCTCCGTATGCAGCGTCGCGAGCGGGCGGATCCGCCCGGCCTCGATACCCGGCCCAAAGCTGACAAGGGTATCGGTGCCAATCTGCAGCCGACCGCCAAGCAGTTCGCGCGCGACCTCCGAGCCGCCGCGGAACGGGACATGGGCGATGTCCAACCCGCCGGCACGCGCCTTGAGAAGTTCCAATGCGAGGTGCTGCAGTGAGCCGACACCGGGTGTCCCGGCGTTGAGCCTCCCAGGCTGCTGCCGCGCCAAGCCGATAAGCTCAGCAATCGATCGTACGGGCAGGTCGGCTGGAACGACAAAGACGAACGGCACTGTAGCGATTTGCGCCACAGGCAGCAGGTCGCGTGTTGGATCGAAGGGCAGGTCGCGGTGCAGCGCGGCGTTGACCGCGAGGTTCTGTACATTGCCCATCAGCAGCAGGTGCCCATCGCGGGGGGGAGCAGCGCGGGCGACCGCCTCGGCGGCGATGTTGCCCGTCGCCCCGGCCCTGTTCTCGACCACAAAGCTCTGCCCGAGCCGCTGGGTGAGCCGCTCGGCCACGCCGCGGGCGACGAAGTCGAGCGAGCCGCCTGGCGCGAAGCCTACGAGCAGACGAACCGAGCGGCTCGGGTAGGCTTCATTCTGCGCCATTGCGGGATGCAGGATGCCACCCGCGAGCCCAAGGCCAAGGGCGATGGTGGATCGACGCGCGATGTCTGTCATGGGATCTTCGCCTTCCTGATCGGGTTTCGTTGATGGGCACACCGAGCCGAATCTTTCGGTGAAGTGCGGGCGCGGGATTCGGCTTCAGACCTCATGCGGCGCCTCCGGCCATGCGGCTTTGCTGTGGCGCGCCGGGGACGACACCCCGCACCGCCCAGGCAGTCGCGGCATAGGAGCGGGGACCATCCGGCTCGCCGTCCAGGTAGGCGCGGCGGACGTGCCCGCGCAGCCGGGCAACGGTGGGTGCGTCGAGCCCGGCCACGTACTCGGCGGCCGGTCCCTGCCGGCCGAGGAACGGGCCCCAGTAGTCATCAAAATCCACATATTCCATGCGGATCGTCAGCATGGCTTCGCGGATGTTCAGGAACCCGGCCTCGCACCAAGCGGCAGCGAGATCACCGGGGCGCATGGTGGGCCTCGCGAAGTTCCGGGCGCGCAGCGCGTCGGCCCGCGTATCGAGCATCGCAGCCGTGTCGAGGAAAAGGCGCTGGGCGACGTAGCCGCCGCGCGCGTCCCATGAAGCGGCAGCGACCACCGCACCAGGGCGCGCGACGCGACGCATCTCCCCCACCGCACCCGCCGTGTTCGGCACGAAGGGTAGCACCAGCATCGAGAGAACATGGTCGAAGCTGGCATCGGGAAAGGGCATCGCGCAGGCGTCGCCCACGTGGAACTCGATGCGCGGGTCGCTGACGTGGCGACGCGCGTGATCAATGTAGGCGTCAGACGCATCCAGTCCGACAATCCGGCTGGCGGCAAGCCGACCTGCAATAGCGCGCGTGAGGCTGCCGGTGCCGCAACCAAGGTCAAGAATGCGCCCTCCGCCTTCGAGGCCTGCAAAGTCGAGAAAAAGCTGGGCAAGCCGCCTGCTCCAGCGGCCCATCTGCTGCTCGTAGGCATCGCCGTCGGTGGCTGAGAATGTCGAGGATGAGATCACCTGGCCCTCCGGCGGCGGCGGCGTTTCGCCTTGCGGAGGTGGTATGACGATCAACGCCCCATGCGGTCCAATACAGGTTTCTTCTGGCAACCAATGCCGGCTCGGCATAAGCAGCGGGGATGGATCTGCGCCACGCCAGGACCTTCGTCACCATTGCCGAGCTGGGCACCGTCTCCCGCGCGGCGGAGCATCTGCGTATCGCGCAACCGGCGCTGTCCCGGCAGATCGCTGACCTCGAGCAGGAGCTTGGGATCAAGCTGTTCGACCGCGTAGGCCGCCGCCTGCTGCTGACGGGAGAAGGCGAGCAGCTGCTGGCGGACTGCCGGGCGCTCCTGAGCTGCGCGATGGCGATCGGGGAGCATGCGCGACAACTGCAGGATGGGGATGCGGGCGTGCTGAAGCTCGCGTCATCCCCGCAGATGATCGAAGGCGCGCTTTCGGCCTTCTTGATGCGCTACGCACTGCGATACCCGATGGTGCAGGTGAAGCTGACTGAGGTGATGGGCTGGGCCGCCACCGCCGCGAAGCTCGAAAGCGGCGAAATCCACCTGGGGCAAAACCTGATGGGTGCGGTACCGCCCGACGACGCGCGCTTCGCATGCCACCCGCTCGAGGCCATCGAACTCCTTGCGGCCTTCGGTCCATCGATCGGGCTCGATAGCGGCGGCGACATTGAGATCACTCAACTTGCGCCCCATCCGCTGCTCGTCCTCGGCACCGAATACGTATTCCGTCGCAATTTGGACGCCGACTGCCGCCTCGCCGGCATCCAGCCTATCATCGCCTATGAGAGCCGCACACCCCACACGCTGCTTGCCATGGCCGAAAGTGGGCATGGTGTCGCCATCGTCCCTTCGGCCCTGCGTACTGATCGATACCAGCTGCATGTCGCCGCGCTTACCTATCGTGGCGAGCCCCTGCGTGAGCGCTCGGCGATCTATTGGGACAGGCGCAGGCCGCTGCCGCGGTATGCGGAGGCGTTTTGCAGCATGTTCGGCGCGTATATGCGGGAGGTCTTCCCAATATCGCGCCCGACCAAGGCCGCCCGAGCGCCAGGTCGGGGAGGCCGTTCACCACGGTGAAGAAACGTCGTGGATCGCCTGAGCCAGGCCGAACATCCTGCTAGGCTTTGGCGCCCAAGAGACAGCGCTTGATCAGAGCGTAGCGCGGCTGCGACATCATGCCCTACCACACCCCGAAGCTGCACATGGCCTGCCCCCATCGGGTGGTCCGTTGTTGATCTTAATGCACGGTCGGTTTGAGCGCCACGTCTGGCGCGGTGTTT
>JBHYDO010000290.1:0-5329 GCA_051860645.1 Roseococcus sp.
CCAGGAGGCGCGGACCAAGCTCAAGGCCATCGGCATCCGCGCCGGCCGCTTCGCGCTCTACATCCCCGAGGCGCTGAAGCCGCGCCCCATGGGCCTGCGCGCGCAGCTCTGGGCGCTGAGCCACGACATCCCGACGCCGCCGCTGCCCGCGCCCGGCCTCGTCTCCATCCCGGCGGACGGCGCCATGGCGCTGCAATGGCCTGCGGGCTTCGCCGAGATCATGGGCTGGGTGCCGGCCGGGCCGGTGCTGGTGCGCCTGGACGTGGCCGAGCGCGTGGCCGCCGAACTCGGCTACCTGACCCGCCGCGCCCCCGCACCCCTGCCGCCCGAGACGCTGGGCCGCTTCGGCATCCGCGGCGAGATGCTGGGCCTCGTGCTGCTGGGCCTCGGCTTCCGCATGGTCGAGAGCGCGCCGCTGGCCGAGGGCGAGTTCGGCCCGCCCGCGCCCGTCATGGTGGCCTGGGCGCGGCCCGAGCGCCCGCCGCGCCGCGATGGTGGCCGTGGCCGTCCGGAGCAGGCCCGTGGTGACCAGGCCCGTGGTGACCAGCCCAGGGGCGACCAGCCGCGGGGCGAGCGCCACCGCGGCCCGCGCCGCGGCGCCGCACCCGCTCCCGCCGAGGGCGCAGTCCCGGCCGAGGGCGCGACCCCTGCCGCCGAGGGCGAGGCCCCGCGCCTCGCCCGCCAGCGTCGCGACTTCCCGAAGGGCCCGCGCGGCCCCCGGCCCGAGGGTGCCCCCGCCCCCGCCGGCGAGACGGCCGCTCCCCGCCAGGATGGACCACCGCGCGGCGATCGCCGCCCGGACCGTCCCCACGGCGACCGGCCCCGCAACGACCGCCCGCGCGACGACCGCCCGCGCCGCGACGGCCCCCCGCGCGACCGCGACCGCGGCCCGGGCGGCCCGGAGACGCGGACCTTCTTCGAGGACCGCCCCGCCACCAAGGCCGAGGACAGCCCCTTCGCCGCCCTGCTGAAGCTCAAGCTCAAGTAGTCCATGGCCGAAGGTGGCGTGCCCTTCCTGAGGCTCGACACCTGGTTGTGGCACGCGCGACTCGCAAAGACCAAGGGCAGCTGCGCCCGGCTGATCGAGGCGGGCGGCTTTCGTCTCAACCGCCAGCCCGTGACGAAGGCGCATGCAAGGGTTCGCCCGGGCGACGTGCTGACCTTCTTCTGGCAGGAGGAGGTGCGGGTTTGGCGGGTTCTCGCCCTGGGTGAACGGCGCGGCCCGCCGCCCGAGGCCCGCGCCCTCTACGAGGATGTCGCGAAAGCGGAACAGTGACGCGTGACGCCTTGCCAGACCGTGCGCGCCGGTCCAATTCTTTCGCCGATCCGACCGCTCGGGAGTTCCTTCGTGACCTATGTCGTCACCGAAAACTGCATCAAGTGCAAGTATATGGACTGCGTGGAGGTGTGTCCGGTGGACTGCTTCTATGTGGGCGAGAACATGCTGGTCATCCACCCGGACGAGTGCATCGACTGCGGCGTGTGCGAGCCGGAATGCCCCGCCGAGGCCATTCTTCCCGACAGCGACGACAAGGCGACGCCCTGGGTGGAAATCAACCGCGACTTCGCCCAGTCCTGGCCCAACATCACCCGCAAGGGCGAGGCGCCGGACGATGCGGATGAGTGGAAGGACAAGCCCGGCAAGAAGGAACTGCTGAGCCCCAACCCCGGCAAGCCCTGACCTTCCTGGCCATGCGGACATGAAGTGGAGCGGGGTGCGCAGGCGCCCCGCCCCTTTCGCATGGGCGCCCGGCCCGCTTCGTCCCGGGCCGGGCCGGTGCGGCTACTGGCGCGGCTGCGCGGGCTGTGCCGGGGTCGCGTTCCGGCGTGCCTGCTCAAGCTCGGCGCGCAGGCTTGCCTGCGCCGCCTCGGCCTGGGAGGCGCGGGTGGTGGCCTGCGCCGCGGCGCGCTGCTGCTCGGTCGCCTGGGCGCGGGCGGCCGTCAGGTCGCGCTGGGCGGTGGCGAGGGCCGCCTCGGCCTGGGAGGCGCGGGTGGTGGCCTGCGCCGCGGCGCGCTGCTGCTCGGTGGCCTGGGCGCGGGCGGCCGTCAGGTCGCGCTGGGCGGTGGCGAGGGCCGCCTCGGCCTGGGTGGCGCGTGTGGTGGCAGCGGCGGCGGCCTGCTGCGCCTGGGCGATCTGTGTGCGGAGGGCCGCCAGCGCGGTCTCGGCCTGAGCCACGGCCTGTTGGCGCTCGGCCGCCTGGGCGCGGGCGGCCGTCAGGTCACGCTGGGCAGTGGCGAGCGCGGCCTCTGCCTGGGTGGCGCGCGTGTTGGCGGCGGCGGCGGCCTGCTGCGCCTGGACGATCTGCGTGCGCAGGGCTGCCAGCGCTGCCCCGGCCTGGCCCAAGGCCTCCTGGCGCTCGGCCGCCTGGGCGCGGGCGGCCGTGAGGTCCCGCTGGGCGGCGGCCAGCGCCGCTTGAGCCCGGCCGTCGGCCTCGGTGCCGGCCTGCCGCGCCTGCGCCAGTTCCGTGCGGGCGGTGTTGATGGCGGCCTCCATCCCACTGAGGCGGGCGGCGAGGGCGGCGGCCTGGGCGCGTGCCTCGGATGCGGCCTGGGTGGCGGCGGCCAGGGCGGTGCCGCGCTGCGCGAGTTCGGCCCGCAGGGCTGTGCCCTCGGCGCGCGCGGTGTCGCGTTCCGCGCGCAGGCCCGATGCCTCGGCCGTCGCGGCCTCGGCCCTGGCGCGGGCCTGTTCCGCGGCGGCCTCGGCCGCGGCCAGCGCCTGGGCGCGCTCGGCCGCCTCGCGCGCAGGCGCGGTGGCCGTCAGGCTGCCGGGGGCGGCGCGGAGCTGGGTTGCGGTCATCTCGCAGCTTCGCGCCTGCCGGTCATCGGCCACGAACAGGCCGCCGGTCATGTCGAAACGCCCCGACGAGGCCGCGTCGCCGGCCAGGCGGGTGTTCCAGCGCGCATCGCCAAGCTGGCTGTCCACCGTGATCTGCATCCGGCTGCCGGCCACGCTTCCCTCCCAGCGGTCGGTCTGCGTGCCGGTGGAGTGGCGCTGGCGGCGGATATAGGTGAACTCGCCGCCCGAGATGCTGGCGTCGAAACGCTGCCGGTAGCCGGGCTGGCCGCTCAGGGCGTTGGGGCCGCAGCTGAGTTCGAAGCGCCAGCGCCCGTCATAGCCCGCGTCCTGCCCGAAGGCCGGGGTCGCGCCCCAGGCGAGCGCAGCAACACCCAGCGCGAGCGTCCAGGCGCCCGTTCGATAACCCGTCATCCCAGTGCCCCTTTGTCGTTCCGCCCGGTCGGGCCGGCCATTTCCGACAAGGAAGCAGTCTTCGCGGCCTTCGTCCATGCGCCAGGGTGCCGTGCCTATCGGGGGTTGACGCGGCTTTCCCAGGCGGCAGGGCGGAAGCCGGCGTCGATCCGGCATTCGCCGGGGAAGCGCGCCCGCAGGGCCTCGCAGCGCGCCTGCACGGCGGCGGCGTCGGGCCGCGCGCCGCCCCCCGCCCAGTCCGCCAGCGCGGCCAGGGCGGCGGGATAGAGCGGGCTGGACATCTTCGAATGCGCATTCTCGGCCACGAAGACCTGCACGAGGCGGGCGCTGTTGCCGGCCTCGGCCACGGTGGCGGCGTAGGCGGACTCGTGCTCGACGAAGGCGATGGCGTCGCCAATGCCGTGCAGCGTCAGCACCGGGATGTCGAATCGGCCGGTCAGGTCGGCATCGGCCGCGAGCGCGGCCCGCGCCGCGGGGTCGGACGTGATGCGCGGGATGCGCGCGTTCAGCCCCGCATCGTCCGAGGTGCCGCTGTAGCGAACGCCCTCATTGCCGAAGGCGCTGCGCCCACCGGTGATGTTCTGGGCGATGTCGCGGAAGGTGAAGGTGGCCCAGGCCAGGTGGCCGGGGATGGCGGCCTCGGGGATGCGGCTGGCGGCGGCGAGGTCGGCCGCTGCGCGGGCCTGTTCGGCGGTGCGGGTGGGCGCGCCGATGCCGGTGCATGCCGCCAGCCGCTCCATGAGTTGCGGGCGCGTCAGGCTGGCGCCCTCGGGCAGGCCGAGGGTGAGGGTGTATTGCGGTTCGTCCGGCCGGGGATGGGTGCCGCAGATGGCCTGGAAGGCGGCGCGCAAATCCACCCGCATGTCATAGCCGCGCGTGCCGCCGGCCAGCACGCCGGAGGTGAGCAGGGCGGCGTCATAGGGGCGGCGTCCGTCCGGGCCGGGGGCGTTGTGGCGCTCGATCAGGGCGGCGGTGATGTTGGCGCCCCAGGATTGCCCGTGCGCGACGGTGATGCGGGGCTGGCCGAAGGCCGCGATGTAGAGGCGACGGGCGGCCTCCGTGTCCTCGGCGCCCATGGCCACGCCGAAGCCGCCGCGCCGGCGCGAGGTGGCGACCCAGGACCAGCCCTCGGCCAGGAACTCGGCGAAGCGACGGACGTCCTGGTCGGTGGTCTCGGGGCGGACGGGGCCGAGGCGGGGGCCACCGAAGGTGTGGACGACCAGCCCGCCATGCGGCTGGGCGGGGCGGGCGATGAGGATGTGCGCGCCGTTGGCGTCCTGCGCGCGGTGGCAGGTGACGCCCTCGGGCAGGCCGGTGGGGCAGGGGCCGGGGCTGGCGGCCAGGGCCGGCCAGGTGGTGCTGGCGAGGAGCACGAGGGCAAGGGCGGCGCAGCGCATGGTTTCCTCCGGTTTTGCCGGAGGGTGGAACGCACCGCGGGTGGCCGCAAGGGGGCTGTCAGGCCCGCCCGTGGCAGTGCTTGTACTTCTTCCCCGACCCGCACGGGCACGGCGCGTTGCGTGG
Source organism: Roseococcus sp. (assembly GCA_051860645.1). Taxonomy (GTDB): domain Bacteria; phylum Pseudomonadota; class Alphaproteobacteria; order Acetobacterales; family Acetobacteraceae; genus Roseococcus. The sequence continues at coordinate 4,730 of JBHYDO010000290.1, forward strand.
CGTGGCGCCCCAGCTGGCAGGGTCGTTCGGGTCCGCCGCGGTGCGCGTCGTTGCGGGCGCGTCGGCCAGCGCCGCGCCATACGGCCCGGCGGCCTCCATCTCATACCCGCCGCCCGCATCCGGCGCCGGGTGGCGCATGTCCGTCACGCGCACGGGGGCGGGCTCGGGCGGGGGCGCGTCGGGGGCGAACTCCAGGCGCAGCAGCAGCGAGGTCACCCGCTCGCGCAGCTCTTCCAGCATGTTGTTGAACAGCGCGAAGGCTTCGCGCTTGTACTCGTTCAGCGGGTCGCGCTGGCCATAGGCGCGCAGGCCGATGCCCTGGCGCAAATGGTCCAACTGCAGCAGATGCTCCTTCCACACTTGGTCGAAGAGCTGCAGCAGCAGGGACTTTTCCACCATGCGCATGAAGTCGGGGCCAAGGTTTGCGGCCTTGGCGGCGGCGGCCTGGTCGGCGGCGGCTTCGATGCGCTCGCGCACCTGGACCTCGTCGATGCCCTCCTCCTTGCCCCAGGCGACCACGGGCAAATCGAGGCCCAGCACGTCCTTCACGCGCTTCTCCAGGCCAGGCAGGTCCCACTGTTCCGGATAGGCGTTCTCGGG
>JBHYDO010000291.1:0-5248 GCA_051860645.1 Roseococcus sp.
CCTCCGGCCCGCGCGCGTCATCGGCCAGGTGGTTGATGGCGACCTTGCAGCCGTTCTTCCCCAGCATTCGCACCGTGGCGAGGCCGATGCCCGAGGCACCCCCCGTCACGAGCGCCGCCCGGCCCTTGAGGTCATAGGTGATCATGCGTCGTTCGCCTTCATGCCACGTCCCGCCATGAAGCCGATCTGCCGCATGGCCTTCTTGAGCGCGATGAGCTTGGCATCGCGTTCCTCGAACAGTTCCGCGGGCGCGCGCCCGCCCCAGTCGTAGTAGCCGCGCCCGCTCATGACACCCGTGTCGCCGCGCGCCACCAGCGCGTCCATGCTGGGGCTGCTCTCGACGTTGGGGGGCGTGTACATCTTGTTGCGGAAGGCGTGCTGCAGCATGGGCAGGCCGGTGAAATCCGCCTTGGCCATGATGCCGATGATCATGAAGCGCAGCGCGATGCCATGGATGGCGCTGTCGTCGATGTCCTGCGGCGAGGCGTAGCCCTCGTCGATCAGGAACTGCACCTCGGCCTGGAAGGCGGCCTGGATGCGGTTCGCGATGTAGCCGGGGATGAACTTCTTCAGCACGATGGGCACCTTGCCCATGGCCTCGATGACCTCCTTCACCTCGGTCAGCACGGCCGGGTCGCATTCGGGGCTGGCGACCAGGTCCACCAGGTCCACGAGATAGGGCGGCGTGTACCAGTGCGCGATCAGCGCGCGGCCGAGGCGGTGCTTGGGCATCAGCGGGAACACGTCGAGGTAGCTGGTGTTGCTGGCCCAGATGGCGTCGGCCGGCGCGCAGGCGTCGAGCTTGGCGTAGAGCTCACGCTTGGCCTCGGGGTTCTCCACGATGGCCTCGACGATCAGCTCCGCACCCTCCACCGCCGCCTCCAGCGTGGGGTGGGTGGTGCAGAGCTGGGACAGCTGCTCAGGCCCCATGCCGCTGGGCGCCTCGCGCGCCGCGGCCAGCGTGGTCAGCGCCTGAGCCATCAGGCCGGGCGCACGGGCCAGCGTCTCGGGGTTGGCGTCGGTGAGGCGCACGGTGTGGCCGCCCATGGCGAAGACCAGGGCCAGCGCATGTCCCATCGTGCCGGCGCCCAGCACGGCCACGCGCATCTGTCGGCTCATTTGAGATCCTCCGGAATCCAGGGTTCGGGGGCGCGGCTTTCAAGGTTGGTGGCGACATCCACCACCACCGGCGCGTCCATGGCGAGTGCGCGGCGCAGCGCGGGGCCGATGCCGTCCGGCGTCTCGACGCGGATGCCGGTGACGCCGAATTCCTCGGCGACGCGCGCGAAGTTCGTGGGGCCGAAGCGCAGCACCTGCTCTGCGGCCACGGGCCGGTTGCCGGCCTGCTTGAGGTAGTTGGGCCAGCCCTGGCCAAAGCCCGAATTGTTGTTCACCACCAGCACGACGGCGATGCCGCGGCGGCGCGCGGTCTCAAGCTCCGTCAGGTGGTAATACAGCGCGCCATCGCCGGAGAAGCACATCACCTTGCGGTGCGGTGCGGCGCACTTCGCGCCCAGTGCCGCGGGGAAGGACCAGCCGAGCGAACCGGCGGCGCGCAGGTAGGATTGCCCCGTCCCGTTCAGCTCCACCAGGTTGCCGGTCCAGACGCCGGAATAGCCGGTGTCGGCCACCAGGATGCCGTCCTCGGGCAGCGCAGCGCTGATCTCAGCGCAAAGCCGCGCGGGGTCGATCGGCGCCTCGTTGGAGGCCAGGCGCGGCGCCATGGACGCGCGCCATTCGCGCATGGCGTTTGCAGCGCGCAGCGCATAACCGCCATCGCGCTCCGGCCGGCCGATGAGAGTGTTCAGCGCGGCGAGGCTCAGCTTCGGGTCGCCGCACAGCGCGTGTTCGAGGGCGTAGCTGCGCTCGAACTCCATCGGGTCCACGTCAAGCTGAAGGCAGCGGGTGCCCAGGCGCGGCGTGCGCCAGTAGTTGGTCAGCATGTCGGAGGTGTCGGCGCCGATGAAGAAGACCAGCTCCGCCTCGTCCACCACCCGGTTCGCGGGCGGGCCGGCATAGGCGCCCAGCACGCCGAGATGCAGCGGGTGCCGCGTGGGCACGATGCCGCGCGCGCCGAGCGAGAGCGCAATGGGCGCCTGCAGGGCCTCGGCCAGCGCCAGCAGTTCAGGCCCGCAGCCGGAGAGCAGCGCGCCCTCCCCCACCACCAGCGCCACGCGCTTCGCTTCCAGCAGGAGTTCCGCCGCGCGGTCCAGCCCATCGGCGATGCTGCGGTGTCGGGGCGCGCGCCAATCGGCCAGGGACAACGGCTCGTCGGGGATGTCGCCACGCTCGATCACCTCGCCCATCAGCCCGTGCAGGTCGAGATGGGCGGGGCGCGGGGGGGCGCCCAGCATAGCGGACCAGGCTTGGCGCAACTGCCGCGGGAAATCCTCCGCGCGCTCCACCAGCGCCGCGTGCTTCGTCACGGGCGCGAAGAGCGGCGCGTGCGGCAATTCCTGATAGGCATTGCGGTGCTGGTGCCCGAGCGGCTTGCGCCCCGTCAGCGCCAGCACTGGCGAGCGGCCCAGATACGCATCCTGCAGCCCCGCCGCGAGGTTGGCCGCCCCCACCGCCTGCGCCGCGACCACGCCCGGCCGGCCTATGATGCGGGCATAGCCATCGGCCATGTAGGCGGCGGATTTCTCGGCATGGGCGAGGACAGGCTGCACGCCCACGCGCTCCAGCGCCAGCAGCGTGCGCCGCAGCACCGCATCCACGAAAAAGAAGTGCGAGACGCCCGATTCCCTGAGCGACCGGGCGAGCCATTCGGCCCCTTCCATGCGCGTTCCCCCAACCTTCGCGCACATGGTCGCGCGGGGCACGCGGGGGGTCAATCGGCTGGCTGTTTCCGCAGCAGGTAACGCTGCCGACCGTCCATCACCAGCACGCCCTTCTGGTTGTGCACGGTGGAGGCGAGGCCCAACACGCCGGTGGTTCGCCCCGGCGTCAGTTCATCCACGGTCAGCGTCGCGTAAAGCGTATCGCCCACGAAGACGGGGTGCAGGAAGCGGCTAGACTGTTCCAGGAATCCCTTCAGGCTGTCCTCGATCAGGAAGGGCAGCAGCCCAGCCCCGGCCGCGGTCTGGATCACCACCTGAAAGCCGTGCGCCAGCATGTGCGGCATGCCGCGCGCGCGGCAGAACTCCACGTCGTAGTGCACCGGGTGGTTGTCGCCGCTGGCCGCCTGGAAGGCGAGGAAGATGGCGTCGGTCATGGTCCGGCTGGGCAGGCGGAATTCCTCGCCCAGCGCGAAATCCTCGAACCAGCGCTGGGGGGCGAGGCGGTGCCGGGCCGGGTCGAAGGTCACGCATACCCCATGCGGGTGTCGCGCGCCGTGGCGTCCGGCGCGCGTTCCGCCACCGGGCCGAAGCCGCCGCCGCCCGAGGTCTCGAGCCGCACCACATCGCCCTGCACCAGCGGCAGGTTGTCGGTCTTGGGCGGGATGGGCGTCTCGACGCCGTCGCGCCGCAGCACCAGCGCGCCCTTCGCGGCCTCGCCGCCGCCGGCCAGGCCGTAGGGCGCGTGGTCGAAGCGGTCCATGTTGGCGGTAAAGAAGCAGCGCGGGCTGTCCACCCGCCACTCGCGGATGAGGCCGAGCCCGCCGCGATACTTGCCCTCGCCCCCGCTGCCCGCGCGCAGCCCGTAGCGCACAACCGTCAACGGCAACTGCGCCTCGATCATCTCGATGGGGATGTTGCTGTTGTTGTGCATGCCCGAGGCATAGGCGCTGACGCCATCCTTGGCCGGATGCGCGCCGGAGCCGCCGATCTCGATCTCCACCAGCACCTCGCGCGTCTCGGCCACGGTCTGGAAGGTGGTGACGTAGGAATTGCCGTAATAGGCGGCCGGGATCAGCTCCGGCACCGCCTGGTGCAGCGCGCCCATCATGGCGTTCAGCAGCCGGTGCGTGACGGCGACGCGATGCGCCACGGGCGCGGGGTGCCGCGCATTCACCACCAGGCCTTCGGGGGCGATGACGCTGATGGGGCGATAGCACCCTGCGCTCATGTGCAGCGAGGCATCGGCGCAGCACATCAGGCTGAACATCACCGCCGCATTGGTGCTGGCGAGCGTCGCGTTGGTCGGGCCGGCCACCTGCGGCGCGCAGCCCGAGAGGTCCACCAGCGCCGTCTCGCCCGTGATGGTCAGCTTCACGTGCAGGCGGATGCGCTGGCCGATGGCGATGCCGTCATCATCCAGGAAATCCTCGAACTCATAGACGCCATCGGGCATGCGGCCGATGGCGGCGCGCATGCCGGCCTCGCTCATGTCCAGGATGCGCGCGCCGGCCTCGATCATGGCGCCCGCACCGAAGCGGTTGGCCAGCCGCAGCAGCGCCGCGGCACCCACCTCAAGGCTGGCGAGCTGCGACGACAGGTCGCCCAGCAGCAGGTCGGGCTTGCGGATGTTCTGGCGGATCATCGCCCAGACGCCCTCATTGCGGACACCGCGCGCGATGAGCTTCACCGGCGGAATCCGCAGCCCCTCCTGGAAGATCTCCGTGGCCTTGGCCGCATAGCTGCCCGCCGCCAGCCCGCCCACGTCGATGTGGTGGCAGAGCGTGCCGGCGAAGGCGATGCGCTGCCCCTCATGGAACACCGGGCGGAAGGCCAGGATGTCCGGCAGGTGCTGGCCGCCGCAATAGGGGTCGTTGAAGATGACGACGTCGCCCTCGTGCCAGTCCTCGGGCGGCACATGCTCGGCCAGCAGGGTGCGCAGCGCGTGCGTCATGCTGTTCAAGTGGCCCGGGATGCGCGCCGATTGCGCCAGATTGTTGCCCTCGGCGTCGAACACGGCCGTGGAGTAGTCCAGCAGTTCGCGCACGATGGTGCTGCGGCTGGTGCGCCAGATGGTGATGTCCATCTCGGCCGCCGCGGCGTTCAGCGCGTTGCGGATGACCTCGATCTCGATGGGGCCGAGCGTCATGGCGTGCTCCTCCGCGCAATGATGGCGCCCTCAGGGTCCAGCGCCGCCCGCCAGCCGGCGGCGATGACATGGGTCGCGAAGGCTTCCTCGATGATGGCCGGGCCGGTGATGGCGTCCGACAGGCGCAGCTGCTCGCGCCGGGACACCGGCCAGTCGGTGGCCGCACCGCCCTGCCAGACGCGGCGCGTGCCGGGCGTGGTGGCGGCGTCCGGTGGCGTCGGCGTCTCCTCCTCCGGCTTGGGCAGGCGGCCGATGGCGGTGGCGCGCAGCGTCACGATCTCCACCGCCTCACCCTCGGCGGCGTAGGAGAAGCGAGCGCGGT
>JBHYDO010000292.1:0-5242 GCA_051860645.1 Roseococcus sp.
GGTTTGCCCGTCCAGTTCTCGATCATGGCGATGCGGTCGAGGCTGAGCATGTTCGTGCAGCTGAGGAAGATGGTGTCGCAGGCGGCGACCGCATCCGGATGCAGCAGCACCATCTTGGCCACGTCGTCCGAGGACAGCGCGCGGATGCCCTCGCTGGTCGGGCGGCGGAAGGTCTCGAGCGCCACCACCTCGAAGCCGTAGTGCTCCAGGAACTCCACCTCGTGCGCGTTCACCTCGTCCGGGTAGGGTGTCACCATGAAGACCTTGCGCGCGCCCACGGCGTTCAGCGCCTCGACGACGGCGGTGGAGGTGGTGACGGCCGGAATGCCGGTGCCCTGCGTGATGCGCGCTGCGATGTTGCCCTCCTTGCCCGGGCCGAGCAGGAAGCTGCCGCTGGTGCAGCCATAGACGATGACCTCGGGATAGGCCTGGGCCAGGTCCACCGCCGCCTGGTCCACGCTGTCCATCATGGCCAGCAGGCTCTCCTTGGAGATGGAGCTGTCGGGGCGGGAGAGGCGGTTGTGGTGGCTGACCACGCCGGGCGGGAGGAAGGGCGTCAACTCCCGCTCGAGGGCCACGTTGCCCGGGGGGGCCAGGATGCCGATGCGGCGAACCTTGTTGTCCATCCGTGGAGCCTTTCTCGATGTGCGGAGGGCTGACGCAAGCATGTGCGCCGGCGCGGCGTCCAGGAGAAAATCCGCGGCGGCCGGGACCGCCGAAATGGCCTCGGACACTCGCTAAATAACTGTAATTAATAAAAAGAAGCGAATCTTGCGGGCGGCGTCGGTTGGTTAGGGGTATAACCTGTTGTACCCTGTTCCGGTCTGCCATAACGTTCAGGATATGTCCGTCAGGCATCCCGGCCCGCGGGAGCTGGAGGTGTTCCGCCTCCTCCTCCAGCGCCGCTCCGTCACCGAGGCCGCCCGCGCGCTCGGCGTCTCCCAGCCCGCCGTGTCCAAGTCCCTGCGGCAGCTGGAGGCGACCCTCGGCCTCACCCTCTTCGAACGCCACCCGGCCGGGCTGCGCCCCACCGAGGAAGCGCTGGCGCTGCTGCCCTACCTGGATGGCGTCTCGGCGTCACTGGGCGCGCTGGGCGAGGGGGCCGCGGCGCTGCGCGAGGGGCGGGCGGGCCATGTGCGCGTCGCCGCCATCCCGAGCCTCGCCACCGCCGTCATGCCCGATGTCATCGCCGGCGCCACCGCCCGCACCCCCGGCCTGCGCATCGGCGTACAGGTGGCGCTGACGCGCGACATCATGGCCTGGGTGGCGCGCGGCGCCGTGGATTTCGGCCTGGTGCACGACATCATGGAGGATCCGCTCCTCGCCACCGAGGAGCTGGGTGCGGCCGGCATGGCCTGCGTGGTGCCCCTCGACCACCCCTTCGCCGCGAAGCGCATGGTGGAGCCGCGGGACCTGCGCGGGACGGGCTACGTCTCCTATGCCGGACGCTCGCCGCTGAGCGACCGCATCGCCGCCGCATTCGGGCAGGTGGGCGAGGCCTTCGCGCCCACCATCGACGTGGGCGCCTCCACCGCCATTTGCGCCGTGGTGGACCGCACCGGCATGCCCGGCATCGTGGAGGACTACATCCTCGCACTCGGCTGGTGGCCGCGGCTGCTGGCGGTGCCGCTGGCCCCGCCGGTGCCCCTGCGCCCTCGCCTGCTGACGCCGCGCGACCGGGCGCCCTCCGTCGCCGCGCGCCTCGTGCTGGCCGAATGCCGCCGTGCCGTGATGGAGATGCTGCGCGACCGCGCCCTGCCGGTCAGGCGGCGGCGGATGACAGCATCTCGAACAGCCGCCGCGCCGCCGGCGGCGCCCCCAGCTTGCGCAGATGCAGATGGTGGCTGACTTCGCCCAGCGCGGGCAGCCCCTCGCGCTCGTCCAGCAGGCGCAGCTCGGGCGTCAGCATGTCCAGCCCCCGCGGCGCGACGCCGAGCCCCGCACGGGCGGCGGCGCGCAGGGCGGCGAAATCGGGCGCGGTGCAGCGCGCCACCCAGGGCCGGTTCGCGCGCTCCAGCGCGGCGAGGGCGAGGCGGCGCAGCCCGCTCGGCTCGGGCGGGAGCAGCAGCGGCACCACCTCCTCCCGCCCCAGCTGGAAGTCATAGGCCGCGATCCAGCCCAGCGGCGCGCGGCGCAGCAGCACATGGGGCTGCGCCTCGTCCAGCCGTGATGACAGCACGACGTCGAGCCCGCCCTCGCGCAGCGCCTGCAGCAGCTCCGCGCTCCGGCCGAGGGTGAGTTCCAGGCGCAGCTCCGGCAGGGTTTGCGCGATCCGGCGCAGCATGTCGGGCAGCAGCGCCTCGGCCATGTCGGCCGGCGCGCCCAGCCGCACGAGGCCCTGTGCGCCGGTGAAGCCGTGCAGGCTCGCCATCACCTCGTCATGCGCGGCCATCAGCCGGCGGGCGTGGCTGACCAGGCTGATGCCCGCCGCCGTCAGCTCATTGTGGCGGCCACTGCGGCGGAACAGGCGCAGGCCGAGCTGCAGCTCCAGCCGGCGCATCTGCTGGCTGACGGCGGGTTGGGTGCGCCCGACGAGGTTGCCCGCACGGTCATAGGTCGGGCTTTCGGCCACGGCCAGGAAGGTGCGGAGGGCGTTGAGGTCCAGTAGATGCATAAACGTTGTGCATGTATAGCCGAATGAGTTTTTGTTGGTCACGCGTCTTTCGCACTGCCACCCTTTTCATCCGACCCGGTGGCAAGGGCAGCGCACGGGCCGGCGCCCATTGGGGGGGAGCGCCAAGAGCCGGACTTGCCTGCCCTCGCCGCAACCTCGGGAGCCCAAGCCATGACCCTCCGCCTTCCCCGCCGTGCCCTCGCGCCGCTCGCCGCCATCCTGGCCGCACCCGCCGCGGCACAATCCTGGCCCACGCGCAGCCTGCGCCTCATCGTGCCCTTTCCTGCCGGGGGCGGCGTGGACGCGGTGGGCCGCATCCTGGCCGAGCACCTGACCACCGCGCTGGGCCAGCCGGTGGTGGTGGACAACCGGGCCGGCGCGGGCGGCGCCATCGGCGTGGACTCCGTCGTGAAGTCGCCGCCCGATGGCTACACGCTGGCGATGACCAGCCCCGGCAACATGACCGCGGGCCCGGTGGTGCGCCCCACCCCCTATGACCCGCTGACGCTCGGCCATGTGGCGCGCGTGGTGCGCAGCCCGCTGCTGCTGATCTGCCGGCCGGACCTGCCCGCGGCGGATTTCGCGGCGCTGGTGGCGCTGATCCGCGCGCAGCCGGAACTGATCCGCATGGCTTCGGCCGGCGTCGGCACCGGCACGCATCTGGCGGCGGAACTGCTGAACCTGCGCCTCTCCGCGCGCATGACGCATGTGCCCTTTCGCGGCACCGCGCCGGTGCTGACGGAACTCATGGCGGGGCGCGTGGACATTTTCTTCAGCGACACATCCGCCTGGCCCATGGTGCAGCAGGGGCGGCTGAAGCTGCTCGCGGTCAGCACCGCGGCGCGCTGGTCGGTGGCGCCGCAGGTGCCCGCCGTGGCCGACCTGGTGCGCGATTTCGACATCGCCAACTGGTATGGCGTGATCGCCCCGCCCGGCACGCCGGAGGCGCCGCGCCAGCGTCTGTTCGAGGAGATCCGCCGCATCGTGGCGCGGCCGGAGGTGGTGGAGTTCCTGGCCCGCATCGGCTTCGAGCCGGCGCCGCTTCCCGCCGCCGAGTTCGCCGCCTTCCTGCGCGCGGAGACCGAGACCTGGCGGGCGGTGGTGCAGGCGGCCAACATCCGCGCAGACTGAGCGCCGCAACACCTTCCTGATGGGCGCTTCATGACCCCGACCGCACGCCTGGCCATCGATATCGGCGGCACCTTCACGGACCTCGTCCTCGAGCGGGAGGGGGGGACGCTCTCCGCCAAGCTGCTCACCACCCACGACGCGCCAGAGCGTGCGGTGCTGGAGGGCACCGCTGCCATCCTCGCCCAGGCGGGGCTCTCGGCCGCCGACCTCGCGCTGGTGATCCACGGCACCACCCTCGCCACCAACGCGCTGATCGAGCGCAAGGGCGCGCGCACCGCGCTGGTGACGACCGAGGGTTTCCGCGATTCGCTGGAAATCGCCTACGAGCACCGCTTCGAGCAATACGACCTTTACATGGAGCGGCCCGAGCCGCTGGTCGCCCGCCCCTGGCGCTTCGAGGTGCCCGAGCGCATGGCCGCCGATGGCAGCGTGCTGCTGCCGATCGAGGAGGCCGCGCTGGACGCGATCGGCGCGGCGCTGACGGCCGAGCGCATCGAGGCCGTCGCCATCTCCTTCCTGCATTCCTACCAGAATGCCTCGCATGAGCAGCGCGCGCGGGAGTTGCTGGCGCGGCATCTGCCCGCCGAGGTCATCGCCATCTCCAGCGAGGTCTGCCCCGAGATCCGCGAATACGAACGCACCTCCACCACCGTCGCCAACGCCTATGTGCTGCCGCTGATGGAGCGCTATCTGCGCCGGCTGGAAGAGGGCCTGCGCGCGCTGGGTTCCGCGGCGCCGCTGCTGCTGATCATGTCCTCGGGCGGCATCACCACCATCGAGACGGCGCGGCGCTTTCCCATACGACTGGTGGAAAGCGGGCCGGCGGGCGGCGTCATCCTGGCTCAGATGCTGGCGGCGCAGAACGGCATTGACCGCGCGGTCTCCTTCGACATGGGCGGCACCACCGCGAAGATCACGCTCATTGACGATGGCAAGCCACAGCAGGCCCGCCACTTCGAGATCGCTCGCGCGGCGCGCTTCGTGAAGGGCAGCGGCATTCCCGTGCGCATTCCGGTCATCGACATGGTGGAAATCGGCGCGGGCGGCGGGTCCATCGCGCGGGTGGACAAGCTCGGGCGCATCACCGTGGGGCCGGACAGCGCGGGGTCGAGCCCGGGGCCGGCCTGCTATGGCCGCGGTGGCACCCTGCCCACGGTCACTGATGCCGACCTCGTGCTGGGCTGGCTGGACGCCGCGCGCTTCGCGGGCGGGCACATCACGCTGGATGCGGCGGCGGCGCAGGCGGCCTGCCTCGGCACCGTCGCCACGCCGCTGGGGCTGGACGCGATCCAGGCGGCACTCGGCATCACCGAGATCGTCACCGAGACCATGGCCAGCGCCGCGCGCGTGCACGCCGTGGAGAACGGCAAGGAGACCGCCGGCCGCACCATGATCGCTTTCGGTGGCGCCGCACCCCTCCACGCAGCGCGCATGGCCCAAAAACTCGGCATGGACCGGGTGCTGGTGCCGGTGGGCGCGGGCGTGGGTTCCGCGCAT
>JBHYDO010000293.1:0-5169 GCA_051860645.1 Roseococcus sp.
ACGAGGCGCTGATCGAGGGGAACGCCGGGGAATCGGAGACCGAGCAGACCTTCGTTACCGCCGGCGGCACGAGCCGGACGATGCTGGTCAGTAAGGTGCCGCTGCGCGGCTCGCACGACCCGCGGCCAGGCATCCTTTCCATCACGGTGGACATTACCGAGCGCAAGCGGGTTGAGCGTGACCTGCGCGCCGCCACGGCGCAGCTTTCCGAACGCAGCGCGGCCCTCTCGGCCGCGCGCGAGCGGGCCGAGAGGGCGCGCCGCGAGGCCGAGGCCGCCGCCCGCACCAAGGCCCGCTTCCTGGCCATGATGTCGCATGAACTCCGCACGCCCATGACCGGCGTGCTGGGCATGCTGGACCTGATGGAGGACGGCGGCGGCGAGACCGAGGCGAGCGACCGCCTGCAGGCGCTGCGCGGCTCGGCCGAGGCGCTGATGCGCGTGCTGGACGACATCCTGGACTATTCGCTCATCGAATCGGGCCATTTCGAGCTGCGCGATGCCCCCTTTGCGCCTGAGGGACTCCTGCGCGAGGTGGCGGCGCAGTTCGCCGGCCCGGCCGCCGGGCAGGGCCTGTCGCTGCGGGTGGAGGTGGCGCCCGGCCTGCCGCCCCAGGCCATGGGCGACGCGCCGCGGCTGCGCCAGGTGCTGGGCCACCTGCTGAGCAATGCCGTGAAGTTCACCCATTCCGGCAGCATCACGGCGCGGCTGGCGATGGAGACCGCCTCCGATGCCGCGCCGCTGCTGGCATTCCGCGTGTTGGACACCGGCCCCGGCATCCCACCCGAGCGGCGGGCGGAGCTTTTCCAGCCCTACACCCCTCTGGAGGAAGTGACCTCGCGCCGCGCCGGCGGCACCGGGCTTGGCCTCGTCATCTGCAAGCAACTGGCGAATTCCATGCGCGGCGACGTGACCTGTGACGACGCGCCCGGCGGCGGGGCCGAGTTCCGCTTCGCCCTGCCGCTGCGCCTGCCGGCCCCGGTCCAGGCCGTGCCCACCGCCCGCCTTTCGCCCGCGCGGGTGCTGGTGGTGGATGATGTGGCGCTGAACCGGAAGGTCGTCTCGGCCATCCTCGAACGCGATGGGCATGAGGTGCTGCTGGCCGCGACAGGTGAGGAGGCGGTGGCCCGCGTGGAGGAAGGCCCGCCCTTCGACCTGGTGCTGATGGACCTGCACATGCCCGGCATGGATGGCATCGCCGCCACCACGGCCATCCGGGCGCTGCCCGGGCCCGTGGGTCGCGTGCCGGTGCATGCGCTCACCGCCGACGTCTTCGCCCGCACCAGTGCCGAATATGCCGCGGCCGGCTTCACCGGCTTCCTCACCAAGCCGCTCGACTGGGCGGCGATCCGGCAGGCGATCGCCACGGCCCAGGTGAATGCCGCACAGCTTGGTACCCCGCCCGCCGCGCCCGTGCTGGACCGGGAGCAGTTGGCCAGCATGTTCGAGGGGCTGCCGCGCGACGCGGTGGGACAGATGTATGAGGAGTTCCTGCGCAGCCTGCACGAGGTGCTGGGCAGGCTGCGCGCCCAGCGCGAGCAGGATGACCGCCCGGCATTGGCGCGCGAGGCTCATTCCCTGAAGGGGCTGGCCGGCAATTTCGGCGCCGCGCGGCTGGCCGAGGCGGCATCGGCCTTGCAGACGCGGCTCGAGGCCGGGACTGCGGCCGCCGCCCTGCCGCTGGCCCCGCTCGAGGCGGCCTTCGGCGACACCGCCGAGGCGATTCGCGCCGGCGTCCATCTCAGCCTGCTCGACGCGGCCATGGCGGCCGCCCCGCCCCGGCCGCGCTGAGCCGGGAAGCATTCGGATGACCGAAGACCATGGCTTCACCGCCCGTCGGCTGATCCGCGCAGCGCGCGCGGCCACGTTGGCCACCCAGCAGGACGGCCAGCCCTTCGCCAGCCTGGTCACGCCAGCCTGTGCGCCTGACCTTGCGCCGCTGCTGTGGCTCTCCGCCCTGTCGGAGCACACGCGGCACCTCCAGCGGGAGCCCCGCTGCGCTCTGCTGTTCACTGGCCCAGCCGAGGAGGCAAATCCGCAGACCGCCCCGCGCGTGACCCTGACCGGCCTCGCGGAGCGCGTGGACGACCCGGCGCTGAAGGCGCGCTGGCTGGCCCGCCACCCCTATGCCGAACTCTACGCCGACTTCGCGGATTTCGGGCTCTGGCGCATTGCCCCGCAGGGCGCGCTGCTGGTGCAGGGCTTCGCCCGCGCGCACCGCCTGCGCGCTGTCCAACTGCTGCCCGATCCGGCCCATGTGGAGGCGCTGGCGGCGGCGGAGGCCGACATCCTCGCTCATGTGAATGCGGACCATGGCGATGCCTTGGGCGTGATCGCCGCCGGTCTTCCTGGCGGCGGCCCGGGGGATTGGCGCCTCGTGGCCTTGGACACCGAGGGCTGCGACCTCAATCAGGGCGAGCAGGTGCTTCGCCTGGAGTTTCAGGCCCCTGCCGCGGACGCGGACGCGGTGCGCCGCGAACTCATCCTGTCGGCCCGCGCCGCCCGTGCTGCATCGCACCAATGACGCTTGCACAATGATTTGACCAAGCCTCGGAAATGAAGGGCTTTTCAGGATTGACGCATTTCCTGCGACGGTCCTATCTCCCGGCGCATATCGTGATCGCTTGGCGTCCCGCAGGAGGCGTGAACGGTCTGACCAGCGCCCCAAAGGGAGGCTTTTCATGAGTGAACACCCGCTGTCCGGAACCGGCATCGAGACGGGCCACCCCGTCCACGCCAACCTCACCGCGCCTGGGCTCGTGCAGCACGCGCTGGTGCGGGGAGAGGGCCGGCTTTCCGCAGATGGCGCGTTCATGGCGCTGACCGGGCAGCACACCGGGCGCTCGGTCCAGGACAAGTTCGTGGTGGATGACCCCGCCGTGACGAACGAGATCTGGTGGGGCCGCATCAACCAGAAGATGCCGGCGGAGAAGTTCCAGGGCCTGTCCGCCAAGGTGCGCGCCTGGCTGGGCGCGCGGCCGGTGCTGTTCACCCAGGACCTGTACGCCGGGGCCGACCCCGCCCACCGCATCCGCGTTCGGCTGGTCACGACCAATGCCTGGCACGCGCTGTTCGCGCGCAACATGTTCATCCGCCCGCTGCGGCGCGATCTCCCGGAATTCGAGCCCGACTTCACGATCCTGCACGCCCCCGAATACGAGGCCGATCCCGAGGCCGATGGCTGCCGCAGCAACACCTGCATCGCGCTTTCCTTCGCGCACAAGACGATCCTGATCGCCGGCACGAGCTACGCCGGCGAGATCAAGAAGAGCATCTTCACCGTGATGAACAGGCTGCTGCCGGCGCGCGGCGTGCTGCCCAAGCACTGCTCGGCCAATGTGGGCCGGCACGGCGACGTGGCGCTGTTCTTCGGCCTGTCCGGCACGGGCAAGACGACGCTGAGCAGCGATCCGGAGCGCGCGTTGATCGGCGATGACGAGCATGGCTGGTCGGACCGCGGCGTGTTCAACTTCGAGGGCGGCTGCTACGCCAAGGTCATCAAGCTCTCGCGTGACGCGGAGCCGCAGATCTGGGACGCCTCGCACCGCTTCGGCGCGGTGCTGGAGAACGTGGTGGCCGACGAGCGCGGCAACCTCGACCTCGACGACAACCGCTACACCGAGAACACGCGCAGCTGCTACCCGATCAACTTCATCCCGGGCCTGGCACCCGGGGGCCAGGCCGGGCTGCCCAAGAATGTGGTGATGCTGACGGCCGATGCCTTCGGCGTGCTGCCGCCGATTTCCAAGCTGACGCCGGCGCAGGCGATGTATCACTTCCTCTCGGGCTACACGGCCCGGGTGGCGGGTACCGAGAAGGGCATGGGCAAGGAGCCCCAGGCCACCTTCTCCACCTGCTTCGGCGCGCCCTTCCTGCCGCGCAGCCCCGAGGTCTATGGCAAGATGCTGGCCGAACGCATCGCGCGCGATGGCGCCGATTGCTGGCTGGTGAACACCGGCTGGACGGGTGGCGCCTATGGCACCGGCAAGCGCATGAGCATCCAGCACACCCGCGCTTTGCTGCGCGCGGCGCTCGATGGCTCGCTGGCGAAGGTGGAGTTCGAGCAGGACCCCTTCTTCGGGCTGATGATCCCGAAGAGCGTGCCCGGCATCCCGTCGGAAGTACTGAACCCGCGCGAAAGCTGGGCCGACAAGGCGGCCTATGACCGCACGGCGGCCGAGCTGGTGGCGCGGTTCGAGAAGAACTTCGAGACCTTCGCCGGCGCGGTGGACGAGGATGTGAAGGCCGCCGCCATCAAGGCCGCCGCCTGACGGCATGGGCCCAGACGCCGTCATGGCGGCGCTGCTGGCCCGTCATGAAGGCGTGGTCCCGGTCGAGAGCTGGGGCGAGACCGCGCTGTTCTACAATCCCGCGCGACGCCTGCCGCGCGGGGTCTATTTCGCGATGCTGAAGCGGAAGGACGGTGCGAATGACCGCGCCTCCGCCCTGCGTCGGCCCGGCGTCTTTCGCCTGAGCCTGGGCACGAGCCAAGCGCTGTTCGAGGCACGCTTCGGCCCGCCGCCGCCGCGACCCGCGAAGGGGTGCGCGGTGCGGCGGCCGTGGGATTTCACCGCTCTTGACCGCTGCACGCCTCATCCCGTCTATGGCTGGATGTGCTGGGTTGCGATCCTGAACCCCAGCCCCGCCAGCTTGGCCTGCTTGCTGCCGCTGGCGGATGCCGCCCATGCCCGGGCGATGGCGGGCTACGAACAGCGGCTGCGCCGCGCGGCCTGATTTCCCCCAGCCGCGGATTGCTCTATGCCCTTCCGGCGCAGAGGAGGTTCCCATGCCCGATGGCAGCGGTTTCGGACGTGGCCCCATGGCCCGCAATGTGCTCGGTGGGGCGCTGATCCCCTGCAGCATGGATCCGCTGACGGGCTGGACCCGCGATGGCTGCTGCCGCACCGATGAGCAGGACCACGGCAGCCACACCGTCTGCGCGGTGATGACGGCGGAGTTCCTCGCCTTCTCACGGCAGGTCGGCAATGATCTCTCGACGCCCCGCCGGGAATACCGCTTCCCCGGCCTGAAGCCCGGCAACCAATGGTGCCTTTGCGCCATGCGTTGGGAGCAGGCTCGGCAGGCCGGGGCGGCGCCGCGCGTGGTGCTGGCCGCCACCAACATCGCGGCGCTGCGGCACTGCGCGCTGGAGCATCTGCGGGGCCACGCG
>JBHYDO010000294.1:0-5150 GCA_051860645.1 Roseococcus sp.
GGTCGCCAGACCGCGCGGCGGACATGCGGGGCCTGCTGGTCTCGGCGCGCGCGGCCATTGCGCTCGATCCGGGCCATGCGCGCGCGCTGGCCATGCTGGGCCACAACCGCACCATCTTCGAGGGCCGGCACGAAGAGGCGACGCCGCTGTTCGACCGCGCGCTGGAAGCCGCACCCAATGATTCGGAAGCCTGGATGTGGAGCGCGCCCACCTTCGCCTTCCTGGGCGACGGGGCCCAGGCGGTGCGCCGCGCCGAGCGCGCCATCCAGCTCTCGCCCGAGGACCCGCTGCTGTTCCGCCACGAGCATTTCGCCGCCATCGCGCACTATGCCCATGGCGACATGGAGCGGGCGGCGGAGCGGGGCCTGCGCTCGGCGGCGGCGAACCCGCGCTACACCTCGAACCTGCGCGTCACCGCCGCGGCGCTGGTGGCGCTCGGCCGGATGGCGCCCGCGCGCGAACTGGCGCAGCGCGTGCTGGAGGTGGAGCCCGACTTCCGCGTGGCGCCCATGATGGCGCGCCAGGCCTTCCGCGACCCCGGCGTGCGCGAGGCCTTCGCCGCGCGGATGGTCGCGGCCGGGCTTCCCGGCTGACCCGCCGCATGGATCCCAAGACCGGCGGGGCGCCGCCCGAGCAGAGAGGACACGCGGCATGAGCTTCTACTTCGGCAACGGCGGCACCAACGGCGGCACCAATGGCGGCACCAACGGGGGGACGAACGGCGGCACCAGCTTCGGCAGCTACGCCCTGGTGACCGACGGCTTCCTGGAGGTCGAGCCAGGCACGCTGCCGCTCCTCACCGGCGCGCGCTTCGCCGAGGGCGCCTTCGCACCCGGCCTCGCCGCGCAGGACCTGCTGGCGGAGTTCGCCGCCGCATGGTGGCCGCAGCGCGAGGATGAGGCGCTCAATCTGGCGCTGCCCTACACCAACGCGGCGCAGGAGGAGGCGGTCCTGGTCGCCGATGTGAAGGCCGTGCTGGACCTCGTGCCGCTGCGCGAGGCGCGGCTCGGCGAGATCATCGCGCAGGCGGAGGCGCTGGACAGCTGGTGGCTGCGGCTGCTGGGCGGCGGACCGGCCATGGCGACGCTGGTCGCGGCCTCCCTGCTCATCGGCCAGATGGCGGGCATGTACTGGAAGCGGAAGCTCCTGCGCCCGCGCCCGGTGCAGGTCTATCCCGCCCTGGCCCCGATCATCGCCACCCCGCCGCACGCCTCTTTCCCGAGCAACCACGCGCTGCAGTCGCACCTCGTCGCGCTCAGCGCGCGCGAGGCCTGGCGGCTGGCCGGGGCGGAGGCCGCCATGCCGGAGACCTTCCTCAGCGGCGTCGCCGATCGCGTGGCTCGGAACCGCGAGGTGGCGGGGGTGCATTATCCCAGCGACAGCCTCGCCGGGAAAGAACTCGCCGGCAGGCTTTGGCCGCTGGTGAAGGCGCTGGAGGGCTACGCCGGCGCATTGAATGCCGCGGCCAGGGAACTGGGGACGGTGGTGGCGGGCGCCACGCCCGACCAGGTCGTGCCGGCGAAGGGGGACGCGCCGCCGCCCGCCGCGGTCGCGCGGCCGGAGGCGCGCGACTTCCTCGCCATCGCCGCGCGGGAGTTGCAACTGCTGGAGCCGGAGTTGGCGTTCCTGGCCCCGCGCCGCGTCACCGGCTTCGACCGGCTGCACGCCGTGCTGCTGGCCGCCACGAAGCTGGCCGACAGCTGGACGCCGGGGCGGCGCGAGGCGGTGCTCGCCGCGGCCGCACGCCTGATTTCGCCGGGCTACCAAGCGGCATTGGCCGGCCCGCTGCCGGAGCCGCCGGAATTCGGCCTTGAGTTGCCGGTGCCAAGGGATGGGGGGGGCGATGGGTCGCCGCCCCCGGCCGACTGGCCGGGCAAGGACATGCCCGCGCTGCTGAACCAGCCCGACGACAGCGCGGTCCTCCTGCAGGAGCGGATCGGGCGCGCGCCCTGGGAGTTGCGCGACCAGGGCCGGACGCCGCACTGCGTGCCCTTCGCCGCCGCAGCCTGCCTGGAACTGCTCTGGCACGCGCCGCCGGGCATGCCCGAGCGCCTGTCGCCACGGTTCCTCTACGCCTGCCTCGCCGCGGACAAGGCGCTGGGGCCGCAGGGAGGCACGAAGCTCGGCCGGGTGCGCGACACGCTGCTCCGTTATGGCGTCGCAAGCGAGAAGGAATTTCCCGACAAATCCCGGCTTACCACCCCGCTGAAGCCCGACGTGCTGAAGAAGGCCGCCCTCCGCCTCGCGCGGCTTGGTACCATCGCCTACTGGGACCTTGGCACCCTGCCGCGGCGCTGGCCCGGGGCGGCCCGGACGGTGCTGGAACTGCTCAAGGCCGGGCTTCCGGTGGCCATCTCCATCCCCGAGCACCAGGAGCCGTTCGGGCCTGCCGACGGGCCGACCGACTGGTGGCAGCCACTGACCATCGCCTCGGGCGTGGTGCCCGATCCGGCCCCGCATGCACCTCCACCGCGCATCGGCCACGCGGTGTGCATCCTGGGCTTCCAGCCCGACCCACAGGAACCGCTGGGAGGCTGGTTCATCTTCCGCAACAGCCTCGGCCTGCGGTGGTCCACCAGCGCGCCGCTGGGTGGCGATGCGACGCCGCCGGTGGTGCCCAGGCAGGGCTATGGCGCGCTCTCGGCGAGCCATGTGGAGGATCATGTCTACGAGATCTTCGCGGCGGGCCTGCCCTGAGGGCCAGGTTGCCGCGCGCTCTGCCGCCACTTGCAGCCCACACCGGTCAGGGGGCGCCGCACGGCATGACATCTGCGATCTGCGAGCCAATGCGGGGCGCTGCTGCGACCAATCCAGCGGGAATGGATCCAGCATTCGCGGGAGGCTGCGGTGGTGTGCATGCCCGCCGCCCAGGATAGCCTGAACAATGTCCGGCGCCGGGAGCGTGAGGCGGAGGAGGCTGCCCAGGTAGCCCCGCTCGAGGCGCTCGGCGGCGCCCATCTCGGTGATGGAGGCGTGGCGCCCTTCGTTCAGCAGTCGCTGGTGCCGGAACGCCCCAGCCAGCGCCTTCACCAGCGCCGGGTCGGCGCGCGTGGTGACTGGCGCCACGCCATCGGTCGTCGCCGTCACGACGGTCTTCCTGAGTGGTCGGTGGCGGATCGCCAGCGGCATCCAGACCGTCATGCTGGTCGCGGTCATCATGCTGTCACCCTCAGGGCATCCGGCCGGATGGCGGTGAGATCGCGGACGAGGCTGCCGAGCCCGTCCAGCCGCAGCCGAACGTCCGCGCCGGCCGGGCCAATCACCACCCGCTTCACCAGCGACCGCGCAATGCGCGCCTGCACCGCCGGGAACAGGTGCTCCCAAAGCGGGTAGACACGGTGCAGCGCGTCGTGGACCTCGCCCTCGGTTACATCATCCGGCGTCTACCTGCGCGCCACCCGCCAGCCGCCGACCACGATCTCGGGCTGCCGCAGCAGCGCCCGCATCTGGTCCACCACCGCAGCCTCAATCTCCGCTGCCGAGACCCGCCGCACGATGCTGGCGTCGCCGGCGGCGTCCACCTTCCCGGGGTGCGGCAAGGCAACCTGGCACCGCTGACGGCGTTTCCAGTCCGCACACTCACGTGCAGGGGCAGTGAAGCCGTGCTCCGCAATCTGATCAGGCAAGCGCCTCTGACGATCTGGACTGACAAGGCTGCGATCCGGGCTGAAATCTTCGGTGTCGAACGCCTGGAAACGCATGGCCGGAGCCTGGCCGCCGACCAGGCCGTAACGACCCGGAAAAGCCGCGGGGACCCGCTGGGTCGACGGCTCGCCGACAATGGCCAGCGTTTGCTTGACTGCTATGGCGGGATGGTGGAGGCGGTTGAAGAGGCGAGGCCCATCACCCCTGCCGCCGAATGGCTGATCGACAATTTTCATTTGGTGGAGCGCCAGATCCGAGCGGTGCGCCTGCACCTGCCCCCAAGCTTCTACCGCCAGCTGCCCAAGCTCGTCAGCGGCCCGTTCACGGGTTATCCGCGTGTTTTCGGCATCGCCTGGGCGTATGTCGCACACACCGACAGCAGCTTTCATCCGGCAACCTTCACGGCCTTCCTGCGGGCCTACCAGACGGTGCAGCCGCTTACGATCGGCGAGCTTTGGGCCAGCTCGATCACGCTGCGTATCGTCCTGATCGAGAATCTCCGCCGGCTCGCACAGCGGATCCATGGCAACCATCTGGCCGAACAGGCCGCTGACCGCATCGCCGACAGGCTGTTGGGCGCCAAGGGCGTGCCTGCCGAGACCGCGGAGAGTGTCTTCGCAGGCCCGGCAGACGGCCCGCTCGACGATGCTTTCGTGGTGCAGCTGGTACATCGGCTGCGCGATCAGGACCCTTCGATCACCCCGGCACTGGCCTGGTTGGACCAGAGCCTGGAGACTGAGGGCCGGACCGCCGACGCGGTGGTGCAGGAACTGCACCGGACCGAGGGTGCCGCGAACGTCACGGTGCGGAACATCATCACCAGCCTGCGTCTGGTTGCCGACGTCAACTGGAACGAGATGTTCGAGCGTGTGAGCCTGGTGGATGAGGTCCTCGCCGCCGGCAGCGCATTTGCAGCCATGGACTTCGCCACACGGAATCTCTACCGCAGCGCCATCGAGGAGTTGGCGGCGCGCTCGCGCATGGGCGAGCTCGACATTGCCCGCAGCGCCGTGGCCGCCGCGCAACGTGCGCCGCATGACCCGCGCAGGTCCGACCCGGGGTATCACCTGCTCGCGGGCGGGCGGCGTGATTTCGAGGTCGAGATCGGTTTCAGCCCGCCGTTCCGCGCCTGGCCGGCCCGTCTGAACCGCGCCTCCGGCATTGGCGGCTACGCAACGGCGATCGCCTGCACGACGCTCATGGTCCTGCTCGTCCCGCTTTTCGCCATGGGTGCTCTGGGGCTCGGCTGGGGGTGGCTGGCGGCATTGGCCGCGCTCGGCATCATTCCTGCCCAGGACCTTGCCGTCTCACTGGTCAATCGCGCCGTCACCACCGGCTTCGGGGCCACGCTGCTGCCTGGGCTGGAATTGCTTGACGGCGTGCCGGCCGAGCTTCGGACCATGGTGGTGGTGCCGACCCTGCTCACGTCCGAGGGCGCCATTGCCGAGTTGCTCGAACGGCTGGAAGTTCATCACCTGGCCAGCCCTGACGGCTGCGTGCATTTC
>JBHYDO010000295.1:0-5140 GCA_051860645.1 Roseococcus sp.
TCGGCGAGCTGCTGCGCCTGCGGGGCGAGCGCCAGGTGCCGCGCAACCCCACCCTGCTGGCCGAGCGCGCCTTTCACACCACCTCCGACTTTCCGGCACTACTCTCGGCCGCGGCCAACAAGATGCTGCTGGCCGCCTACCAGCCGGCCCAGCCCAGCTACCGCCAGATCTTTCTCCGTCGCGACTTTCGCGACTTCAAGCCGCACCGCCACCTGCGCGTGGGCGACTTTCCCACGCTGCTGCCGCTGCTGGAGAATGGCGAGATCCAGGCCGGCACCATGTCGGAGAGCCAGGAGATCGTCCTGCTCCAGACCTTTGCCCGGCGCATCCGTGTGACCCGCCCCATGCTGGTGAACGATGATCTCGGCGCCTTCACGGACTTCGCGGCCGCCATTGGCCGGCGCGTGGCAGAGTTCGAGAACGCCACCGCCTATGGGCTGCTCAACGCCGCCAACGGCGACGGCCCCACCCTGACCACGGGCAATGCCGCGGTGTTCGCCACCGGTGCCACGCGCGCCAACAAGGCCAGCGCCGGCTCGGCCCTGAACCTGGACGGGCTGGCCGCGGGGCGCGCGGCCGTGATGCGGCAAAAGACCCTCGACGGGCTGCCCATCGCCATTGGCGATTCCATGCGCCTGCTGGTCGGGCCGAACCAGGAGCTCGCGGCGCGGCAGCTCACCGTCTCGGTGCAGGCCAACCAGATCGGCAACGTGAACGTCTTTGCGGGCTTCGTGCAGCCGCTGGTGGAGCCGCTGATCGCGGCGAACCGCTGGTACCTGTTCTCCGAGCCCGCCGCCGCCCCGGTCTATGTCTATGGCTACCTCAACGGGGCCGAGGGCCCGCAGGTCACCACCGGGCCGGTCTCGGGCGTCGACGGCGTCGAAGTCTCGGTGATCTTCGACTTCGGCGTGGGCGCCATCGACTGGCGTGGCGCCTGGTTCAACCCGGGCGCCTGATCGCGGCTCGCTTCCCACAACCATGACGACACGCAGGGCGCCCCATCGGGCGCCCTTCGTGTTTCTGAGGAGACCTCATCCCCATGCGCAACTATGTGCAGCCCGGCGACAGCCTGGCGCTCGCCGTCCCCTATGCGGGCGGCGTCACCTACGGCCAGGGCGTCCTGGTCGGCGCGATCTTCGGTGTCGCCGCCGTCGATGGCGCCCAGAACGCCGTCATCGAATGCCAGACCAAGGGCGTCTTCGACATCACCAAGGAGCCGGCGCTGGCCATCACCGCCGGCGCGCGCCTCTTCTGGGACAACACCAACCGGCGCCTGACCACCACGGCCACAGGCAATTTCCAGGTGGGCATGGCCGCGGTCGCGGCACTTGCGGCAGACGCCACCGTCCGGGTGTGGCTCAACCGGGTGCCGGCGCTCGGCACATGAGCGCCTTTGCGGCAGCGATGGCAGCGCTGACCGGCGATCCCAACCTCGGCACGGACGCGGTCTACCGGGCTGGCGGCACCGGACCGCCGTTCCCCCTTCGCGTCCTGCGGTCTTCGCCCGACCGGGTCGCCTCTGCCTTTGCCACCGACATCCTCTCGGCCAGCGACATCCTCTCCGTGGCCATCGCCACGCTGCCCGACCTCGCCCCCGGCGACAGCTTCGCGCTGGGGGCGGACCTGCTCACCGTCACCCATGCCGAGCGCGACGCCTCGGGCACCGCCTGGCGTGTGCTCTGCCAGCGATAGGAGGCCGCCATGCCGCACCACACCCTCACCCTGCTGGAGATCCTCCGCGACCTGCTGCTGGGTGCGGCTGCGGGCCTCGCTGGGGGGTTCGTGCGCTGGAACAACCCCGAGCGGCGACGCTTTGGCTGGTGTCTCGCCTGGGAGGTGCCCTCCGCGGCGCTGGTGGGCAGTGCCGGCTATGCGCTCGGCGGCTTTCTCGACTTCAACGAGTATGGCCGCTTCCTGTTCGCCTTCGTGTTCGGCTATCTCGGCCAGGCCGCGCTGCACGATCTGGCCGTGGCCATTTTGCGCCACCGTGCCGGGCTGCCGCCCGATGACGGGGCGCCGTGAGGCTTGGCGCCAGCCTCGTCGGCGACCTGCGCAAGGCGCTGGCCGAGGAGGTCCGCGCCGGCGAGCTCGCCGCGTCCTGCGCCGTGCGCGACGAAACCGAGACGCTCAGGCGCGAACTGCGCCAGCAGACGCTGCTTGAGGGAAGCAGGTCGCCAGATGTTCAACTCGATTAGCTGATACTGCCTATGAAATCAGCGCACATTCCTTCGTTTTGCTGCACATTGGGCAAATTTGTCAGATGCGACATCGTTTGCGCGCTGCAAATGCAGATTGATTGCGCGCGCCCGTGTTTTGATCTGGGCATGCGTTAGAAGGATGTCCGCAGCATGCCTAAGCATCTGAGCGAAGCCCAGGCCGAGCAGTTCCGCAGCCAGGGCTATGCGTTTCCCTTCAATGCCATCGAGCCTTCCCATGCCCTCGAATACCGGCGGCGGATCGAGGCCTATGAAGCGATGGTCGGCCACGATGCCAACCGCACCCTCAAGATCAAGGGCCATTTGCCCTTCCCGTGGCTGGTGGATCTCGGCCGCAATTCCCGCATCCTGGATGCGGTCGAGGATGTGATCGGCCCCAACATCCTGCTGTTCGGCGCATCGATCTTCGCCAAGGGCGGAGGGGATCCACGATATGTCTCCTGGCATCAGGACTCGGCCTATTTCGGTCTCTCGCCTCACAAGGAGGTCACCGCTTGGGTGGCATTGACCGATGCCAGTGAGGCGCATGGCTGTCTGCGCGTGGTTCCCGGCAGCCATCTTCAGCCTGACCTGAAGCATGTGGAGACCTTCGCTGCCGACAATATGCTGGCCAAAGGTCAGGAAATTCAGGGCATCGACGAGGGCCATGCCGTTGCGATGCCGCTATCGGCTGGGCAATTCTCCTTGCATCATGAGCGCACGGCGCATTCCTCGCTTCCGAACCGCGCAGGTGATCGACGCATCGGCTTCGCGTTCTTCTACATTCCGACCGATGTGCGCTCAACGATCGGCCGCCGCCCTGCGACTTTGGTTCGCGGCGTGGACACCTATGGCCATTGGGATACTGACAACCTGCCGGCGCGCGACCTTGATCCCGCGAGCATGTCCCAACTCGCCGCCGCGTGGGGCGAGTACAAGGATGGGGACATTCTCCAGGCAGCCGATATGGAGCCCGTGGAATGACACAGATGAGCAACACGTCACGCCGAACCATCCTGGCGGGGCTGGGCAGCAGCCTCGCCGCACCTGCGGTCCTGGCACAGTCCCTCACGCCCATTCGCCTGACGCTGCCATGGTTGGCGCAGGGCGCCACCGCCTACGCCTACGTGGCGCGCGAGATGGGCAGCTTCCGCAACCGCGGAATCGAGGCCACGGTGACCCGCGGCTTTGGTTCCAATGCGGCGGCCCAGGCCATTGCGCAAAACCAGTTCGAATTTGGCTTGGTGGGCGCCAGTTCCGTGATCTTGAACGCAGCGCGCGGTCTGCCTCTGGTTGGTCTGGCCACGGTCAACTACGACATGACCATGGGAATCCTGTTGCGCCGGGACTCGCCCATCCGCACGCCCAAGGATCTGGAAGGGCGGCGGCTCGCGATCGTGCCGGCCGGCGTGGATGCACCGTTCATTCCCGCCTATCTGCGCTTGGCCGGGGTGGATGCTTCTCGAATTACCATGCAACAGGTGGATAACCGTGTTTTCGAGCGCACCATCATCGACCGCCAGGTAGACGCCGGCTCCGGCATCGGCTCGTCATCTATCCCAGTCATGATGGCCCAGAATGCACCACACCGGCTGATGCTCTTCTCTGCCGTGGGACTACAATTCTACGCGAATGTCATCACGACACGGCCGGAGATCCTGCAAAGGCAGCCCGACCTGTGCGAGCGCGTCGTGGATGCATTGCTGGAATCGGCCGCCTTCCAGTTGCGCGAGCCAGAGCGCGCGCTGGACATGCTTGTGCGCCAGGTGCCGGAACTCGGGCTCACCCAGGGGGGGCGCGAAAATGCGAGGCTGTCCCAAGGAATAATGCAGTCCACTATTCTGCAGCCGGAGGCCATCGAGAATGGGCTTGGCTGGACCGATTTCACCCGCTGGTCGCGCATGACGGACCTCGTCATGGAGTTCGGCGGTGCCGATGGGGGGCGGCGGCCACCGACCGAAGATCTCATCAGCAACCGCTTCGCCGGGAAAGTAAAACTCAGCGCGACAGAATGGGCAGACGTGCGCACCAAGCTGGCGCCATTCGCCACTCTGCTGGGCTGATCGGCAAACGTTTTTGATGCTGCCCGGTAGAACCGGCCCCACGCTCCCGCGGCGATCAGCCTCATGCCGCTGACCCCAGCAATTCGGTGCGTCAGCAGCCGTCCTACGAGCTGAGATGAAGTGGCGCCGGCTTCGGCGAGCGAGACTTCCGCAGGCTCCCTTCCGGGGTCGCCAACGTATGTGAAGTCGCGCTCGGCCCCGCCTTCCTACCAAGTCCCCAATGCGGCCTTTTCACAATCTGCGCGGAGGCGCTCATCGTGGACTGTGCAGCAATTGGCGCGTTGCGCGTGCTTTGTCGGCGGTAGCCCATGCGCCTCACTGCCATCGTCGGTGACCTGCGCAAGGTGCTGGCCGAGGAGGTCCGCGCCGGCGAGCGGGCGGCCATGACCGCCATCCGCGCCGAGACCGCGCAGGTCCAGCAGGAGCTGCGCCGGCAGGTGACCACCGCCTTCTCGGGCAATGCGCGGGGCATCGCCAATGCCTGGCGGTCGATGGTGTTTCCGAAGTCCGGCCAGTCGCTGCGGCCGGCGGGGCTCATCTTCACCAAGGTCCCGAACGTGATCGACGCCTTTGAGCGCGGTGCGTTGATCCGCGCCAAGGGGGGCGGAAAGTTTCTGGCGATCCCGACCGGGTTCAACGCGGCCCGGGGCCGCCGTGGGCGTGGCGAGAAAGGCATGCGGGTCACGCCGGCGCAGATGGTCGCCTCGGGCCAGGGCTTTCTGCGTCCGTTCAAATCGGGACGGGGCTTCGTGTGGTGCCTGCCGCTCCGCGGGGAGGCTGGCCGCGGCCGGCGGCGCACGCGGCTGGTGGCCGGCGGGCTGACGGAAGTCGGCACCGGCAATCGCAAGGGGCGCGAGGCCTGGGCGCGCGGGCTCCTGCAGC
>JBHYDO010000296.1:0-5137 GCA_051860645.1 Roseococcus sp.
GGACCGACAGGGCGCGGCCGAGCTCATCCAACGAGCGGTACTCCACCGTGCGGCCATCGAAGGTCACGCGCGTGGTGCCGCCGGTGAAGGCGGCGGCGAGCACGGCGGCGCGGGTGCTGGCAGGCTGCGCCAGCGCCCAGGCGAGGACGGTCGGGTTCATGGTCGTCCTCCGTCCAAATCTCTCTAGCCTTGCCGACCGGGCGTGGCGCCGCGCTATGCTCTCGGAACACAGCCACGGCCAAGTTTGCATGACTCAGCACAGATCCATGGAGCGCATCTCGGCAGCAACGCTGGCAGAAGCGCTCCGGCAAACACCGCCAACGCACTATGTCATCTGGACGGGCCACACTTATCGAAGCCAGGCCGGATCACTTCGGTCCCAGGCGCTCTCCCGCATCACAGAGGTCGGCAAACCTGTTTTGGTCCAAAGTCTCATGCAGCGCGCGGCACGCATCGATGGCGAGCTCGGCTTTGATCCTGCGACCGTCAGATCGGGCCTCGGGCTGCACCAAGGTGCGCGCCCTGCGGTCTATCTACTCGTCGAACGAAAGGCATCCGGCGACTACGCGGCAGTACGTGACATTCCCTTCGCAGGCTCACCAAGCCGAGCGATCCTCGCAGGTGATATTGTGCTGGATAGCGGTGGCCAGCTGTTGGTGAACTGCTTGAAGGCGGGGTGACGCTGGCAGACAGCGTCACGAGCGTAGCCAGCCGCTGCGCGGCGCGAGCCAGCCACGCGGGCGCTGGCTGTCTGATGGCGGCACCGCCGCGGCCTGCGACGTCGGCGGTGGGGGAGCGACATTCCCAGCGGCGGGAACCTCGCTTGGCCGCAGCGGCGCATCCGCCGCCTCATCCCGCAGCCGCGCCCAGAACTGCTCGCCATAACGATCGGCGCCGAGCAGCCAGAGCGCAGCGCGCGCCAGCACCGCGCAGTCCAGCGCCTCGTTCCGCTCGCGCAGCTTGGCCCATTCCTGCCGGGCGAAGCCGCGGCGATCCTTCGTGGTGCGCAGCTGCTCGGCGACCAGCTGCTTGACCCACTCCACTTCGATCGCGCGCGGCAGATGCACCCAGCCCGCTGGTAGCTCCTCCGTGTCGCCGCGCCCCAGCCAGAGCCGGCGATAGAGATCGGCCTTCCATGTCGAGACGGACACGGTCCAGAGCTTGAGGCCGCGCCGCAGCTTTTGGCCGTTCACCAGCGCATCCACCGGCGTCGGGCCCTGCACCGGCTGCGCCCGGTTCCAGCCATCAATGCCCTTGGTTGGCGCGATCCGCGGATCCCGCAGGCGGCGGAGGTGTCCATAGACGGCGGCGGTGTCGCGGCCGCCGGTGTCGACACAGAGTCGGGCAATGCGCATCGCACCGCCGCCATGGCGTGGCCAGTCTCGCGCCAGCACCCGGGCCAACTCATCCCAGGGCGCGCGATCCCGCGGGCTGCCCGGGATCACCACGTGGTGCACGAGCCAGGACGAGAAGCCCTCGGCCCAGCCCCAGACGTCGCATTCCAGGCGATCGTCCTGAACGTCGACGCCCGCCGTGAGCACCAGCGCGCCCGTGGGGACCACGCCCATAGCGAAATCTTCGCGGCGCTCGACCAGGCGTTCCCAATCCGGGGCCTCGCCCTGCTCCTGCCAGGTCTCGCCCAGGACCGTGTTCTTGAAGGTCTTGATGTCCTCGGGCTTGCCTTGCGCCGCCTCCCAATCGCGGGCGATCTGCGCCCAGGAGAGCCAGCCCACGGGCGAGTACAGCGCCGAGATATGGAAGCCGATGGTGTGCGGATCCTGGCCCTCGGCGGTCGCGCGCCATTCCCCACCGCTGAGCATGGCGGTCTTGTCGTGCTCCTGCATGGGGTGGTCGCAGGCCGAGCAGTGATACCGCGCCGTCTCCGGCGCACCTTTCTCCCAAATCAACCGCTCGAACCGCAGCCACTGCATGTCGCCGCAGGCCGCGCACGGCACGAAGAACCGCCGCTGGTCGCTGGCCAGATACTCCCGCTCGATCCTGCTGCGGCCCGCGATCGTGGGTGTGCTGACCAAGAAGGCCTTGCGCCGCCAGCCGAAGGTGCGGGCCCGGGCTTCGGCCAGGGCGATGGGATCACCCTCACCGGCGACATCGCCGGGATAGGCGTCCACCTCGTCTAGAAACAGGAACCGCGCCGTCATCGAGCGCAGCCCGACCGCGCTGTTGGCGCCGGTCAGGACCAGGATACCGCCGGGGAATTCCTTCGACAGCATGGTGTTGCCGCTGTCGCGGGCGCGGGCCGGCGCCACCCGCTCCCGCAGCGCGGGCGTTTCCTCCAGCAGCGGGTCGATGCGCTGGCGGGAGAAGCGCTTGGCCAGTTCCACGGTCGGCTGCACCGCCAGCGCCGGTGCGGGCACGTGGTGCATGATGTAGCCGAGCCAATTATTTCCACTTTCCGTGGCGCCGACCTGCGCGCCCTTCATGAACACCACTCGCCGCGCGGGATGCACCGCGGACAGCGCGTCCATCACGTCCTTGAGGTACGGCGTGCGACTGGTGCGCCAGGGACCGGGCTCTGCCGAGGCGCGGCTGCCGAGCATGCGATGGCGCTCGGCCCATTCCGAGACGGTGAGCTGCGGCGGCGGCCGCAGCATCGCGCCGACGCGCCGGCGCACATGCTCACGGCTGCGAAGTCCGCTCCCCTCCGAGGCCTGCTGGATCGAAGCGATCGGCGGCCTCCGTCAGCAGGTCGTTGATGTGGCTCTGCAGGATGGTCTGCAGCAGATGCGGGTCGACGCTGATCTCGGCGGCGATCAGCCCCGACACGCGCGCCGGCCAGTTCAGCAGCGCGTCGCGCATGGTGCTGCCGATTTCGTCGAGCGCGGCATTGGCCTCGGTGACATCGAGCAGGCGACGCTTGGTCTCGTCCAGGGAAAGGCGCTGCGCCTCCACCTTGAGCGCGAGCTGCGCGACCTTCAACCGGGCGAAGGGCGTGCCCTCGGCGGCGGCACCGCTCGCCAGGGGCGAGCGGGCTGGATCGGCGGTCTCGGTCAGGCGGCGGCGGGTCTTGTCGATGTCCCAACTGCCGTCTGGCTCGCGGGCGATGCGGCCCGCCCGCTCGGCCTTGTGGATGGCAGTGTCGCTAACGCCGAGGCGCCGCGCGGCCTCACGCGTGGAAGGGGTCAGCTCGGGCATGGCGGCCACTCATGCTCCCATCGCGCAGCCGCGATGAGAGCACGCCTGCGGCTATTCGGCTGCGCCCAGCGCTCCTATCGGCGTTCGACACAATCCCGCCAGCCGACGGAGCCGAAAGGCGTGCCCGCTGCGTGGCAGATCGCCAGACGCAGGCTCGCCTCATCCATGTAACGCGAGAGGTGCAGCAGAACCCGATGCAGTTCGGCATCCGAGAGACGTCGCGCTGGAAGCCCTTCACCATCGAGAGGGAGCGGAAGCTCGTCATCGCCGAGCACCCCGTCGATCAGCCCTGATGGGATTGGCTGAACAGGTTCGGCCATGGCGCTCGGCCCAAAGACGAGAGCCGCTGCCACCATAAGGCGAGGCAGGAAGTGAATCACCTTCCGCAACCCGCCGGGATTTACGATGACAGGGACTGCCAGCCGGGAAGCAGTTCAGGACGCTGACCGGGGCCGAGGATGATGGCCCGTTCAACATGAATTTCTTCAGGCTTCGCCCCGAGGTGAGTGACCGAGCCCACGGTGAAGTGATCCGTGATGGTGGAGGAGGCTCCGAACAGATGAACCTCGTAGACGGGCCCCACGTCGTCCGGAATATCGGCCCGCCCGATCAATCGCTTCTCGCCTGCCTCGTCGACATAGACCTTCATCACACGCTCCACCCACGAACAGGCTGATCGTAACGACGGCTAATGCCGGATGCTACAAGTTGCGAAGCGGGGGTCTGCAGAAGCTGATCTCGCCGACGGGCTTGTTCAAACCCGCAGCCATGTCTCCGAGAAGGCCAGCATCGCCGTAGAGATATGCTGGCCGACGATCTCGCGCGGGATGGGCGCGCCTGAGCGCGCCACGCCGTTCACCGTGACCGTCGCCGTCTCGCAGCCCACGAAAAGGCTCGGCATGTGGTGCTTGCCAGTGGCCGATTGCGCAGGGGCGAGCGCAAAACAGAACGGCTTGCCCAGCCCCTTCCATTCCAGCACCACCTCCATGTCCGCCGCCGTTACCGTCTCGTTGTAGTGGGTGATGGCATCGCCGCCGGCGGTCACGCCGTCGAGTGGGCGGTATTCCAGGTTCCGCAGGCCGGCCAGGCCGCGCCAGGCGCCGAAATGCGCCACGTAGTCGCTGACCAGCCAGCGCGCGAGCGGCTCATTGTCGGTCAGGCAGACATTGCCGGCACCTTCGGTCTGCGGCGCCTGCAGGAGCACCAACGCATGGCCGCGCCCATGCGGCGAGAGCATAACCCGAAAGAACGAAGCAAGCGTGGTAAAGGGGCCTGAGGGGTCTTCCTTGAGGGAGATGCCGGGGTTCTCGCCCGACCATTCGACCTGTCCGGGAAAGAGAATGGTCTCGGTCATCGTCGCGCATCCTGCCCTGCGAGGGTCGGAGCTTGTGGCAGGAACGCACGCGGATCAATCACGGCGCACACGGGGACAAGCATGCCCCCTGTCCTTGCCGAGCGCGTACAGGGCGTCGAGGCCCACCCCTGCATGGGATGTTCCTCGACGTAGACACGCCACGCCGGTCGCCCCGGCCGGCTGATCAAGGCGCGATGCGGTAGACCGTGAAGGAACCCTTCGCGCCGGTCTGGTTGGGGCCGACCTGGCGGACCCGCTCCATCACCTCCACCGGATGGCCCTTCTTCTTCAGCCCGGCGAAGAAGCCGCGGACGGTGTGCTGCGCCCAGCCCGTCGCTTCGGCGATCTGCGCGACCGTGGCGCCCTCGGGGCGGCGCAGCATGGCGATCACCTGCTCCTGCTTCGTGCCCTCGCGCGGCTTGCGCGGCGCGCTGCTATCCTGCGGGGCCCGGCCGGGCTTGCCGGCGAGGGCGGTGCGGAGGGCTTCGAGGGCGCGGCTGATCGGGTTGTCCGTGGCGTCCTGCGCAGGGCTCGCGTCCCAGGCATCCAGGACCCGCTGGGCGGCGTCGCGCAGGCTGGCGCGCGGCGTGGCGGTGCGCGCCGCGAGGGCCTGGTCGAGCATGGCGATTT
>JBHYDO010000297.1:0-5135 GCA_051860645.1 Roseococcus sp.
CGGGGGCGCGACCACGTGCTCTATGGCGAGCAGCATGGGGCGGGCCGGCCCATCCTCGGCCTGCACACGGCGGGGTCTGACTCGCGGCAATTCCACCGGTTGGCGGCCGAACCGGCGCTGCGCGCGGCGGGCTACGCCATCACCGCCTTCGACCTGCCGGGCCATGGGCGTTCGCCCGCGCCGGGCCTTCCGGGCGAATGGGGGCTGACCACCGACCTCTACGCCGAACTCATCCTGGGCTTCCGCGAGGCCTGGGGCTTTTCCGAGAACCCGGTGCTGCTCGGCGCTTCCATGTCCGGCGAGATCTGCCTGGAGATCGCGCTCCGCGCCCCCACGCGCTTCGCCCGCATCATCTCCTGCGAGGGGGCGGACCACATCGCCGGCCGCCGCTCGCCCTTCGCCGACCATCCGCGCGTCAATGCCGCCATCTTCACCCCCGAATGGGTGGAGGGGCTGATGGCGCCGCACTCGCCGGCCGAATGCGCGGCCGAGGTGTGGTGGCACTACAGCCAGGGCGGCTGCGGCACCTTCCCGGGCGACATCCTGTTCTATTCCGGCGGATGGGACGCGCGCGACCGCGTGCACCGCATCGACACCAGCCTCTGCCCGCTCGTGATGCTGACGGGCGAATACGACTTTTCCTGCACCATGGAGCACTCGGCGGCGACGGCGGCCCGAATCAACGGCGCCCGGTTCCAAGGCATGACGGAGATGGGCCATTTCCCCTTCGCCGAGAACCCGGCGCGCTTCCTCGACTTCCTGCTGCCTGCGCTGGCGGGGTGATGGGCGCTTTACGCGGCGTGGCCTCTACCGTTAAGCCTGCCGACGCCCGGCAAGTCTGGATATGGGCGAGGAGAGGCGAATGCGCGGGACCCCCAGACTAGCTTGCGCCCTGTTGCTGGGCGCCGTCACCTTGGCCGCCTGCGCACGCCCCGCGCCCCCGCCCGAGCCCGTCGTGGAGCAAGCGGGCGATGGCCTGCTGCGCCTGTCCAGCACCGGCCGCACAGCCTCGGCCGCGGTGGAGAGCGGGCTGAACCACGCCACACGCTACTGCGCCGCGCGCAACGGGATGATCGCGGTGGAGGGCACGCAGATCGAGGCGCGCGGCTACCATTTGCGTTTTCGCTGCCTGGAGACGGGGACGGTGGCCACCGCCGCCCCTGCCAGCGGGGCACCCCTGCCGACGCCCGCGGCGGCCGCGCCAGACCCGCGCGCCGTCATTCCCGTCTCGGTCGTGACGGGGGCACCGCTGGCCCCCGTTCCCGCCGCGGCCGCGCCGCAGGCCAGCCCCGCGCGCACCGGACAGGTGCTGCCTGGCGCGACGCGCGCCCTGGCGCCCATCGCGGCGGGAACGCCACCCCAGCCGGCCACCGCACGCCCGCCCGCCGCAGCCACGGCCAGCCCGCCGCCGCCCTCCAGCTTCTGGCAATCCGGCAGGTAGCGCGCCGTTCAGCGGACGGCGGGAAGCCCCGCCGCCAGCCGGTCGAAGGCATCGGCAAGGTCGAGCGCCACTTGGCGCGCCTCAGGCAACGCCCCGCCCTGGATGGCCATGGGTTGAGTTGCGGTGGCGCGCGGCAACGCGTCGATCTGGACCTGCAGCGCGCGCAAGCCGACCCCGAGACCGCAGCCGAAGCGCCTGGGCGCGGACCAGCAGCACCGGCCCCTCGCGCTGCAGGAGGGCCACCACGGTGGCCAGGACTGCGCGCGTCTCGGCAGCCTGCGGCCCATCCGGGTCCACCTGCGAGAGCGGCAGCAGCACCGCGTCGAGCGCGTGCAGGCTTCCGCCAAAGGCCCGCAGCGCCTTCGCGCAACTGGCCGCCAGGGCAGGCAAGGGCATGACTTCGCGCGCGCCGCCCCGGAGTGGGCGGGAGGGCGGCTGCGCTTCGCCGGCAGCATCCTGCAGGGCAACACTCATGGGGCGAAGCTCATCGGCAGTGATCCTGTCTGGCACGCGCCGCCGGAAGGGTGGGCGGGGCCGCTTCCTGCGGCGGAACCTCGCTTGTGCGCGGGAGCAGGTAAAGGAAGGGTTTAGGGGCTGCCCCGCCGCCGCGGCTGGGGCATCATTGCGACTCAACCTGGCTAAGGGAGGGCGCGATGCTCGAAATTCAGAAACCCGCGGACATGGCCGAATGGGTCGGCAAGAAACTCGGCACCAGCGAATGGATCACGGTGGACCAGGCCACCATCAACCTCTTCGCCGAGGCCACCGGCGACCACCAGTGGATTCATCTCGACACCGAGCGCGCGGCGCGCGAGATGCCCGGCGGCAAGACCATCGCGCACGGTTTCCTGACGCTGTCGCTGCTGCCGCGCCTGTCGCCCACGGTCTATCGCGTGGTGCAGCGCAGCCGCTCGATCAACTACGGCAGCAACAAGGTGCGCTTCACTGCGCCAGTGCCGGCGGGCAGCCGGGTGCGCCTGCACATGACGCTGAAGGCGTGCGAGCCGATCGCGGGCGGCGTCCGGCTGACCATGGAAAACGAGATGGAGGTGGAGGGCAGCCCGCGCCCCGCCCTGGTGGCGGAGACGCTGAGCCAAGTCTACGATTGAACCGCGCCGCGCCCGGCCGAACGGCCGAGGCGTGCCCTTCAGCGCGCGGCCTTGGTGAGCTTTTCGGCGATCTCGAACATCTCCTCGGGCGCGTAGTCGGGCGTGAAGGCCGAGGGCACGCCCGTCAGCTGGTGGATCTTGCCGCCCTCCGGCATGCCTTCCACCACCATCAGTTCGCCCGGCGGGTCGCCGGGCAGCGCGGTCTCGCCGCTGCCCCAGATGCCCGACATGTCCTTGTAGTCGGCCGGGCTGAAGGTGTAGAGCCGCCGATGCGCGCCTTCGTCCAGGTATTTCTGGCACTCGGGAATGTTCGACAGGTTGATGTTGGGCGTGGGCAGCATCTGCTCGATGGACACACCCGTGATCTGCTTCAGTGCCAGTGCATAGGCATGGGCGTGTACCGAGCCGCGCACCAGCAGATAGGCACACACTTCGCGCCCCGTCGGGTCCGTCAGCGTCTCGTAGACCCGTAGCTTGTGCAGCCGCGCACCGCATTCCAGGTGGAAATTGTGCAGCAGATCCACGACCACATTGCCCGTGGTGGTCACCATGTCGACATTCCACGAGGCACCGTTGCTGTTGATGGGCGTGGAACCGCCAGCGTTGGACAGGAAGGCCGCGGCGAGGCGCACATCCTTCATGGCCTCGTAGGGCGCGCCGGAGATGTCGCCGCCATCCTCCTCGTCGCCGTCATTGTCGGGGCCGTTGTTCAGCATCGCCACGCCGTTGCTGACCAGTTCCAGGTGCCCAAGCTCCTCGGCCGTAATGCTGGCGACGAGGTTGTAGAAGGGGCGCAGCTTGGCCTTGCTGCGAAAATTGAAGCTCTGGAACATGTAGTTCCCGAGGGTGGACATCTCGCCATACTTGCCGCCGAGCAGTTCCTGCAGCGCGGCGGCGGCGTTGAGGTCCTTCTTCTTCGGGGCGGGCAGTTCGGCCTGCAGCTTGTCAACGCGGAGGAACATGGGGAAGGAGCCTTTTGTTTGCGATCCGGCGGGGCGCACGGGCCACCCCGGCGCATCCGGACCGGCGCCGCGGCAGCCGCACTCCCTGCCCCCACAGCCCAGGTCAGGCTTGTATCGGGCAAGAAGTACACAGGGCCTTGCAGGCGATTTCTCTCGCCTTCACTTGCCCTCACCCCGAAACGGCTGGAAACGACCGACGTTGCGTGCAGTCGGCGCCTGGCTACATCTCGATGTTCATGCGTCGCAGCACCGGCCCCCAGCGGTTGCTTTCCCGCGTCAGGAAGTCGGCGAAGGCCTCGGGGGTGCTGGCCATCAGCGTCTGGCCCTCCGCCTCCAACCGGGTGCCGAAACCTGGCTGGCGCATGGCCGCCACCGCCGCTTGGTTCAGCCGCACGACCATGGCGGGCGGCGTGCGCACCGGCACCAGCAGGCCAAACCAGGTGATGGCCACGGCGTCGGGCGCGCGCTCGGAGACGGTCGGGACATCCGGCGTGATGGGCATGCGCGCATCGCCGGTCCAGCCGAGGATGCGGCCGCGCCCGTCGCGGTGCATGGGCAGCGCGGTAGAGCCGCCCACCACCAGCATGTCCAGCCGCCCGGCCAGGAAGTCCGCCACCTGGGCCGCATCGCCGCGGTAGGACACTTCCTGCATACGGATGCCGAGCTGCTCGGTCACCAGCACCCAGGCGATGTTGTTGAAGCTGGACGGGCCGTTCGTGCCGTAGGTCAGTGCGCCGGGGTTGGCCCGCGCGCGCTCGATCAGCGCGTCCAGCGTGGCGGGCCCGCCCGGTCGCACCACTATGGCGAGCGGGAGGGTGGAGATGAGGCTGACCGGGGCGAAATCCTCGCGCTTGTAGGGAATGTTGCGCAGGATGTGCGGGTTGATGGTCAGCGTGCTGCCGGAGCTGACCAGCACCGTGTGCCCGTCAGGCTGGCTGCGTGCCACGTAGTCGGCGCCGACCACCGTGGCCGCACCGGGCCGGTTCTCCACATTCACCGGCCCGCCCAGCAGCGGCGCCATGCGCTCGGACAGCAGCCGCGCCGTGACGTCGGTCGAGCCGCCCGGCGGGAAGGGAACCACCAATGTAATGGGCCGGCTGGATTGGGCCAGGGCAGGCGGCACAAGGGCAGGCAGCGAGGCCGCGGCCGCCAGGGCGGCGCGGCGCGTCAGATGGATCATGAACCGTTTTCTCCCGTTTATGCGCGAGAGGCTGCCACGGCGGGCGCGTGATGCGCCAGACTTGATGCGCCAGGGCGGGTCTCAGCGCCGCAGCAGCGCCGCCGGGTGCGGGGCGGCAAGCCGCGCCCCGGCGCCGAACAATTTCTCCCGGTAGGTGCCCGGCGCGTAGGCGGTCTTGTAGGCCCCGCGCGCCTGCAATTCCGGCACCAGCAGTTCCACCACGTCGTCCAGGCAGGCCGGCAGCACCGTGCGGGAGAGGTTGAAGCCATCCGCTCCCGTGGCCCGCGCATAGGCCATCAGCTCTTCAGCGATGCGCGGCGCAGCCCCCACCATCGGGCGCTGCCGGCTGCCGAGGATGAACTGCTCCATGAGCGTGCGCTTGGTGGCGACGCCGCCGCCGGCGCGCGCCAAGGCGGCCAGGTTGGACTGGATGGCGTTGCTTT
>JBHYDO010000298.1:0-5122 GCA_051860645.1 Roseococcus sp.
CGCGATCAGCCGCTGCGCCTTGCCCAGCGCATAGCAGCCGATGACGTGGGTCCGCTCGGGAAACAGCGCGACGCTGGCCAGCAGCCGGCCGATCTCCTGCGCGGCCGGCGGGTGGCGGAACACCGGCAGGGCGAAGGTGGCCTCGGTGACGAAGACGTCGCAGCGCTCGGGCTCGAAAGGCAAGCAGGTGCTGTCAGCGCGGCGCTTGTAGTCTCCGCTGACCACGGCCCGGCTGCCCTGCCATTCCAGGCAGACCTGCGCGCTGCCCAGGACATGCCCGGCCGGCCGAAGCCAGAGCCGCACGCCGTTCACGGTCAGGACCTCGCCATAGCCCAGTGCCTGCTGCGTGGCTCCCGCGCGCACCTCGCCCATCCTCGCGTGCATGATGGCCAGTGTCTCGGATGTGGCAAGGACATGGGCATGGCCCGGCCGGGCATGGTCGCTGTGCCCATGGGTGATCACGGCGCGGTCCACCGGGCGGGTCGGGTCGACGAAGAATCCTCCTGGTTCGCAGTAGATGCCGGCCTCCGTGACACGGAGCCAGGTTTCGGGATGGGGAGGCATTATTCGAATCATTTGCTCTGTTTTTCTGCAGTGTCCATTGTTCGGGCCACCAGGGGGAATTGCATGCCGAGACTGGAGGACGACCTGGCAGCTTCGTTCCGCCAGGGTACTTATCTGGCGCGGCGCAACCCCAATGCCTCCCCCGAGGCGCTCCTGTCCGAAGATTCGTCCTCGCTCGGCGGTGTCAGCTACGCCTTGTCCGCTTTGTGGGTGTGCCGGCATGCGAACCATCGCGGCGACGGGCCTGCGGGTCGCGCCGCCTACCTCGCGCGCGACAGCATCCTGCTGGACGCCGTGGCCGCACACCAGGGGGCCGTGCGGGACGCCCGGTGCGCTCATCCGCCGGAGGCGCCCGTCGAGCGCTATCGCCGTCAGTTGCTCCACCGGCATGGCCTCGGCTCCATGCCGCTGCCCCTGGGCGACATCCACCGCAACGGACGAAAACTGGAAGGCCATGTGGACACGCTCCATGGCTATTTCGTCGACAGCCATCGCTATCATTTCCTGACCTTCTTCGGGGATGATCCCGCGCTCGGACATGCCATGGCCGCCTACACCGCGGGCGGCGAGCGCCATGCGCTGCCGCTGCTTCACTTGTTCGACCCCAACTGGGGCGAGTTCAAGGTCAGCGCCCGGCACGCCTTGGGCTTCATGGCGCGGCTGCTCGCCTGGTATGACGGACACCAGGGCTTTGGGCGCATCACGCGGTTCACGCTCGATCGCGTGATGCCCATGGAGTAGGCGACCGCGCGCCTTCCCCCTTCCCCCTTCCCCCTTCCCCCTTCCCCCTTCCCACCGGCGTGCGCAACTGGCATGCCTCCGACTGGATGGTGGCCCTGCCTGAAGCGTTCCAGCACTGGTTCTCCGCCCGCGGATGGCAACCGCGCGCCCATCAGCTGGAGATGGTCGAGGCCGCGCGGGCAGGCCATTCCGCCCTGCTCATCGCGCCCACCGGGGGGGGCAAGACCCTGGCAGGGTTCCTGCCCTCGCTGCTCGACCTGCACCGGGCTCCGCGCGAGGGGCTGCATACCCTCTATGTCTCGCCGTTGAAGGCGCTCGCGGTGGACATCGCCCGTAACCTCATGGCGCCCATCGAGCAGATCGGCCTCGCGATCCGCGTCGAGACCCGAACCGGGGACACGCCTGCCAACCGCCGCGTCCGACAGCGCGAGGCTCCGCCGCACGTCCTGCTGACCACCCCCGAAAGCCTCGTCCTCCTGCTTTCCGTCCCGGAGGCGGCGAGCCTCTTCGCCGGGCTGGAGGCGGTGGTGGTGGACGAGGCCCATGCGCTGGCCGGCACCAAGCGGGGCGACCAACTGGCGCTGGGCCTGTCGCGCATCACAACCCTCGCTCCCCGTGCGCGCCGGGTGGGGCTTTCGGCGACGGTGAACCATCCCGAGGCCCTGCGCGCCTGGCTCTCGCCCACGGCGCTCCCGAAGGATGTGGCGCTGATCCGCGCCGCACCGGGTGCCGCGCCGCGGCTCGGCGTGCAGCTGCCCGTGGGCCGGCTGCCCTGGGGCGGGCATATGGGGCTCGCCTCCGCGCCCGAGATCATGGCGCGCGTCACCGCCGCGCGCGTCACCATCGTCTTCGTCAACACGCGGGCCCAGGCCGAGCTGATCTTCGCGGCACTCTGGAAGTTGAATGAGGAGGCCCTGCCCATCGCACTCCACCACGGCAGCCTGACCGTGGAGCAGCGCCGCCGTGTCGAGGGCGCCATGGCCGAGGGGAAGCTGCGCGCCGTGGTCGCCACCTCCTCGCTCGACCTCGGCATCGACTGGGGCGATGTGGACCAGGTGATCCAGGTGGGCGCCCCCAAGGGGGTGGCGCGGCTGCTGCAACGCGTGGGCCGCGCAAACCACCGGATGGACGAGGCATCGGCCGCCTGGCTCGTGCCGGCCAATCGGTTCGAGGTGATCGAGTGCGCGGCCGCTCTGGAATCCGTCGCCGCCGAGGAATTGGATGGCGAGCCGCCGCGCCCCGGCGGCCTCGACGTCTTGGCCCAGCATGTGCTGGCCATGGCCTGCCACGCGCCCTTTCATCCCGACACGCTCTACGCCGAGGTGACCCGCGCAGCCCCCTATTCCGACCTCTCCCGCCGGGACTTCGACGACGTCCTGCGCTTCGTCGAGGATGGCGGCTATGCGCTGCGCAGCTATGACCGCTTCCGCCGCCTGTTCCGCGATGCCGAAGGCATGGTGCATGTGCGTGGCCCGCTGGTGGCGCGGCAGTTGCGCATGAACCTCGGCACCATCGTCGAAGCGCCGCTGATGAAGGTGAAGCTGCGCGGTGGCCCCGTGCTGGGGGAGGTGGAGGAATGGTTCCTCTCGACCCTCTCCCCCGGCAACGCCTTCCTCTTCGCCGGCCAGGTGCTGCGGTTCGAGCGCATCGCCGGCGTGACGGCCGAGGTCACGCGCGGCGGCGAGGGCGACCCGCGGGTGCCCGCCTATGCCGGCAGCCGGATGCCGCTTTCCACCCACCTCGCCACGCGGGTCCGCGCCATCCTGGCCACGCCCGAGCATTGGGCGTTGCTGCCCGAGAGCGTGCGCGAATGGCTGCGCCTGCAACAGCACAAGAGCGCCCTGCCCCGCGCCGACGGCCTGCTGGTGGAGACCTTCCCGCGCGGTGGAAAGTGGTTCTTGGTGGCCTATTGCTTCGAGGGCCGCCTCGCGCACCAGACGCTGGGCATGCTGGCGACACGACGGATGGAGAGGCTGGGCTGGGGGCCGCTGGGCTACGTCGCGACCGATTATGTCATAGCCATATGGTCTGCCTTCGAACCCACGGACCCTGCCGCGCTGTTCGTCGAGGATCTGCTGGGGGAGGAATTGGAGGAATGGATCGCGGAGAGCAGCATGCTGCGCCGCACCTTTCGCAACATCGCCACCATCGCGGGGCTGCTGGAGAAGCATCTCCCCGGGGTGGAGAAGAACCGCAGGCAGATGAGCGTGAATGCCGACTTGATCTATGACGTGCTGCGCAAGCATGAGCCCGGCCATGTCCTGCTGCGCGCGACGCGCGCGGAGGCCGCCTTTGGCCTCACGGATGTGCGGCGCCTGGGCAAGCTGCTCGCGCGCGCGCGGGGGCGGGTGCAGCACATGCGGCTGGACCGCGTCTCGCCGCTCGCGGTGCCGGCGCTGATCGAGATCGGCCGCGAATGGGTGGCGGGCGGCGCCGAGGATGCGTTGCTGGCCGAGGCGGCGGCGCTCGTCGAGGAGGCCACCGACGGGATGGAGATGTTCATGGACAGCCTTGCCGACGCCACGGAGGAACGCGCCGCCCCGCCCGCGCGGCCGCGCGGCAGCCGCTTCATCCGCAGTGCGCCGCGCCGTGCGGTGGTGCGGTGAGCCTCGCCCCCCTGCACATGGCGGGCGAGCGCATCATGCTCTGCCCGCTCGGCGTGGCGCTCTGGCCCGCCCGCGCCACCCTTATCGCCGCGGACCTCCACCTGGAGAAGGGCAGCCATTTCGCCGGGCGCGGCCGCCTGTTGCCGCCCTATGATACCCGAGCCACGCTGGAGGTATTGCAGCGCGCGCTGCGCCGCCATGCGCCGCGCCGCGTCATCCTGTTGGGCGACAGCTTCCATGACGCGACCGGCGCGTTGCGGCTGGCGACGGAGGACGCGGCACTGCTGGGGCGCCTGATGGCGGGGCGCGAGCTGGTCTGGGTGCTCGGCAACCACGACCCGACTCCGCCGGAGGGGCTGCCGGGCCAGGCAGTGCAGGAGATGGCCGACGGACCGCTGCGCTTCCGCCACATCGCGGACCCGGCCCTGGCGCGCCACGGGGTGGGCGAGATCAGCGGACATCTCCACCCCAAGGCGAGCGTGCCCACCCGGGCCGGGCGGGTGACGCGGCCGTGCTTCCTGGGCGACGGCCGGCGCCTCGTCTTGCCCGCCATGGGGGCCTATTCGGGCGGGCTGGAAGTGCGTGACGCGGCCTTCGTGCCGCTCTTTCCGCGTGGCGCCCGCGCCTTCCTGCTGGGGCAGGACCGGCTCCATAGCCTGCCCGCCATGCCCCAGCGCGGCGCCGTCCCGGCCTGATGGACGGGGGCGGACCGCGGACGGGAGGCGCGTCAGACGAGGATGGGAAGGGTTACCGGCCACACCACGCCATTGCTGGCGCGGATCTCGGCCGTCTGCACCACGCGCTCGCGCCCCTCGATGGTGATGCCGCCGGCACCCTGGCCGCCGACCATGGTCGCCTCGACGGTGACCGGCTGGCCGGGCGTTGCCGCGACCACCAGCACGTTGCCGTTGCGGGTGCGCAGCTCCGCCGAGCGGCCCATCAGCGCGGAGAGGGTGAGGTCGCTCTGCACGATGTGGCTGTTGATGAAGGCGGTGAGCCGCTCCTGGTCCTGGCTCGACTGCTGGCCCGTCGTCTGGGCTGGCGAAAGTTGACGCAGGAAGGATTGCGGAATCCGGTTCATGGCCCGGTCATCCGGCGCCAGCAGGATGAAGGGGCCGGCGCCGCGCAGCGTTTCCACCGCGCCAGCACGCTGGGCGAAACCCAGGAACTGATTGTAGCCGCCGAGCACCGCCAAAGTGTCCACGACGTTG
>JBHYDO010000299.1:0-5098 GCA_051860645.1 Roseococcus sp.
GCCGCGGCCGCGCTGTTGGCGCAGCTCGGTTGCGGCAGCTTCATCGTGCGCTACGGGGCGCTGCGCACCAGCCAGGCCGCGCTGGCGATGCTCGCCGTAGGCCTCGCGGCCGCGACAGCGGGGCCGATGGCGCTGTTCGCGCTGTCCGCCATCATCGGCGGCGGCGGCTCGGCCATTTCCACGCCGGCCAGCTCCCATCTGCTGGGCCGCTACTCTCCGCCGCGCTACG
Source organism: Roseococcus sp. (assembly GCA_051860645.1). Taxonomy (GTDB): domain Bacteria; phylum Pseudomonadota; class Alphaproteobacteria; order Acetobacterales; family Acetobacteraceae; genus Roseococcus. Next base: position 230 of record JBHYDO010000299.1, read on the forward strand.
CGCCGCTGGTTTTCTCGCTCAAGCAGACGGCGGTGCCGGCCGGGCTGCTGCTGGCCGGACTGCTCGGGCCTTTCCTGACCGGTCTATGGGGCTGGCGCGGCGCAATGCTCACGGCGGCGGCGGCATGCCTCGCCTTTGCGTTCATGCTGCAGCCGACGCGGCGCGAATTCGACTCCGACCGCGTGCCCACGCGCAGCTTCCGCCTGTCTGACCTCGGCACCACGCTGATGGTGGTCACGAAGCGGGCCGAACTGCGGAACCTGTCCTTCGCCTGCTTCGCCTTCAATGGCTTGCAGATGGTCTTCGTGGCCTTTTTCGTGACCTACCTTACCGTGCTCGGGCACGGGCTCGCGGTGGCAGGGCTGGTCTTCTCGATCGCCACGCTGGTCGCGGTGCCGGGGCGCGTCTTCTGGGGCTGGTTCGGCAGCGTGCACGCCACGCCGCGTGCCGTGCTCGCCTGGCTCTCGGTCGGCATGGCGGCGAGCACGGCGCTGATCGGCGTGGCCGGCGGGCTGGCTTCACTGCTCCTCCTCGGCATCGCCGCGGTGCTGCTGAGCGCCACTGTGCTGTCCTGGCACGGTGTGCTGCTGGCGGAGGCCGCGCGGCTCGCGCCCGAGGGGATGCGCGGCGCGGCCACGGGCGGCGTGCTCTCCTTCGGGCAGCTTGGCGCGCTGACCATGCCGCTGTTCTACGCCGCGATCCTGAGCCTCACCGGCAGCCACGCGCTGGGCTTCATCCTGTGTGGCCTGCCCTGCCTGGTCGTGGGCATCGCGCTGCTGGCGGGGAGCGGCAAGCCCCCTGCCCCGCCCGACGCGGTGGTGCCTCAGAGCACCTGATAGCGCGCCCGGGCTGCGCGCTCGATGGCGCCAGCCACCAGCCGGTCCAGCTCCAGCCCGATGCGCAGGTGCTGCAGCATCTGCAACTCATCCTGCGTGGCGTCGCCATCGGCCGCAGCCACCTCGCAGGCCAGCAGATAGGCCGTCTCGCGCAGGCGGGGCGGCAGGGCCTCGCGGATCAGATCGAAGGCGCGGTCCAGCCCGTCGGGATGCTCCAGCAGCGGCAGGCAGGCCTCGGTGCTGCGCGCCACCTCGTCGGGGGCGAGGTCGGCGAAGGCGGGCAGGTCCTGGACCAGCCGCGTCATCTGCGCGAGTTCCTGGTCATCGACCTGGCCACCGGCGGCGGCCATCAGCAGCATCGCGCAGATCAGGGCCTGCTGGGGCAGGAGGTGTTCGGGGGTTTCCATGGCTTTCACCCTTGCAACAGATCGCGGGTTTGCGCCACCGCTTCCGCCAGGGTGACGCGATGCGCCACCACGCCCTCGGGCAGCGAGGCCAGGATGCGCGAGGGGCAGGCGCGGTCCAGCAGCACGAACACGCCCCGGTCATCGGCACGGCGGATCAGCCGGCCAAAGGCCTGGCGCAGCTTGTGCCGCGCATGGGCGTCATCATGGCCCTGCGGATCGCCCTCCGAGAGGTGCAGTCGGCGCTCGCGGTGCAGGATGGTGCGGCGCGGCCAGGGCACCCGGTCGAAAACCAGCAGGCGCAGCGCGCGGCCGGGCACGTCCACGCCATCGCGCATGGCGTCGGTGCCAAGCAGGCAGGCATCCTCCTCGGCCCGGAAGATGTCTACAAGCGTCGCGTTGTCCATGGCGTCCACATGCTGGGCGTAGAGCGGGATGCCGCGCGCCTCCAGCGCGGGCGCGATGCGGGCGGCGACCTCCCGCAGGCGCCGGATCGCGGTGAACAGACCCAGCCCACCACCGCCCGCGGCCGTGAAGAGCTGCTGCATCGCGCCCGCCACGGGCCCGGCATTGCGGGCGTCCACATCGGTCACGACGAAGGCGCGGGTGTTGGCGGCGTAGTCGAAGGGTGAGGCCACGGCGGCGCGCAGCGCCGGAAGGGGCAGGTGGACCGCGCCGCTGCGCGCCTCCGCGGTGCGCCAGGCGAAGTCCGGATCGTCGCGATGGGCGGCATCGGTCAGGGTGGCGGAAGTGATCAGCAGACCGTGCGCGGGGGCCGCCACGGTCTGGGCAAACGGAATGGAGGGGTCGAGCCAGTGGCGGTGCAGGCCGGCGTCGAAGTCGCGCCCCTCGCGCCGCTCCAGCTGCAGCCATTCCACCATGACCGGACGCTGCCCCGGCTCCCGTGCCGCCTCGGCCAGGCTGCCGAGCATGGCGCGCCACGCGATCAGCGGGAGCAGCGCACGGCGCTCGATGCCGCGCAGCGCGGTTTCCAGCCGAATACGCTCGCCGGCCTCCGTCTCCTCGGCCTCCTCGCCGGCTTCCAGGCGAGCCGCCAGGCGGTCGCGCAGCATGGTCAGCGGCTCCTCCAGCCTGGCCAGGGCGCGGCAGAGGGTGGCACCGGCCGCGGCCAGCGGCTCGCCGACCGGATGGAGGTCCACCTCCAGCGTGTAGCCCTCGTCGCGGTCGGTGCGGGCCAGAACCTGCGCGCGAATGCCGCGGAGGAATGTCTCACTCGGGTTGTCGGTCGGGCTTTCGTCGGTGAGGCGCGCGAACCAGCCGGAGGACGGGAGGGCGCGGGCCGCCTGGAGCGTGGCCTCCAGCGGGGCCAGCAATTCGGGGATGTCGCCGGCGAGTTCCTCGATGCGGCGCTGCAACCCCTTGGCGCGGGACCGCCCGCCCTCGGCGCCCAGCAGCCAGCGGCGCAGTTCGGCGGCCTCCATGCCGGACAACTCGGCCGAGAAGGCGCTGTCCGCGGCGTCGAACAGGTGGTGGCCTTCGTCAAAGACATAGCGGGTCGGGCGCCCATCCTCGCCGCCGCCCAGCGCCGCCTGGACCATCACCAAAGCGTGGTTGGCCACGACCAGCCGCGCGGTGCGGGCGCGGCGGATGGAGTGCTCCACGAAGCACTTCCGATAGTGCGCGCAGGCTGAGCGGATGCACTCGCCCCGCCGGTCGGCCAGGTTGGCGAAACTGCCGGAGGGAAAGAGCTCGTTCAGCCAGCCAGGGAAGTCGCCGCCCTGGATGTCTCCGTCGCGCGTTGCGCCGGCCCAGCGGGCGACAAGCGCCAGCGGCAGGGTCGAGCTGCGGATGTTGAGCTGGCCCAGCGCCTCGTCCAGGTTCAGCAGGCAGAGGTAGTTTTCGCGCCCCTTTCGGACGGCCACGCGCTGTCGGCGCTCCTCCGGGTCGGGGAAGAGACGGACCAGTTCCTGGTCGATCTGGCGCTGCAGGTTGCGGGTGTAGGTGCTGATCCAGACCGGGGCGCCGTTGCGCTCGGCCCAGAGGCTGGCAGACGCAATGTAGCCCAGCGTCTTGCCGGTGCCGGTCCCGGCCTCGGCCAGCACCATGTGCGGCGAGCCTTCGGCCTCGCGAGGCGCGAAAGCGGCGGCGGCGGCGGAGGTGAAGTCGGCCTGCTGGGGGCGCTGCTCGGCACCCGGGCCCAGCATGTCCGCGAGGCGCCGACGGGCCTCGTTGGGCGCCACGGCGAGGCTGCCCGGGAGCGGCAGGGGGGCCGTCTCCTCCCATTCCGGGAGGCGGCGCCAGGTCTTGAAGGCGTCGCGCGAAGGGCGCGGATCGCCTTGGCCGAGCGCGGCCAGCACGCCCGGCGCCCAGGGCCAGCCGGCCGCGTCAAGCTGCGCTGCCATGCCGGCGGCGTCGCGGGCGGAGGGGTTCGCGGCCTCGTCGGCCAGGAAGCGGAGCAGCCGGGCGGCAATGTCGGGCAGCAGCGCGGCGGCGGCCGCGTCATCGGCGGGTGGCGGCAGGTCCAGTGCGAGGGCGAGGCCGCGGGCGGTGGGCGGCGCGTTCTGCGCTGGGCGGGCGAAGGCGAAAAGTTCCAGCAGGTCGAAGGCGTCGAGGAAACGGGGAAGGTCGAGGCGCCGGGCGGTGGCTGGGGCATGGACCAGGATCGGAGGCGGCATTTCGGCCAGCGCTTCGCCGATGCGGGGGCCGGCGAGGACGAGCATTTCGCCATCGGGTGTCAGCACCGTGGCGCGGCCATGTGCTGCGACCAGGGCTGGCGCGTCGGGAAGAAGCAGGCGGGGGGTGGTGCGGGCCATGGGCGCGGAGGTTATGCGCTGCTGGGGGCGCATCGCCAATCGTGCCGGCGGAAGCGTAGCGCTTTTGCGGCAGAGGGTCGGCGTGCTATGTCAGTCGGGGCGTCTCCGTAGCTCAGCCGGATAGAGCACCAGATTCCTAATCTGGGGGCCGTGGGTTCGAATCCCGCCGGGGACATGCCCAACCTACTGAAAAAACGATATATTTTTACCTTAGACCTTCGCGCCGGTTCGAGTTTCCTGCTCCTGTGCCCGGTTTTGTGCCGCCCGCTCGACCGCAAGGTGAAGGTCTTGGGTTCTGAGATGGCTGTATCGCGTGGTCATCTGGATCGTCGAATGCCCTAGGATTCGACTGAGGTGGTAGACTTCCCCACCGGCCTGGATGAACCACGAGGCAAATGTGTGACGCAGATCGTGCCATCTGAGGTCCTTGATTTTCGCGCGACGGCACGCCCCCCAAAACGCCTTCTTGAGGTTCCCGATCCGCTCTCCATCCGAATGGACAAACAGGTGAACGGCGCCTTTCGGCCGATCTTTGGCGGACAGGATCGCTCGGATTGTGACCAGGGCTGTGTCCGTGAGGGGAACTCTGCGAGGGACATCGGACTTCGTTTTGTCGAGCACGACCTCGCGGCGGGGGAAGTCGATAGCCGCGACGGTGAGGCTGAACAGTTCCTCCCGGCGCAATCCAGTTTCCACGGCCAGGACGATGGCGGGCCGGAGCCGATCTGAGGCCGCAGCCAGTAGGGCGTCGTATTCATCACGGGTCAGGAAACGGGTTCGGGGGCGCGCCTCTTTGAGATGCCGCTTACTGAACTGTGTGACCGGTGTTGAATGCCACTGAGAAGTGACCCGGTT
>JBHYDO010000300.1:0-5092 GCA_051860645.1 Roseococcus sp.
GCCCGACTTCGCCGACGCAGTGGCGCAGGGCGTGTGGCGGGCGCGGCGCGAGGCGCGGCTGCTGTTCAGCGGCGGTGCCGGGCCGGACCACCCCGTCCACCCGCTGCTGCCGGAAAGCGCCTACCTGAAGGCGCTGCTGTTCCAGCTGCGATGACGCCCCGCCGATGACGCTGGAGGCGGCTTACCGGCGCTCGGTGTTCCGGGCGGGGGATGTGGTGGCGCGGGTGGGGCGCCGCTCGCCCTTGGGCGATGCCTGGCTGGCCGGGCAGAGGGCGCGCGAGGGTGCGATGGTCACCGCCTGGAACCCGATGAGCCGCCGTCACCCGTCCGGCTGGAACGACCGGGCCCAGGCGCGGCTGCGTGCGGCGGCACGGCGCTTTCCCGTGGCCGAGGGCTTGAGTGGTACCGCGCGATGGCAGGAGCACAACCTGCTGCTGGCCGCCGACATCCGCGCCATCATCGCGCTGGCGCGGCGCTTCCGCCAGGCGGCGATCCTGGTGCTGCGGCGCGGGCAGGTGGCGCGGCTGCGCTGGCTGGCGTGACCGCTACTCGTGGTCCTGCGCGTCGTAATGTGCCTTGATCGCCCGGTAGGCGAACAGCACGCCGCCCGCGATGAGCAGCACGCCCAGTTGTTCCTCGGTGATATTCAGTTCGAGTTGGGTCCGCGTCGCCAGTGCCAGGCCCGCCAAAGCCACCACCGCTCCCGCTCCGATACGGAGCATAATTCCCATGTCCATGGCTCGGGATTTCCTACAGATAGCGCTGGATGTCGAGGGTGCTTTCGCGCCCCACGCGGTCGAAGCTCTCGCGCAGGAACTTGTCCGCCGCCTCGCGCCCGTAGTCGCGCAGGGTGGAGAGGAAATCCCAGTCGCCGTTGAACTTGGTGCTGAGCTTGAAGGCGCGCATCCGCGCCTCGTCCTCGATGGCATGCAAGAATATGCGGCGGTAGCGCGGCTGTTCGAGACGGCCGGAATCGAGCATGCGCTGCACGAAGTCGATGGCGCGCATTTCGCTCATCAGGCTGGCGTTGAAGGTGATCTCGTTCAGCCGGTTCATGATGTCGGACGAGGTGGTGGGCACCTCCGGCCGGATCAGCGGGTTCAGCTGGACGATGATGATGTCCGACGCCGGCCGGTCATGATAGAGCGGCCAGAGTGCCGGGTTGCCCAGGTAGCCGCCATCCCAATAGGCCTCGCCGTCGATTTCCACCGCCTTGAAGATGTTGGGCAGGCAGGCCGAGGCCAGCAGCGCGTCCACCGTGATCTCGGACCGGTTGAACACGCGCGGCTTGCCGGTGCGGACATTGGTGGCGGAGATGTAGAGCCGCATCCCCGTCCGCTCGCTGCGCAGGCGCGCGAGGTCGAGGCTCTGCTCCAGCGCCTTGCGCAGCGGGTTGAATTCCATGGGGAAGGGGTTGAACTGGTAGGGACTCAACATGCGCGTCGCCGTGTCGAAGGCGTTGTAGGCCATGCTGTAGGTCAGGTCCCAGCCCCAGAGCGCCTTCTCGAAGGGCGTCGAGCGCAGGGGCGAGACGGCGAACTTGGCGCCCAGCGCGCGCCAGAAGCGGTCCAGCGCGGCCTTGGCGCCGGCTCGCCCGCCCTCCAGCAGGCCCAGCGCCAGCACCGCGCCGTTGATGGCGCCCGCCGAGGTGCCCGACAGCCCGTCGAACTCGATGCGGTCATCTTCCAGAAGGCGGTCCAGCGCGCCCCAGGTGAAGGCGCCATGCGTGCCACCGCCCTGCAGGGCGATGTTGACCCGCCGTGGCCGCGTGTCGCGCAGCGCGGGGGCGGCGGGCGCCGGAGCCTCGGGCGGCGGCACCTCGGCCACCATGTCCTCGACGGGGGGCACCATCACGTCGCCATCCTTCATGCCGCGAGCCAGCCGCCGTCGATGGACAGCGCCGCCCCGTTCACCCCGCCCGAGCCAGGGCCGACCAGGTACAGCGCCATGCGCGCCACCTCCTCCACCTCGATCCAGCGCTTGGAGGGCTGCTTGGCCAGCAGGTGGTCCTTCAGCGCCGCCTCCTCGCCGATGCCGTGCTTCTGCGCGAGCGGGGCCACCTGCGCCTCGGCCAGCGGGGTGCGCACGAAGCCCGGGCAGATGGCGTTGCAGGTGATGGGGGTCTCGGCGATCTCGAGGGCGATGGACTTCGTCATCCCCACCACCCCGTGCTTGGCCGTCACATAGGCCGACTTGTAGGGGCTCGCGACCAGGCCATGCGCGGAGGCCACGTTGAGGATGCGCCCGTAGTCGCGCGCCAGCATCCCCGGCATGGCCGCCTTGATGGCGTGGAAGTTGGACGACATGTTGATGGCGATGATGGCGTCCCACTTCTCGTCCGGGAAATCCTGGACGGCGGCGACGAACTGGATGCCGGCGTTGTTCACCAGGATGTCCAGCTTTCCGAACTCGGCCTCGGCGGTGGCGACCATGGCGCGCACCTCGGCGGGCTTGGACATGTCGGCCGCGCTGTAGGGGGCCTCTGCCACGCCCATAAGCGCGCCCACCTCGGCGCGGGCGGCTGCGATCTCCTCCGGCTTGCCGAAGCCGTTCAGCATGACGCGCGCGCCGGCGGCGGCATAAAGCCGCGCGATGCCGAGCCCGATCCCCGAGGTGGACCCCGTGATGAGCGCCGCCTGACCTTCGATGATGCGTTCCATGGCGTGTCTTCCCAAGCCTTGAGGCCGGAAGGGATAGGCGTATTGCTGCATTGCGGCAACACGCGACCGCAGCCCTGCATGGCGCTCCGCGCAGCCGGCGTATCGGGGGATGGAAGCCTTCGGAGGTTGACGCCGCCCCCGCCCCCTTCCTATACGCAGAGCATCCACGGGACAGCCTTCGGCAGCCCCGCCATTCCCTTTTGTTACGTTCCTCCAGGAGCCCGCCGTGAAGCGCACCTATCAGCCCTCCAAGCTCGTCCGCAAGCGGCGCCATGGCTTTCGCGCCCGTTCGGCCACGGTGGCGGGCCGCAAGATCCTCGCGAACCGCCGCTCGAAGGGCCGCGCCAAGCTCTCCGCCTGATCGCGCCACACGCGGCGCGGGAGACCCCGCGATGCCTGCTGACCCCCCCGCGCGCCTGAAGCGCCGCGCGGAATTCCTCCGTGCTGCGCGCGAAGGCCGCAAGGCCGGGCGCAGTCATCTCGTCGTGCAGGCTTTGCCGCGCGCGGATGGGGTGACGCGGCTGGGCTTCACCGCGACCAAGAAGATCGGCAATGCCGTGGTGCGCAACCGCGCCAAGCGCCGCCTTCGCGCGGTGGCGCGCCTGGCCCTGGCCGAGGCCCCCGCGCCGGGCTGGGATCTGGTGCTGATCGCCCGGGCCGAGACCGGCGTTTGTGCCTTCGCCACGCTGCGCGCGGAGTTCGAGGCGGCACTGGCGAAGACCGGGGTGCGCGCGCCATGAACCCCGCCCAGCACGCGCTGAAGGGGGCCATCGTCACCTACCAGTGGACGCTGCGGCCCCTCATCGGCGCGAATTGCCGCTTCCACCCCTCCTGTTCGCACTATGCGATCGAGGCCGTGACCACGCAGGGCGCCCTCCGGGGCGCCGGCCTTGCAGCATGGCGCATCCTGCGCTGCAACCCCTGGAACGCCGGGGGCTACGACCCCGTTCCGCCGCCGCGCATGACGCTGAACCGCCTGCGCTCCGCCTCGCCCGCGCCGACCCACGCCTCCCCTTCCGCCGGCCCCGCGTCCCGCCCCGAGAGTTGATCGAGACCCATGGACCAGAAGCGCCTTCTCGCGGCCATCGCCCTTTCCGTCGGCATCCTGCTGCTGTTCGAGATCTGGAATCGCGGCAACGCCCCGGTGCCCCCACCACGGCCGGTGGCAACGCAGCAGGGCGACGTTCCGCTGCCCGCCGTGCCGGTGCCGCCCGCTGGCACCGCAGCGGCGCCGGGCGCGGCCGTCCCCGGGGATACCGCCGTCACCGCCCTGCCGCCCGGCGTGCCGGCGGTGCGGGTGCCGGTGGAGAACACACGGGTGCGGGGCGCGATCTCTGCCCGGGGCCTCTCGCTGGACCAGATGACGCTGAACGACTACCGCGAGACGGTGCAGCGCGACAGCCCCAACGTCACCCTGCTGGCCCCGCGCGGCCGGCCGGAGGGGTATTTCGCCCAATGGGGCTGGACCGCCGCCGACACGCGCACCCGCGTGCCGGACAACGACACCGATTGGAGCGTGAGCGGCGGCCCGCTCGGCGTGAACAGCCCCGTTACCTTCTCCTGGGACAATGGCCAGGGCCAGGTGTTCCAGGCGGTGGTCTCGCTGGACGCGAACTACATGTTCGAGGTGCGGCAATCGGTGCAGAACAACGCGGCCGAGGCCGTGGTGCTGTTGCCCTGGGCCCGCGTCCGGCGTGAGCGCACGCCACAGGTGGCGGGCTTCTTCATCCTGCACGAGGGCTTCATCGCCGTGCAGGACGGCCGCCTGACCGAGATCACCTACAGCGACGGCCGCGATCAGGGCAATGCAAGGCGTGCTCAGGGTTCCGCCTGGGAGAACGAGGCCACCGAGGGATGGGCCGGTCTGTCCGACAAGTACTGGCTGACGGCGCTGACGCGCCTCGACCCCAATGACCGCATCCGCAGCGCCTTCCGGCACATCCCCGATGCGGGGGTGGACCGCTGGCAGGTGGATATCTCACCCGCCGTGCCGCAGGTGGTGGCAGCGGGTCAAAGCGCCGGCTTCGGCAGCCGCCTCTTCGCCGGCGCCAAGGAAGTGCGCCTGCTGGACGACTACCGCGACCGCCTGAACATCCAGGACTTCGACAAGGCGATCGACTTCGGCTGGTTCTACTTCATCACCAAGCCGTTCTTCTATGCGCTGGACTGGCTCTACCTGCTCACCGGCAACTTCGGCGTGGCCATCCTGATCTTTACCTTCGCGCTGAAGGTGCTGTTCTTCCCGCTGGCCAACAAGGCCTACAAGTCCATGAGCCGCATGCGCCTCGTGGCGCCCAAGATGCAGGAAATCCGCGAGCGCTACAAAGAAGACCCGCAGAAGATGCAGGCGGAGATGATGGCGCTCTACAAGAGCGAGAAGATCAACCCCGCATCCGGCTGCCTGCCCATCCTGATCCAGATCCCGGTGTTCT
>JBHYDO010000301.1:0-5050 GCA_051860645.1 Roseococcus sp.
CAGAGCGTGGGGGCCGCCGACATCCCGGTCATGGCGGCCTACCTCATGCTGATCGCGCTGGTCTTCGTCACCATCAACCTGATCGTGGACCTGCTCTACTACGCGGTGGACCCGCGCCTGCGCATGGGCCGGGGTGGGCACTGAGCCATGCAGCGCTTCTTCGACAGCGACCTTTGGTGGAGCTTCACGCGGTCGCGCATCACGATGCAGGCGGCCCTCGTGGCCTTCATCTGCATCGGGGGCGCGGTGCTGGCGCCCTGGCTTGCGCCGCACGACCCGTTCGACCTCGCCTCGCTGCAATTGATGGACGCCTTCCTGCCGCCCTCCCTGTGGGGCGATGGCAACCCCGCCTATCCGCTCGGCACCGACGACCAGGGGCGCGACATGCTGTCCGCCATCATGTATGGCGCGCGCGTCTCCCTGCTGGTGGGCTTCGCGGCGGTGGCCTTCTCCACCATCCTCGGCGTGTCGGTGGGCTTGCTCGCGGGCTATCTGGGCGGCACGGTGGATGCGCTGCTGATGCGCATCGCGGACATCCAGCTGACCTTTCCCGGCATCCTCGTCGCCCTCCTGGTGGACGGCGTCGTGCGCGCCGCCCTGCCGCGCGAGGTGCATGACCAGATCGCGATCTTCGTCGTCATCTTCGCCATCGGCATTTCCAACTGGCCGCAGTTCGCGCGCACGGTGCGCGGTTCGACGCTGGTCGAGCGCAACAAGGAATACGTCCAGGCGGCGCGCGTCATCGGCCTCTCGCCGCTGCGCATCATGTTGAGCCATGTGCTGCCCAACGTGATGTCGCCGGTGCTGGTCATCGCGACGCTTTCGCTGGGCTTTGCCATCCTCTCCGAGGCCACGCTTTCCTTCCTGGGCGTCGGCGTGCCGCCGACGCAGCCGAGCCTCGGCACCCTCATCCGCATCGGCAACGACTTTCTGTTCTCCGGCGAATGGTGGATCACCATCTTCCCAGGCGTCGCGCTGATCGCGATGGTCCTGTCCGTCAACCTGCTGGGCGATTGGCTGCGCGACGCCCTGAACCCGAAGCTGCGCTGATGTCTCTCCTGAAGGTCAAGAATCTGCGTGTGGAATTCCCCACGCGCCGCGGCACGCTGGTGGCGTTGGACGATGTCTCCTTCGAGATCGCGCCCGGCGAGGTGCTGGGCGTGGTGGGCGAGAGCGGCGCCGGAAAATCCATGACCGGCGCCGCCATCATCGGCCTGCTGGAACCGCCCGGCCGAATCGCCGGCGGGGAGATCCGCTTCGACGGCCGGCGCATCGACGGGCTCACCTATGACCAGATGCGGCCGCTGCGCGGCCGGCAGATCGGCGCGATCTTCCAGGACCCGCTGACGACGCTGAACCCGCTCTACACCGTGGGCCGCCAACTGGCGGAGACGATGACCACCCACCTGCCCATCGGGCCGGGCGAGGCGCGCGAGCGGGCCATTTCCTGGCTGGAGCTGGTGGGCATCCCCGCCGCGCGCGAGCGCATCGACAGCTACCCGCATGAGTTCTCGGGCGGCATGCGGCAGCGCGTGGTCATCGCGCTCGCGCTCTGCGCGGAACCGCGGCTCATCGTGGCCGATGAGCCCACCACGGCACTCGACGTCTCCATCCAGGCGCAGGTCATCGCGCTGCTGAAGAGCCTGGCGCGGGAGAAGGGGACGGCCATGATGCTCGTCACGCACGACATGGGCGTCATCGCCGAGACGGCCGACCGCGTCGCCGTCATGTATGCCGGCCGCATCGTGGAAATCGGGCCCGTGCGCGAGGTGGTGCTCAACGCCAACCACCCCTACGCACAGGGGCTCATGGGCAGCATCCCCCCGCTCGATCGCCGGGTGGACCGCCTGCAGCAGATCGACGGCGCCATGCCCCGCCTCACCGCCATCCCCAGGGGCTGCGCCTACAACCCGCGCTGCCCGCGCGTCTTCGACCGCTGCCGCGAGGAACGGCCGGAACTGTTCCCCGTCGGCACCACCGAGGCCGCCTGCTGGCTGCACGCGCCATGAGCGAAGCCGCCGATGCCGCGATGGCGGAGGCGCGTCGCGCCGACCTGACACCCATGCTGGAAGTGGACGATGTCGCCCGGCATTTCGACGTCTCCCGCCCGCTGCTGCAACGGCTGATCGCGCGCGAGGGCCGCCGTGTGCTGCGCGCGGTCGACGGGCTTTCCTTTGCCATCCCCAAGGGCACCACCCTCTCGCTGGTTGGCGAGAGCGGCTGCGGCAAGTCCACCGTCGCGCGCCTGGCCGTGGGCCTCTATCCCACCACCCGAGGGCGCGTGCTGTTCGACGGGCTGGACCTGACATCCGCGCGCTCCGACAGCACACAGCGGCGGCGCATGCAGATGATCTTCCAGGACCCCTATGCCAGCCTGAACCCGCGCTGGCGGGTGGCGGACATCATCGCCGAGCCCATCCGCGCCTTCGGCCTGATCCAGGACCGCGCCGCCCAGCTTGCCCGCGTCGGCGAATTGCTGACGCAGGTGGGGCTCTCGCCGCTCGACGGGGGGAAATTCCCACACGAATTCTCGGGCGGGCAAAGGCAGCGCATTTCCATCGCGCGCGCGCTGTCGTCCAACCCCGAATTCCTGGTGTGCGACGAACCGACCTCGGCACTCGACGTCTCCGTCCAGGCGCAGATCCTGAACCTGATGAAGGAACTGCAGAGCCGCCTCGGCCTTACCTATCTCTTCATTAGCCACAACCTGGCTGTCGTCCGCCAGGTGAGCGACCGCATCGGCGTCATGTACCTGGGCAAGCTGGTCGAACTCGCCCCCGCCGAGACCCTCTTCACCACGCCCCGGCACCCCTACACACGGGCGCTGATGGAAGCCATCCCGGACCTCGGCATGACCGGCCGGACGCGAACCCCCGTGGGCGGCGAAGTCCCCTCCCCCATCAACCCACCCAGCGGCTGCGCCTTCCACCCACGCTGCCCCCTGGCCAATGACCGCTGCCGCGCTGAAGCCCCGACCATGCTCTCCGCCGGCCCGGCTCAAGTGGCCTGCCATGCGGTGCAGGAAGGCCGGGCGACGGCCTGAGGGGGCGCGCCTGGGGCGCCGGGTGAGGGTGCGTGCGCCGCGGTGAGGCTGGCGAGGGCGCTGCCCTCCCCCATCCCAGCCCCCAGGCGCGCCTGCCCTCAGGTGGCGCTCAGGACCGTCATGCCCAGCAGGGTGATCCACTTGGCCAGGCTGGCGAGGTGCGGGGGGCCGGTGTAGCGGGCGGCGCTGCGCCAGACGCCGATGGTGGCCAGGATATTGTAGGGAATGGAGAGGCCGTAGCCGACGACCAGTGCGGCCACGGGTTCGCGCGCCTGCATCAGCACGAAGAAGCCGATGCTGGTGGCGATGTTCACCAGCAGGCCCGCGATGACGGCCCAGTTCCAGAAGGCGACGTCGAGCGGCGCCTCGCCGCGCCAGAGGCGCCGCAACGCGTTCAGAGGGTTTCGCCGAAGCCGGCCACGGCGTGGGGGGTGGGGATGCACCACTCCTCACCGCGCGCGGTGGTGACGTATTCGGGCCACCACAGGTCGGTGGGCGGCACGAAGTCGGCGGGCAGCAGGGGCGCCACCCATTTGGCCGTGCCCAGGCCGGTGCGCTCGCGGAATTCCGCCTGGGCCGCGGCGAGGGTCTCGGGCTGGGTGGCGAGGTCCACCAGCGTCAGCGCCATGGTGCGGGCGGCGACGAACATCCCGGGGTCCACCGCGGCGGGCAGTCCGCCGAGCGCGTTGTAGGTCCAGTTCGGGTAGGCGAAGCCCGAGGCGGGCGGGCGCAGCCGGGGGCGCCCGGCCAGCAGGCGCACGGTCGGGCAGTGCCAGCAGAACTCCACATAGTCATCGGCGCTGAGGTGCTTCTGCCAGGAGGGCAGGCCCGCCCGCAGCTTCGCCTCGAAAACGGGCGGCGGGGTGAGTTCGGACACGCTGGCGATGAAGGGGTCCGCCATCGGCTCCAGCCCGAGATTGCGCTGGATGGCGCGGCCGAATTCCAGCGCCTCCTCCGGGAACACCGGGGCACCCACGGCCTGGAGGTTCTTCAAGGTGATTTCGGTCATCACGTCATTGGGCACGCCCACGCGCGTCTTCGTCACCCAGCGCACATGGGCCTTGCAGCCGGTGACGGCGGCGGCGTGGCGGGCGTTGTTGGCCAGCACGCGCCAGATCTGCTCCTGGATGCCGAGGTTCGACGCCCGCCAAGCATACTGGATCTGCGAGAAGCGCGGCGCCAGGTTGTCCGAGGTCGCGCCGCCATCGCCCAGCACATATTCGTTCAGCGTCCAGGAACCCGCGTGCGGGAACATCGCCTCCTTGGTGTACTTGGTGGTGGTGTACATCAGGCACAGCGCGTCCAGCGCGCCGGGGCAGCGGGCCTGGGCGTGCGCGCCCTCAATGGGCACCAGGGTCGGGTCGATCCAGGTCTCGGGGCTTTCGGCCTCGAAGGTGATGACAGCGCTCCAGTAGGCGCCGAAATGCGTGTCGCTGGTGACGGTGTTGGACGGCCAGGGGTGCCAGACCACGGCGGCGTCGAGCGCGTCGTAATAGCCCTTCGCCGCGTGCACGGGCTTGGACCCGCAGACCTTCTCCGCCGGCTCGCCGAACAGCTTCAGCGTCCCGCCCACGCCCTGCGCGGTCATCGCCGCCTTGGCGCCGAGGATGGCGGCGAGGGCCGCGGTGCCGAGCACCGAATGCGGGTCGGTGTGGCCGGCGGCGTAGGGGTGCATGCCCTCGCGCGGCGCGCGGTGCGGTGCCACCTGCTGGCAATTGCCCGGCACCGCGTCGTATTCGGAGAAGCTGGCGAGCACCGGCCCTTCGCCGTTCTTCCATTCCGCGACGAAGGCGGTGGGCATGCCGCCCGAGCCCTCCTCGACGGTGAAGCCCTCCTCACGCAGCAGCGCCACATAGTCGGCCACCGAGCGGTATTCGCGCCAGGCGGGCTCGGCATAGGCCCAGATGCGTTCGTTGAAGGCGGACAGCCGCGCCTCGTTGGCGGTGATCCAGTCCAGCGCGGCGGTGCGCGCGGCGTCGTTCTTGCTCATCGAAATTCCCTGCGGCC
>JBHYDO010000302.1:0-5022 GCA_051860645.1 Roseococcus sp.
GAAGGTGGTGTGGGCGCTGGGCGGCAAATGGTAGCGGTGCGACATCAGCGGGCGGATGTCCTCCACGTTCAGCCGCACGGGAGCGAGGTCGCCGTGCCAGCCCACCGCGTCCAGCGGGTTGAACGGGTAGGTGACGGTGGAGAGCGCGTCGCGCCGCTTGATCACCACGCGGGTTTCGCGCACGCCTTGCTGGGCGCGGAAGGCGTCGTCGATGGCGGGTGTGGCCAGCACGGCCGGGTCGAACTGCGCGTGCTTGCCGAGGATGCCCCGGTCGGGAAGCTGGTAGGTGCTGCCGGTGGCCTCGATGAGGAGGGCGGCGACGGGCGCGTCGCACTCGATGCGCCACATGGTGCTGCGCGGCAGCAGGATGTAGTCGCCGGCGCGGAAGCTCATGTGGCCGTAGTCGCAGAACAGCCGGCCATGCCCAGTGTGGATGAACAGCAATTCATCGCCGTCGGCGTTGCGCGCCAGGTGGTCCATCGCGGCCGGGGCGCGCCAGAAACGCAGGCGGCAATGGGCGTTGTGCAGGATGGTGGCGGCGTCCCATGGGCTGGGCTGTTCGACATTGATGCGGGCGAGATCGAAGGCGCGGGGGCGCAGCGGACCCTCCCAGCGCGTCCAGCCGGTGGGCGGGTTCGCATGGTACATGTGGGTGGCGGGGCCGAAGAAGCCCTCCTTGCCCAGCTCCCGCTCGAAGGTGCCCTCGGGCAGGTCGGCATGGGCCTGGCGGGAGGAGAGGCCCTCGCTGCGCGGAAAGGCGATGTATTGCTTGCTGGCCATGCCGACGTTTCCCCTGCCTTGCGTTTCCTGGCAGGTAGTTTCAAATGCAACTTATGTCAAGCAAAGTCCCCGAAGCGCGGCAGGTGGAGTTCCGCCTGGAGGAGTTCCTTCCGTATCGGCTGTCGGTCGCCGCCAACCGCGTCTCACGCCGCTTCGCGGATCGTTATGGCGCGGCCTTCGGGCTTTCCATCCCGGAGTGGCGGGTGATGGCGGTGCTGGGCCGGTTCGGCCGCCTGCCCGCGCGGGAGATCGCCATGCGCACCGCCATGGACAAGGTGAAGGTGAGCCGCGCGGTGCGACAACTGGCGGGGCGCGGATACCTCGACCGTGCGGCGGACACCGACGACGCGCGGCTGCAATGGTTGGCGCTGTCCGAGGCGGGGCAAGCGGTCCATGCGGCCATCCTGCCCATTGCGCGCGCCCTGGAGGCGGAGGTGACGGAGGGGCTTACTCAAAAGGAACTCGTGTTGCTGCACGCGGCGCTCGGTCGCATCGCCGAGCGGTTTCCGGGCGAGGGCGTGGATTAGCGCCTGCACCGGCGATATGGACCGGCCCGCAGCCTTTCGGGACGGAGGCCGCCGCCGCGGCGGCGATTTCGCCTTCGCCGCTGTCCCTATGCCCGCCGATAGCGCGCCGCCGTCACGGAATCCTCGCGCAGGGCGGCCGCTACATCGCCATGCGGGTCCAGTGCCAGCACGCGGTCGAACCAGGGCACGGTCCCGCGGGCGCGTCCCTGGAAGAGCATGTCCAACGCCCGGGCCGCTGCCCCGCGCCCCAGACAGCAGCCGCAGGCGGCGGCGTGAGGCGCCTCGCCAGGCTTGAAGTCGGTGACGGTGACGGCGCCATCTGGCGCGGCGTCGCCGGCCGCGGTCAGCACCGCGGCAGGCTTTCCGCGCGACAGGGCCAGGGCGAGATTGTCCTCGTTCGCCAAGAGGTAGACGGGGATCCGCGCGTCAATCGACCATGTCATGCACTGGACATAAGGATATGTTTATGCCATTTGCAAGTCCATGGACGATCTTCTCACGCAATTGCGCGCCGCTGCCGAGCCCACGCGGCTTCGCCTGCTCGCCCTCTGCGCGCGCGGGGCGTTCAACGTTTCAGAGCTGTGCGCCGTGCTGGGCCAGTCCCAGCCGCGCCTCTCGCGCCACCTGAAGCTTCTGGCCGAGGCGAACCTGCTGGAACGGCTGCCGGAGGGACCCCACGTCTATTTCCAGCTTCCCGCCGGCGCGGATCTGGCGCGCCTGATCCTCGCCCGCCTGCCGGAAGATGAGCCGGTGCTCCAGGCCGACCGACGCCAGGCCGCACGAATCGCCGCCGACCGCGCGCGCGCCGCCTCCGACGCCTTCCGGCGCGACGGCATGGACTGGGATGAGATGCGCGCCCTGGGCCTTGACGCCCAGGCCATCGAGGCCGCGCTGCTGGATGCGTTGCCGGTCTCCATCGCAAGTCTTCTTGACATCGGGACCGGCACCGGTCGCCTGCTGGAATTACTGGCGGACCGCACGCAGCGGGCTCTGGGCGTGGATGCCAGCCGCGAGATGCTGGCGCTCGCCCGCGCGCGCCTCTCCGAACGCGGCCTCGCGGACCGGTGCAGCGTGCGCCTGGCCGACATGTACCGCCTGCCGCTGGCCGACGCCCGCTTCGAGGTCGTGACCATGCAGATGGTCCTGCACTACGCCGAGGACCCCGCCGCCGCCCTGGCCGAGGCGGCGCGCGTGCTCAGCCCCGGCGGCACGCTGCTGGTGCTGGACCTCGCCCCGCACGGCCGCGCCGAGGTGCTGGAGCGCTTCGCCCACCGCTGGCCCGGCTTCGACGATGCCGCGATGGCCGGCTGGCTCGGCGGCGCGGGTTGCGCGCTGGCGCGGACGGCCCAGCTCCCGGGGCCGCTCGGGGTGCGGATGTGGTGCGCCACGCGCCTGCCGGCCGACGCGCTCGTCCACGCCTGAACCAGATCTTCACACAAGACCCAGAGAACCCGACACATGGCTTCCAGACCGCACCTTCTCGACGTCCTGCGTGACCGCGTCCTGCTGTGCGATGGCGGCATGGGCAGCCGCGTGCAGGCGCTGACGCTCGATATCGTCAAGGACTTCTGGGACAAGGAGAACTGCACCGAGGTGCTGTCGCTCTCCCGGCCCGAGCTCATCCGCGAGATCCACCGCGGCTACTTCGAGGCGGGCGCCGATATGGTGCTGACCAACACCTTCGGCGGCAGCCCCATCACGCTGGAAGAATTCGAGCTGGGCAGCCGCGCCTTCGAGATCAACAAGATCGGCGTGGAGCTGGCGCGCGAGGCGGCCGAGAGCTTCGCCGATGGGCGCCACCGCTGGGTGGTGGGCGACATCGGGCCGGGCACCAAGCTGCCGAGCCTCGGCCACATCACCTATGACGAGCTGGAGGCGGCGCTGATCGAACAGTGCCTCGGCCTGATCGCCGGCGGCGCGGACGCGATCCTGACCGAGACGAACCAGGACACGCTCTACATCAAGGCCGCCGTCAACGCCGCCAAGATCGCCAAGGCCCGCACGAAGTCCGACATCCCCATCTTCGTGCAGGTGACGGTGGAGACCACGGGCACGCTGCTGGTGGGCCCCGACATCGCCGCGGCCGCCGCCGTCGTGCATGCGCTGGACGTGCCGCTGATCGGGCTGAACTGCGCCTCGGGTCCGCAGGAGATGGCCGAGCACCTGCGCTGGCTCAGCCAGAACTGGCCCGGCCTGCTCAGCGTGCAGCCCAATGCGGGCCTGCCCGAGCTGGTGGACGGCAAGACGCACTACCCGCTGGGTGCCGAGGAGATGGCCACATGGATGGAGCGCTTCGTCACCGAGGACGGCTACAACCTGATCGGCGGCTGCTGCGGCACCTCCACGCCGCACATCGCCGCACAGGATGCGATGCTGCGCCGCCTGGGCGGGAGTGCGCACCGCCCGCGCCCGGTGGCGCGCAAGCACCACTGGGTGCCGAGCGTGGCCTCGCTCTATTCGGCCACGGCGCTGCGCCAGGAGAACAGCTACTTCTCCATCGGCGAACGCTGCAACGCCAATGGCAGCAAGGCCTGGCGCGCGGTGCAGGAGGCGCATGACTGGGACAGCTGCCTCGCCATCGGGCGCGAGCAGGTGGCGGAAGGCTCGAACAGCCTCGACATCTGCACGGCCTTCGTCGGCCGCGACGAGCTGTTCGAGATGAACGAGGTGATCAGGCGCTTTACCGCCAGCGTGAACTCGCCGCTCGTGATCGACAGCACCGAGACGCCGGTCATCGAGGCCGCGCTGAAGCTGCATGGCGGCAAGCCCGTCATCAACTCGATCAACTTCGAGGAGGGCGAGGGCGCGGCGCATGACCGCATGAAGCTCGCGAAGAAGTTCGGCGCCGCCGTCATCGCGCTCACCATCGACGAGGTGGGCATGGCCAAGACCGCCGAGGACAAGCTGCGCATCGCCGAGCGCCTGGTGGACTTCGCCTGCAACCGGTACGGCCTGCCGCAATCCGACCTGATGATCGACCCGCTGACCTTCACCATCGCGACGGGCAACGAGGACGACCGCAAGCTGGGCGTCTGGACGCTCGATGGCATCCGCATGATCCGGGAGAAGTTTCCTGAGATCCAGATCATGCTGGGGCTTTCCAACATCAGCTTCGGCCTCAACCCCGCCGCGCGGCACGTGCTGAACAGCGTGTTCCTGGACCACGCGGTGAAGGCCGGCATGACGGGTGCGATCGTGCACGTCAGCAAGATCAAGCCGCTGCACAAGATCCCGGCCGAGGAGGTGAAGGTCATGGAGGACCTCATCTACGACCGCCGCGCCGAGGGCTACGACCCGCTGCAGAAGGTCCTGGAGATGTTCTCGGGCCGCAAGGCCGCGGACAACGTCGCCAAGGTGAAGGCCGCCACCGTGCAGGGCCGCCTCAAGGACCGCATCGTGGATGGCGACCGCAAGGGGCTGGACGACGAGCTGGCGGCGGCCATGGCGGAAGGGATGGAGCCGCTCGCCATCATCAACGACGTGCTGCTGGACGGCATGAAGGTGGTGGGCGAGCTGTTTGGCGCGGGCAAGATGCAGCTGCCCTTCGTGCTGCAAAGCGCCGAGACCATGAAGGCGGCGGTGGCCTACCTCGAGCCGCACATGGTCCGCGTGGAGGGCCAGGAGAAGGGCACCATCGTGCTCGGCACCGTGCGCGGCGACGTGCACGACATCGGCAAGAACCTCGTGGACATCATCCTCACCAACAACGGCTACA
>JBHYDO010000303.1:0-5007 GCA_051860645.1 Roseococcus sp.
CGCCGCGATACAACTCCGTATGGCCCTTCTGGCGACCGAAGCCCTTGGCCTCCACCACCGTCAGCCCCTGCAGGCCGATCTCGTGCAGCGCGTCCTTCACCTCGTCGAGCTTGAAGGGCTTGATGATCGCCTCGATCTTTTTCATCGCATCCGTCATCGCGTTGCGCGGGCCAGATGGGTGGCCCGCTGCGTTTCCCCGGCACCTGCCCGCCGCGCGGTTCGCGCCACGCCCGATGCAGGCACGCGCTGTTTTGCACGCGCCATGCCAGGGCGCAATCGGGCGTGGAACCGGTTTGCCGCGCCCCGCGGACCCTTGGCCGCACGCATCCGAGGCAGGCTGCACAGCGGGCAGGCAAACCAGGCGGCACTCCGCATTGCGCGTTCCACCGGCAAACCCCATTCTACAAGGCTATCGTTATGCCTTCGCGCCAGGACATGCCATGCAGCCGATGAACCACCTTCTTTCCGCCACCGGGACCACGATCTTCACCGTGATGTCCGCCCTGGCCGTGCAGCATGGCGCGATCAACCTGGGCCAGGGCTTTCCCGACTATGACGGGCCGGCGGACGTGATCGAGGCCGCGGCGGCGGCGCTGCGCGACGGCCGCAACCAATACCCCCCCATGACCGGCGTGCCCGAGCTGCGCCGCGCCGTGGCCGAGGCCAACCGCCGCTTCTACGGCATCGAGGTGGACCCGGACCGCGAGGTGGTCGTCACCTCCGGCGCCACCGAGGCCATCACCGCCTGCCTGATGGCCGTGCTGAACCCCGGCGACGAATGCGTGCTGATCGAGCCGCTCTATGACACCTACCTGCCGGTGGTGAAGCTGCTGGGCGCCGTGCCCAAGCTCGTGCGCCTCAGCCCACCCAAGTGGGAACTTCCGCGCGCGGAACTCGCCGCCGCCTTCGGGCCCAAGACCAAGGCGGTGCTGTTCAACACGCCGATGAACCCCACGGGCAAGGTGTTCACCGCGGCCGAACTCGCCTTCCTGGCCGACCTGATCGAGCGCCACGACTGCTACGCCATCTGCGACGAGGTGTATGAGCACCTGACCTATGATGGCTGGAAGCACATGCCGCTGATGACGCTGCCCGGGATGCGGCCGCGCTGCATGCGCATCGGCAGCGCGGGCAAGACCTTCAGCCTGACCGGGTGGAAGGTGGGCTACGTCACCTGCGACGCGGCCCTTCAGCCCAATGTCGCCAAGGCACACCAGAACCTCACCTTCACCACCCCACCCAACCTCCAGCGCGCGGTGGCGGTAGGGCTCGCCAAGGACGATGCCTATTTCGAGGGCCTATCGGCCGACCTCGCCGCGCGGCGCGACCTGCTGACGGCGGGCCTCCAGGCACTCGGCTTCGAAACCCTGCCCGTGATGGGAAGCTATTTCGTGACGGCCGACATCCGTTCCATCGGCTTCACGGGCGACGACGTGGCCTTCTGCCGCGCCATCACCGAGGAGGCGAAGGTGACCGCCATTCCCGTCACGGCCTTCTACGCCGGCCCCAACCCGCCGAACCACTACGCCCGCTTCGCCTTCTGCAAGAACGAGGCAGTGCTGGAGGAGGCGCTGGCCCGGCTTGGCACATGGATGGCGGCGCGCGGCGCGGGCGCGGACGCCCGGGCGGCCAGCGCCTGACGCCATGGCCGAGGCGACCGCCATCCCGCTCGGCATGCTGAACATGCTGCGCTGGTTCGAGGCCGGGCCCCGCGGCTATGCCGAGGCGATGGAGCATTGGCGCAGCACCTGCCCGCGCCTCTCGCTTTGGGAGGACGCGCTGCTGGACGGGTTGATCGAGCCGCTGCCCCATGCGGGGCCCGCCGCCTCCGCGACGGTGGCGCTTTCGGCGAAGGGCCACGCGCTCCTGGCAATGGTTCGGCCGCCACCGGGTTGACGCCCGGGCCACGCGCGGCTTATCCACCCGCCACTGCGGCGGCCATAGCTCAGGTGGTAGAGCGCCAGGTTGTGGTCTTGGATGTCGCGGGTTCGAGTCCCGTTGGTCGCCCCAGTTTCTGCCCTTTCAGGCATTTCGCCGCCGCAGTCGCGCCAGATCCGCCTCGACCATCTCGGACACCATTGCCTCCAGCGTGATTTCGGGCACCCAGCCCAACCGCTCCCGCGCGCGGCTCGCGTCGCCCTGCAGCACGTCCACCTCGGCGGGGCGCAGGAAGGCGGTGTCAGTCGTCACATGCGCCTGCCAGTCGAGGCCGACATGGTCGAAGGCCATGCGGCAGAAATCGCGCACACTGGTGGTGCGCCCCGTCGCCACCACGAAGTCGCCGGGCTGCTCCTGTTGCAGCATCAACCACATGGCCCGCACATAGTCGGCCGCATGGCCCCAGTCGCGCCGCGCCTCCAGATTGCCGAGCGAGAGCCGGTCGAGCAGCCCGAGCTTGATGCGCGCCACCCCATCCGTGATCTTGCGGGTGACGAATTCGATGCCCCGCAGCGGGCTCTCATGGTTGAACAGGATGCCGCTGCTGGCGTGCATGCCGAAGCTCTCGCGGTAGTTCACCGTCATCCAGTGGGCATAGAGCTTGGCAGCCGCGTAGGGGCTGCGCGGGTAGAAGGGCGTGGTCTCGTTCTGGATGGGCGCCTGAATCAGCCCGTACATCTCGCTGCTGCTCGCCTGGTAGAAGCGCGCGCCGGGGGCGGCGATGCGCACCGCCTCCAGCATGTTCACCGCGCCGATGCCGGTGACCTGGCCGGTCAGCAGCGGCTGGGTCCAGCTCGTCTTCACGAAGGATTGCGCGGCGAGGTTGTAGACCTCATCCGGCCGCGTCGCCTGCACCGCGCGGATGATGGAGGAGAGGTCCGACAGGTCGGCGTCGACCATCGCGACATCCTCCTCGACGCCGATCCAGCGCAGACGCTCCCCAATCACGTCGGCCGAGGCCGAGCGCCGAAGCAGGCCGTGCACCCTGTAGCCCTTGTCCAGCAGGAAGCGGGCCAGGTAGGCGCCATCCTGCCCGGTAATGCCCGTGATCAGCGCTGTCTTCATTCCTGCTCCCAATCGCCAGCCCCGCTTCCGCACAAGGCACCGGCCGTGTCCACTTGAACGTGGCGGCTGCGCCCAGAATGCGGTCGCATCTCCACTGAAACCTGTAGGCCGCTTCGCGCCCGAGCCGTCAACCCACCTCGGGGCGGACATGACCTCGCGCGCAACCCGCCCGCACGACACTGGCCCCCCGCGGGGGCATCGGGCATCCTAGGGGCATGTTGGGCACCACCACGGCAGCAGCACGTGAAAGCCCGCCCTCTGCCGGACCGTTGCGGGAGGGCGTGCCAAGCCGCACGGCCCCACGCCCAATGGCGGGGCGTGCGCGGGGGCCGGGACCCAGGCCGCGGGTGGAGCCACCGCGCAACAGCCTCGCCCGTCACATCAACCTGCTTGCCGTGCTGCTTCTGGCACCGGCGCTGGCGCTGGGCCTGTTCACCTCCTTCGACCTCGCCTCAAGACTTCGGGCTGGGATGGAGGCAAGCTTCTCGGCGGCGGCCCGGGCCGGCGCGCAGATCCTGACCGACCAGGTCGAGACCCGTACCGCGCTGCTCGATGCCCTGGCGGCCTCGCCACTGATTGGCGCCGACCTCTCCGGCGAAGCGGCCTTCCGCCTGCAGGCACGCCGCGCCCTGGCGGACCGCGGCCCCTGGATCGCCTTCGTGCCGCGCGACGCGCGCGGCCGACCGCCCGTCCACACGCGGGAGGGGCGGGAAGGCATCCCCGCCCTGCCGGAGGCCGAACTCGCCATCGCCATGCGTGACGGCCTGGCCAATCTGAGCAGTTATGCCATGGCCGGTGCCGATGCCGGTGCCGGCCCCCAGCCTTGCCTGTTGCTGGCCGTGCCGGTGCTTCGCGACGGAGCGGCCGTCGGTGCCCTGGCCATGCCCATCCCGCAGCAGGTGCTGGCCGATGCGCTGGCGCGCTCGGTAACGCCCGAGGGCGCCTTCCTGATCCTGCTCGCACCGGATGGGCGGATGGTCGCGGCGCACGGGCTCGCGGGCGGGCCCAACCAGTGGCAGGCCGGGCCGTGGCTGCGCGAGACGCTGGCCGCGGGTGCAAGCGGGCCGCTGCGGGCCGCCGGGCCCTTGGCCACGCCCGCCATCGTCTTCGCCGCCCCCTTGCCCTTCGCGGGCTGGACCGTGCTTGCGGGAAAGGACGAAGCGGCCTTCTCCGCGGCCTGGACCGGGCCCGCGCTTCTGCAATGGGTAGGTGGCCTCGTTACGGTCGCGGTGGGACTGCTGCTGGCGGCATGGCTCGCGCGCCGGCTGCTGGCCAGCCTCGCCAGCATCCGTGATCCGCGACCCCATGGGCAGGCGCCGGGGAAGGGGCTGCGCGTCGCGGAGTTCGAGGCGCTGGGGGCCGCCATCGCCGACGCGGAGGCCGCGCTTCGGCAGGAGGCGGCGCGGGCCGAGCGTGTGGCCGCGCTGAACATCCAACTGGCCCGCGCGGCCGAGGATGACCGGCTGCTGCTGCAATCCGTCGTGCGCTCGGTTCCCGAGCCGATCTTCGTGAAGGATTGCGACCTTCGCTATGTGCTGATCAATGACGCCGCCGCCAGTTCCATGGGCTGGGACCAGGGCGACGCCATCGGGCGCACCGCCGGCGAGATGGCTCCGCCCGAGGTGGTCGAACGCTTCGACAGCCAGGACCGCGCCGTGCTGGCCGCGGGGCGGACCATGGAGTTCGACGACCAGATCGTGCTGGCGCGCAGCACCGGCCCGCGCTGGTTCCGCACCATCAAGGCTCCCTGGCGCGACAGCGCGGGCCGGTTGCTGGGCGTGGTCGGCGTGGCGCGCGACGTGACGCGCCGGCGCGGCGCCGAGGAACGGCTGCGCGCCGCCGAGGCCGCCATGCGCCGCATCGCCCGCGCCGACAGCCTGACGGTGATGAGCCTCGGCATCGCGCATGAGCTGAACCAGCCGCTGACGGCCGCGTCAAACTTCCTGCGCGCCTCGCTGCGCTGGCTGGACCAGGAGGCCACCGACCCAGGGCGCCTTGCCGCCG
>JBHYDO010000304.1:0-4984 GCA_051860645.1 Roseococcus sp.
CGCCCCCCCCCGCGGCCGTTCCGCCGTTGACAGGCGCCAGCAGCGCCGATACCCGCCGGATCACTCCCGCTCCGGTTGTCCTGCGAGGAGAGGGAGGACCGGATGCGAATGCCCCCCTGGCCAGGCCACATCAACGCCTGGCCCATCATCCTGCTGATGATCTGCCTGGGCAGCCTCGCCGCCGGCCTCTACCCGGCATTGAGTTCACACGCCTCCTTCGCGCCCTCGCACGACACCACCTGGCTGACCTCGCCCATGCTGTGCGAATTCGGGCGGCACTACGCGCTGGGCCGCATCCCGCTGCTCGACTGGACGACCTTCGAGCCCGTCTCGCACAACCTGCACCTGTCGGCGCTCTATCCCTTCACCTTCGCCTGGGCGTTCGACTATTGCGACCTGCACTCCGCCATCGCGGCGCATGACAGCATCATCGCGCTGCACCTGTTCCTGATGTTCGGCAATGCGGTGGTGCTGGGCCGGGCGGCCGGGCTGTCCTGGACGGGGGCGCTGATGGCGGGCTTCGCCATCACCGCCTCCAGCAACGCCATGGCGCTGGCGCGCTGGCCGAGCCTGGTGGCCGCCGCCGCCTGGATGCCGCTGGCCGCGGCGGGGCTGCTGCTCGTGCTGCACCGGGGGCGCTGGCTGGCGGGCTCCGCCCTGGTGGTGGTGGGCACGAGCCTGATGCTCATGGCCAACCCCGCCACCAACCTCAGCGCGTCGCTCACCTTCTTCGGGCTGGTCGTGGGCGGGGGCGCCGTGCTGGGCGCGGTGGCGGCCGGCGCTTGGCGCGGGCGGCTGCTGCCCTGGGTGCTGTGCGGGCTGTGCTGCGTGGCGCTGATCGCCCTGCTCTCCCTCGGCACCAGCGGCAATGCGCTGCTGGCGCTCGACGACCTCGTGCGCTGGAACCGCAGCGGGCATGTGATCGGCCGTGCGGTCAGCCCGGACTTCGCCCGCGAGGTGCTGGCCGAGCGGCAGGCGCCGCGCGCCCTGCTGGGCATGCTGCTGCCCCTGCACCCGGCCCTGGTGGCGGGTTCCTTCTTCCTGGGCGGCATCGTGGCGGGGCTGGCCGCGCTGGGGGCGTGGGATGGCCGGCGCGAGGGGCTGACACGCACCCTGCTCGCCATCCTCGGCCTCGTCGTGCTGTTCGTCTTCCTGGACCCGGGCGAGTGGGTGCTGCTGTGGGGCCAGGTGCCGGGGCTGAGCCACACGCGGCACCTGAGCCTGCTGGGCAGCCCCTTCATGATGGCCGCCGGGCTGCTGGCGGGCCGCGGCCTGGAGGTGGTGCTGCGGCCGGGTGCCCGGCGGGCGCGGCGCGCGCTGGGCCTCGCGCTCGCCGCGCTGGCGCTGTGCAGCTTCCCCGCGAGCCTGCTGCTGGCGATGGATGGCCAGCACCGCCCCCGCCTGCTCATTCCCATGATCCTGGCCTGCGCCCTGCTCGCGGCGGTGCTGTTGCGGGCCGGCGACCGGCTGGCGGCGGCGCGCCCGCATCTCCTGGCGGCCGCGGTGCTGCTGTGCGCCGGCATCCTCGCCGCGCCGCAGCTCAGCTCCCGCATGCTGCCGATGAGCCGCAGCCCGGCGATCACCCAGGCGTGGCAGGACCTGACCCGACTGACCCAGCGCATCCTGGCGGCGGACCCGGTGCCGGGCGTGCTGCTCTACCACGGCGACATCTCTGCCGATGGGCTGAACTACAGCTCGGCCGGAACAGCCGCGCGCCTGGCCGGCGCGCCGACCTTCCAGTATTTCAACTCGCCCCGCGTGTTCTGGCAGTTCTTCGCGGTCAACTATCGCTTCCCGGACCATGCCTTCTACGCCCGGCACGGGGCGC
Source organism: Roseococcus sp. (assembly GCA_051860645.1). Lineage (GTDB taxonomy): Bacteria > Pseudomonadota > Alphaproteobacteria > Acetobacterales > Acetobacteraceae > Roseococcus. Next base: position 1,829 of record JBHYDO010000304.1, read on the forward strand.
GCTATCTGCTGGCGGAGAACCCCGTCGTCGATGCCGGGCTGGAGGAGGTGGGGCGCGAGGGCGCCTTCCTGGCCTATCGCCTGCGCGATCCGCGGCCGATGGTGGTGCCGCTCTGCGGCCTGGCCGCGCTCGACCCCGGCGCCGCCGGCGGCCCTCCGCCCCGCCCGAGCCAGCGCCCGTCCCCGCCGCCGGCGCTGCGCGACGCCGATGCCAGCCTGCCCGCCTGCCAAGGCACGCCGGTCACCGACATCCGGCTGGACCGCGCTGCCGGCGCGCTGCGCTTCGCCCTCGGCCCCGCCCCCGCATCCCCGGGTTCGGCGCAGGCGCTGGTTCTGAACCTCCCGCCCCATGCGGGCTGGCGCCTGACCATGGAAGGGCAGCCGGTCCCGCTGTTCACGCTGGACGACATGCGCATGGTGGCCCCGCTGGCGGCCGGACATGCGGGCGCAGCCATGCTCGCCTACCGGCCACGGGGCGTCATCCTGCGCCAGGCCGCCACAGCGGGCGGCTGGGCGCTGCTGCTGGCGGGGCTGGCCGGATGGGGGGTCGCCGCCTGGCGCCGCCATGGGTTGCCGGCAACGCCCGGCTGCGGCACACCGCCCCCACCTCCGCTTGAGAACAGGTAGGATCCCATGCGCGTCGTCATTCTGGCAGGCGGGATCGGCAGCCGGCTCCGGCCCTACACCCTGTCGCTTCCCAAGCCGCTGCTGCCGATCGGCGACCGGCCGATCCTGGAGATCATCATCCGGCAGCTGGCGAGCCATGGCTTCCGCCACATCACGCTCGCGGTGAACCACCAGGCCGACCTGTTCAGCGCCTTCTTTGGCGATGGCAGCAAGTGGGGCGTGCAGATCACCTATTCGCTGGAACGCGAGGCGCTGGGCACGATGGGACCGCTCCGGCTGATCGAGGACCTGCCGGAGCATTTCCTGGTCATGAACGGCGATGTGCTGACCGACCTGGACTACGGCGCCGCCTTCCGCGGCCATGTGGCGGCGAACCGGACCTTCACCATCTTCGCCGCCGCCCGCCGGCAGAAGATCGACTTCGGCGTGCTGCACCTGGACGACACCCGCCGCCTGACCGGCTTCGAGGAAAAGCCCGAGCTCGGCTACACGGTCAGCATGGGCATCTACGCCGCCAGCCGCGCCATCCTGGACCGCATCCCCGCCGGCCGCCCCTTCGGCTTCGACCACCTGATGCATGACTTCCTCCGCACCGGCGACCGCGTGGACGTGCAGGAGCACCATGGCTACTGGCTCGATATCGGCCGCCCCGACGACTATGAGCGCGCCAGCGAGGAATGGGCGCGCCATGGGGCCTGAGGCCCTGCCCGCGCATCTCCGCCGCGTCGTCGTCACGGGCGCGACGGGCTTTCTCGGCCGCCACCTGGCGCGGGCGCTGGAAGCCTGCGGCGTGGAGGTGCTGGGCCTCTCCCGCGCCACCGGCCACGACGTGCTGACGGCCCCGTTGCCGCTGGACGGCGTGGACCACGTCTTCCACCTGGCCGCCGCCACCGGCATCCCCGCCGCCTGGGACGACCCGCCGGGCGTGATGCTGACGAACACCCAGGGCACGGTGCGCGTGCTGGACCAGTGCCGCCGCGCCGGCTGCCCCATGACCTTCGCCAGCACCTATGTCTATGGCCGGCCGGATCGGCTGCCGGTGGCCGAGGATGCGCGCGTGCACCCGAGCAACCCCTATTCGCTGTCCAAGCTCCTGGCGGAGGAGGCCTGCCGCGCCTTCACCGGCATGTATGGCCTTCGGGTGAACGTGCTGCGCATCTTCAACATCTACGGGCCGGGCCAGGACGCGCGCTTCCTGGTGCCGCACATCCTGCGCCAGGCGATGGACCCGGGTGCCGACGAGGTGGTGGTGCAGGACCTGGCCCCCCGGCGCGACTATGTGCATGTGGACGACGTGGTGCGCGGCTTCCTCGCCGCCACGCGGCTGGAAGGGTTCCACCTGTTCAACCTGGGCAGCGGCATCTCGCATTCGGTGGCAGAGGTCATCGCCCTGGCCTGCGCCGCCGCCGGGCGCGCGAAGCCTGCGCGCCAGACCGGCGCCGTGCGCCCCGCCGACGTGCCGGAGACGGTGGCCGACATCTCGGCCATCGGTGCCGCCCTGGGCTGGCGGCCGCGCGTCACGCTGGAGGCAGGGCTGCGCGGCATGGTGGCGGCATGAGCGGGCACGCCATCGACGTGATCTGCCCGGTGTTCCGCGAGGCGCAGGGAATCGCGCTGTTCCACGCGCGCCTCTCTGCGGTGCTGGACGGGATGCCGCACCACGCCTGGCGCGTGATCTATGTGGTGGACCCCGCCGGCGACGGCACTGAGGCCGCGCTCGCCACCATCGCCGCCGCCGATGCGCGGGTGGAGGTGCTGGTCATGTCGCGCCGCTTCGGCCACCAGAACTGCCTTCTGGCCGGCATGGACCAGGCGCGGGGCGATGCGGTGGTGATGCTGGACAGCGACCAGCAGCACCCGCCCGAACTCATCCCCGAACTGGTGCAGGCCTGGGACGCGGGGGCCGACATCGTGCAGACCCTGCGCGCCGATGGCGAGGAGACGGGGCGGCTGAAGCGCACCACCTCGCGGCTGTTCTACCGGCTGTTCGCGCGCATGGGCAGCCTCGACCTGCCGGTGGGGGCCGCCGACTACCGCCTGCTCTCGCGCTCCGTGGTCGAGGTGTTCCGCGACCGCCTGCCCGAGCAGAACCCTTTCCTGCGCGGCCTGGTGCACTGGGTCGGCTTCAACGTGCGCTACATCACCTTCACGCCGGAGGCGCGGCGGCACGGCACCTCCAGCTACCGGCCCATGCTGCTGCTGGGCTTCGCGCTGAACGGATGGTGCAGCTTTTCCAAGACGCCGCTGCGCATCTGCGTGGTCTCGGGCATCGTGCTGGCGGTGCTGGCCGCGGCGGTAACGGTGCTGCAGATCCTGGCCTATCTGCTGGGCGGGCGGGAGGTGCCGGGCTGGCTCAGCCTCGTCATCGCGCCGGCCTTCTTCGGCGGCGTGCAGCTCATCTTCCTGGGCGTGATCGGCGAGTATGTGGGCCTCATCTTCGACGAGGTGAAGCGCCGGCCGCGCTACATCATCCAGCACCACCACCGGGCCTCGCCCCCCGCGCCGGAGCCCCCGCCATGAATGCCGCCCC
>JBHYDO010000305.1:0-4947 GCA_051860645.1 Roseococcus sp.
TGATTTCTCCACCATTTCCGCGAATGCGACGCAGGGCTTCGCCAAGCACCTCGCCGAGAAGGGCGTGACCCTGCTGGACAGCCCCGTCTCCGGCGGGCCGCAGGGCGCCATTGACGGCACGCTGACCTGCATGGTGGGCGGCGATGCCGCGGGCTTCGCGCGCGCCGCCAGCTATTTCGCGGCGGTGGGCCGGACCATCACCCATCTCGGGCCATCGGGTGCCGGGCAGATCTGCAAATCGGCCAACCAGCTCATCATCTGCGCGACACTCACCGCCGTCAGCGAGGCGCTGGCCATGGGCCGCAAGGCGGGGCTCGATCCCGAGACGATGCGCACGGCGCTCTCCGGCGGTTCGGCGGACAGCTTCGTGCTGCGCAACCACGCGAAGCGCATCATCGCCGGCAACTACAAGCCGGGCTTCCGGGGCGAGCTGATGCGCAAGGACATGCGCTTGGCCGCCGCCGCCATCCGCGACCATGGCGTCTTCGCGCCCGCCACGGCCATGGCGGCACCCCTGCTGGAACTGCTGGTGAACCGCGGCGCGGGCGGCGACGACCTGGCGGCGCTGGGCCGCATGATCGCGGAGCTGTCCGGGCTGGAAGGATAGCGCGCCTGCCTCTGCGGCCTTTGCCGCGCCGCGGATTCACGGCTTCGGTGATTTCACCGAAGCCGATCAGGCGCTACGCTCGGGGCAAGAATCCCCGAGGGACACGTCCATGAGCACCAAGGAATTCCGCGCGGCGCGCGACCTGCTTCTCGCGCACCGCGGCGATTATGCCGCTGCCATGCGCGACTTTCGCTGGCCGCGGCTGGAGACCTTCAACTGGGCGCTGGACTGGTTCGACGCGGAACTGGCGGGCGGCTCGCTCGGCAATTCCACCGCGCTGCGCATCGCGGGCGCGGGGGAGGCCACCCGCAGCTTCGCGGAGCTTTCGGCCGAATCCTCGCGGCTGGCCAACGGGCTTCGCGAAGCCGGCGTGCGGCGCGGCGACCGCATCCTGCTCATGCTCGGCAACACCGTGCCGCTGTGGGAGACCATGCTGGCCGCGATGAAGCTCGGCGCCGTCGTGGTGCCGGCGACGACGCTGCTCACCCCCACGGACCTCGCGGACCGCTTCGCGCGCGGCCGCGTGCGGCATGTCGTGACGGGCGCCGCGGATGCGGCGAAGTTCGAGGGGCTGGACCGTTCCGTGACGCGCATCGCGGTCGGCGGGGCGCCGGGCTGGACGGAGTATGAATCGCTGAAGGCCCGCGCGGCGCAGTTCACGCCCGAGGGCGTGACGCGCGCGACCGACCCGCTGCTGCTCTACTTCACCTCCGGCACCACGGCCAAACCCAAGCTCGTCCTGCACGACCAGCAATCCTATCCGGTGGGCCACCTGAGCACGATGTACTGGCTCGGGCTGCAGCCGGGCGACATGCACCTGAACATCTCCTCGCCCGGCTGGGCCAAGCATGCGTGGTCGTGCTTCTTCGCGCCCTGGAATGCGGGCGCGGGCGTCTTCGTGAACAACCAGCCTCGCTTCGACGCGCGCGGCACGCTGGAGGTGCTGGCGCGCGAGGGCGTGGACAGCTTCTGCGCGCCGCCCACCGTCTGGCGCATGCTGGTGCAGCAGGACATGGCGCCCTTCCGCGGGCAGCTGCGCGAACTCTGCTCGGCCGGCGAGCCGCTGAACCCCGAGGTGATCGAGCATGTCCGCCGCGTCTGGGGCATGACCATCCGCGAGGGCTATGGCCAGACCGAGACCACGCTCCAGATTGGCTACTTCCCGGGACAGGAGGTGAAGCCCGGCAGCATGGGGGTGCCGGCACCGGGCTACCGCATCCAGTTGCTCGACGCCCACGGGCAGGAGGTGTCGGAGGGCGAGATCGCGCTTGCGCTGGACGACCCGCCGCTCGGCCTCATGCGCGGCTACCAGCAGGAGGACGGGAGTTCAGCGCCGCTCGGCGAGACCGCCTACCGCACCGGCGACGTCGCCACCAAGGATGCCGACGGCCACTTCACCTATGTCGGCCGCGCCGATGACGTGTTCAAGGCGTCCGACTACCGCATCTCCCCCTTCGAACTGGAGAGCGTGCTGGTGGAGCACGAGGCCGTGGCCGAGGCCGCCGTGGTGCCCGCGCCCGACGCCGTGCGCCTGGCCGTGCCCAAGGCCTTCGTGGTGCTGGTGGATGGCTTGGAGCCGGACCGCGAGACGATGCTGTCCATCTTCCGGCACCTGCGCGAACGCCTCTCGCCCTACAAGCGCGTGCGGCGGATCGAGGTGGCGGAACTGCCCAAGACCATCTCGGGCAAGATCCGCCGCGTCGAATTGCGCCAGGCGGAGGAACGCCATTTTTCCGCCGGCACCCGCGCGCCGAACGAGGTGCGCGAGGAGGATTTTCCGGAGCTGGTCTAGTCAGCCCTCCAGCCGGATGTTGTTCTCGCGCACCACCCGGGCCCAGCGTTCCATCTCGCTCACCATGAAGTTGGCGAAGGGCTCGCCGGTGGTGGCGAGCACGTCCATGCCGAGCGATTCCACCCGCGTCCTGATCTCGGGCTCGGCCAGGATGTTGGTGAGCTCGCGCGCCATGCGCGACTGGATGTCGCGCGGCACGCCGGAAGGCGCATAGACGCCCCACCAGGTCGGCGCCTCGAAGTCCTGGAAGCCCAGCTGGTGAAAGCTCGGCACGCCGGGCAGGTCGCGCCAGGGTTCGCGCGTGGTGACGCCGAAGCCCTTCAGCGCGCCGCTGCGCACATGCGGCCCGCCCACCGGCGCATTGGTGACGAACAGCGGCACATGGCCGGCCAGCGCATCGGCCAGCGCGGGCGCGCCGCCGCGATAGGGCACATGCGTCAGTTCCACGCCCGCGATGTTGCAGAGCTGCACCATCGCCACATGCATGAGCGTGCCGATGCCGGCCGTCGCGTAGTTGATGCTGCCCCGCGGGGCAGCGCGCGCCGCCGCGATGAGCTGCGGGAAGCCCGCCCAGGGGCTGGCGGGGTGCGAGGTCACCACCAGCGGCCCGCGCCCCACCAGCATGATCGGCGCGAAGTCGCGCCGGGTGTCATAGGGCAGGCGCATCACCGAGGGCAGGATGACGTGGCTGTCCACCGCGACCAGCCAGGTGTGGCCATCGGGTGCCGCGCGCGCGGCCTCGGCCGCACCGACCGAGCCGGTGGCGCCGGCGCGGTTCTCGATCTGCACGGGCTGGCCCAGCACCGCCTGCAGCCGCGGTTGCAGCACGCGGGCCAGGATGTCCACCGAGCCACCGGGCGGCCAGCCGACCACGAGCCGGATGGGCCGATTGGGCCAGGATGCCTGTGCGTGGGCGAGATGCGGCGCGGCGAGGGCCGCCGGAACACCGGCCAGAAGCGAGCGACGTTGCATCGCGTTTCCTCCATGGGCCTTGTTCGCGACGGGGCGGGCCGGCCCCTTTCGCCGCCCCCTGCGCGAAGCTTGGGGGCATCGGGCCGCCGGACACAAGCGCCGCGCGTCAGCCCGCCAGCGCCCGCAGCCGCGCCGCACTTTCGGGGTTGGCCGGGTAGAAGGTCTCGATGGCGAGTTCGGAGAGCGTCACCTCCATGGGCGCGCCGAACACGGTGGTGGTGGCGATCAGGGCGATGGGTCCGGCCGGCGTCTCCAGCGTCATGGGCACGACCAGGCCGCCGAGGCCCTGTGCCGGCGCCGGCGCATCCGCCCGGCTGGGCGGCTGCGGCAGGGCCGCGAGTTCGTCGAGCAGCGCGGCCAGCCCCGCATCCCCGCTCATCTCCACCTGGCGGCGCAGGCGGTCCAGGATGTGCCCGCGCCACTCGGGAAAATTCCCGATGCGCGGGGCGAGGCCGCGCGGGTGCAGGCTGAGGCGCAGCACGTTCACCGGCGGGGCCAGCAGCGATGCGTCCTCCAGCCCCGCCAGCAGCGGCGCCACCGCGCCATTGGCCGCGACCATGTTCCAGTGCCGGTCCACCGCCAGCGCGGGGTTGGGCATGTGCGCGGCGAGGATGGCCTCCACCGCCGCGCGGGCGGCGGCCATGGAGGGCTCGTTGAGGGGCTGCTCCGTGAAGCTGGGGGCGTAGCCGGCGGCGAGCAGCAGCGCGTTGCGCTCGCGCAGCGGCACGTCGAGGTGGTCCGCGAGGCGCAGCACCATCTCGCGGCTGGGCGCGGCGCGGCCGGATTCGACGCAGCTCAGGTGGCGCTGCGAGATCTCGGCGTCGAGCGCCAGATCAAGCTGGCTGCGCCGGCGCCGCTGCCGCCAGCCGCGCAGCAGGGTGCCGATGGAAGACGGGGCGTGGGTGCTGGACATGGCCCAGCGTAACCCCAGGCCAGGCCGCGCCGCGATGACCTCCGACGTCATCGCTTTCCGGCGCGAGGGCGGGGAAGGATGGCCCATCGCAACCCGATGGAGGCCTGAGATGAACACCACCCCCACACTTCGCTTCTGGATGCTGGCCGATGCGCTGGGCAGCGGCGCGACCGGCCTGCTGCTGCTGCTGGCGGCCGGCGCGCTGGCCCCCTGGCTCGGCCTGCCCGAGACCCTGCTGCGCGTGGCGGGCGCGCTGTTCCTCCCCTGGGCCGCGCTGGTGGCCTGGGTGGGGCTGCGCGCAGCCAACCCGCCGCGGCTGGTCGGCGCGATCGTGGCGCTGAACCTGGTCTTCGTGGTGGATTGCGTGCTGCTGGCGGCGGTGGCGCGGCCCTGGCTGGGCCTGAACCGACGGGGCTGGGCATCGCCTTCCTCCTGGCCCAGGCGGCGGCGGTGCTGGCCTTCAGCCTGGGGCAATGGAGCGGGCTGCGGCAGGGGCGGGCTGCGGGTTACGCCGCGGCTTGAGGGGGAACCGGGCGCTGCCCGGGCCCGCCGGGGGGGTGCCCCCCCCCCCCCCCTCAACCGCCCCCCGCGGGACCCCCCCCACGTGTTAAAAGGGGGCGGGGGCCAAAAGTACCCGCGGGGGGGCCCCGGGGGGGCCACCCC
>JBHYDO010000306.1:0-4919 GCA_051860645.1 Roseococcus sp.
GAGGAGGGGGGTGGTGTCCTGGGGCATGGCAATCCCGCTATCGCTGGGCGGAGGGAGGCCGCAAGACCGTTCCGCCGGAATAAAAACCGCCGCCCGGCCCCGTGTGGACGGGGCGGGCGGCGGCGGCAGGCTCAATCGCTCAGCGGCAGGTGTAGGAGACTTCCATCGCCGCATCGATCTGGCGGATCACTTCCCAATGCTGCCGGAAGGTGATCGGGATGAACACTTCCTGCGGCGGCTGCGCCGAGGCGAATTCGCGCTGCAGCCCGGTGCCTTCCCAGTTGAAGTTGAAGAAGGCGGCGCGCACCCGCTCGGCCAGGGCCGGGTTCAGGTTGTGCGCGTGGCCATAACCCGTCGTCGGGAAGGAGGCGCTGCGGTAGATCGTGCGGATGCGCGCGGGGTCCACGGCATTGCGCGCCACCATGCGCGTCATCACCGAGTTGGCGATGGCGGCCGCGTCATAGTCGCGGTTGGCCACGCCCAGGATGCTGTTGTCGTGCCGGCCCGAGAAGGCGGTGCGGAAGTCGCGGTCGGCCACCAGGTTGAACTGGCTGGCCAGCAGCGCGGACGGCGCCTTGAAGCCCGAGTTGGAAGTCTGCGAGGTGAAGGCCACCAGTCGCCCGCGCAGGTCCTCGATGCGCTGCAGCGGGCCCTCGGCCTGGACGATGATCTCCATCTCATAGCCGAAGCGGCCATCACGCGCGGCCATCATCGCGAAGGGCACGAAGCCCGCGCAGTTGACGGCCAGCGGGTTGGAGCCGGTGTTGAAGCCGGCCACGTGCAGGCGGCCGGCGCGCATCGCCTCGATCTGGGCGGCGTTGGACTGAACAGAGAAGAACTGCACGCGCTTGCCGGTCTCGCGCGCCAGGTGGTCCAGGAATTCCTGCCACACGCGGCGATAGACGGCAGGATCCTCGACGGGCGTATAGGCGAAGACCAGCGTGGCGGGGTCCACCAGGTCGCGCGGGTTGGTCGGCACATCGGCCACGAGGTCGCCGTCGCGGTCGCAGAAGCGGGCGTCCAGCGTGCCGCGCGGGCAGTCCTGAGCCTGGGCCTGGGCGGGGGAAGGGAGGGACCAGCCGGCCGCCAGCAGGGCGGCCGCGGTGAACATGCGGCGGAGCAACATCAGACCTCCTGAGGAATTGTCCGGGCGGGAATTACCCCAACCCCCCCGGAGCGTCTGTTGCATTTTTGTGAAATCCTGTCCGCCGCTTCACCTGGCCTTCACCTCAGCCGAGGAAGCACTCCCCGTGCTGGCGCGGCACGAAGCGGCCGGTGCCGGGCCTGGCCAGCACGGTCTTGCCGTCCCAGATGCAGCCGCCGCGCAGGTAGGTGGCGGCCACGCGCGCCGTCATCGCCATGCCGTCATAGGGAGACCAGCGGGCGTCCGGCCGGTCCTGGATGGTGCTGGCGTCGAAGATGAATTCGCCGCGTTCCATCACCACGAGGTCGGCGTCGCAACCGATGCGGATGGCGCCCTTCTTCGGGAACAGGCCGTGGAAGCGGGCGGGGCGCTCGGCGCAGAGGCTCGCCATGTGGGTCAGCGGCAGGCCGCGCTTCTCCAGCAGCGTGAACATCAGCGGCGCGAAGGACTGCATGCCGGTCAGCCCCGCGCCGACCGTGAAGATGTCACCGGTGTAGAGCTTGCGGTCGCGCTGCCAGGGCGCGTGGTCGGTGGAGACATAGGCGATCTTGCCGGCGGCCAGCGCCTGCCACATGCGCTCCACCTCCTCGGCCGTGCGGAAGGGGGGGTTGCACTTGCCGAAGCCCTCCAGGCGGAGGAGATCGTCCTCCGTCATGCAGAGATACTGGATGCAGGCCTCGCCCGAGGTCCGCGCCCCCTGCGCGCGAAAGATCCCGGCGAGGTCGAAGCCGCGTGCCAGCGAGGAATGCGCGATGTGGACGTGGCAGCCCGTCTCCAGCGCCATCTCGAAGATTTCCAGGTCCGCCATGCTCTCGGAGAGCGGCGGGCGGGTGCGGCAATGCATGATGGGATGCGTCTCGCCGGCGGCGCGGGCCTGCTCGGTGAGGCGCTCCACCAGCTCCTGGTCCTCGTTGTGGATGGCGACCATCAGGTTGGACTTCGCGATCTCGGCGAAGGCGCGCAGCATGGTCGGGTGGTCGATCCGCGGGAAGCGCACGGCGTCGTATTCATAGGTGGACAGCTTGAAGGAGCAGACACCGCCCTCGACCAGCCCCGCGATGTCCTCGATGTTCCCATCCTTCCGGATGGTGCCGTAGAGCGCCATGTCCACATGCGAGAGCCGGTGCACATGCTCGATCTTGTCGCGCAGGATGGCGGCGTCGGTGACCGGGCGCGGGATGTCGTAGGGCATGTCCACGCAGGTGGTGACACCTCCGGCGGCGGCCGTCATCGAGGCCCCCTCGATTCCCGGCCAGCCCAGCGCGCTGCTGGTGTGCATGTGCCCGTCCACCAGGCCCGGGAAGACCAGCATGCCGGAATGGTCGGCGGTGGCTGTGGCGGCGGGCAGTGCGCCCTGGCCGATGGCGGCGATGGCGCCGTCCTTCACGGCCACATAGCCCGCTTCCAAAATGCCATCGGACAGCACGAGGTCCCCGCGGACCACCAGATCAAAAGCCATTTTTGGCTTGCCCCCTGAGTTGCCATGCGCGGGCCGGCCGATAGTATCCGCCCGCACGATATTTCAGCAGGCTAGGCGCGGGCGGACGCATCGCCAAGCGCCGGGGCCCATGCTTTTCGGAAGGAAAACGCTGTCCATGCAGATGCATCCAGTCAAGGTCCACCCCTCGAAGGCCTTGCTGCCGCGCGAGGAACAGCTTGCGTGGAAGATCGCCGGCGTGGCCACCGACAAGGTGGCGGTCGAGAAGGCCACCGCGGCCATGATCATCAACCGCATCATCGACAACGCGGCGGTGGCCATTGCGGCCATCAACCGCCGGCCGGTGGTCTCGGCGCGCGGCATGGCGCTGGGGCACCGCAAGAAGGAGGGCGGCGCCACGGTGTTCGGCATGCCCGCCGCCACCACCGTCAGCCCCGAATGGGCGGCCTGGGCGAATGGCACCGCGGTGCGTGAGCTCGACATGCACGACACCTTCCTGGCGGCCGACTACTCCCACCCCGGCGACAACATCCCCCCCGTGCTGGCCGTGGCGCAGGCGATGGGCCGCTCGGGCCGCGACCTGATCCGGGGGCTCGCCACCGGCTACGAGATCCACATCAACCTGGTGCGCGCCATCTGCCTGCACGAGCACAAGGTGGACCACATCGCGCACCTGTGCCCGGCGAGCGCCGCCGGCATCGGCACGCTGCTCGGCCTCAAGCAGGAGGTGATCTTCCAGTCCGTCCAGCAGGCGCTGCACACCTCGATCAGCTTCCGCCAGTCGCGCAAGGGCGAGATTTCCTCCTGGAAGGCCTATGCCCCCGCCCATGCCGGCAAGCTGGCCGTGGAGGCCGTGGATCGCTGCATGCGCGGCGAGGGCGCGCCGAGCCCCATCTACGAGGGCGAGGACAGCGTCATCGCCTGGGTGCTCTCGGGCCGCACGCAGGCCGACAGCAAGGGCCGCAAGACCGTCTACGACCCCACCTACTATGAGGTGCCGCTGCCGGCCCTGGGCGAGCCCAAGCGCGCCATCCTGGACAGCTACACCAAGGAACACAGCGCCGAGTACCAGTCGCAGGCGCTGATCGACCTGGCCTTCCGCATGCGCGAGGACATCACGGACTGGGACAGCATCGAGAAGATCATCATCCACACCAGCCACCACACCCACTACGTGATCGGCACCGGGGCGAACGACCCGCAGAAGATGGACCCCAAGGCCAGCCGCGAAACGCTGGACCACTCCATCATGTACATCTTCGCCGTCGCCCTGCAGGACGGCGCGTGGCATCATGTGGACAGCTATGCGCCCAAGCGCGCGGGGCGCGCCGACACGGTGCGGCTGTGGCACAAGATCGAGACGCGCGAGGCGCCGGAATGGACCGAGCGCTACCACTCGAAGGACCCCGAGACGCTGGCCTTCGGCGGGCGCGTGGAAATCCTGTTTAAGGACGGCACGAGCAAGGTGGATGAGCTGGGTGTGGCCAATGCCCACCCGCGGGGTGCGAAGCCCTTCGGCCGCGAGGACTACATCCGCAAGTTCCTCACGCTGACGGATGGCATCATCACCACGCGCGAAGCCAACCGCTTCATCGAGGCGGCCGAGGGCGTGCTGAGCCTGAAGGCGGGGGAACTGGGCGCGCTGAACGTGGCGCTGCCCAAGGGCAGCATCGCGGAGAGCAAGCCCGGCATCTTCTGAGGCCAGGCGGGCGGGGCCCCCACGGAAGGGGGTTCCGCCACAACCTGGTCCAGGGTATTGAAGACGCGCGGGACCCGTAGCTCAGCTGGATAGAGCGCTGCCCTCCGAAGGCAGAGGTCGAAGGTTCGAATCCTTTCGGGTCCGCCACCCAACCCATGCATCCACCCGTCCATCCTCGCCCCTTTCGGCGAGGACATCGAGCGGCCGTCCTGGGCGCGCTCCCGGCCACACATGGTTGACTTCGCGCCTCGCCGGCGCAATGCCATTGCCGCCATACACACGGAACGAAAATGTCACTCGCCTTTGTCTTCCCCGGCCAGGGCAGCCAGGCCCCGGGCATGGGCCGCGACCTCGCCGAGGCCTTCCCCATCGCCCGCGAAACCTTCCAGGAGGTGGATGACGCGCTGAGCCAGCGTCTGTCCCGCCTGATGTTCGAGGGCCCGGGCGAGGACCTCACCCTCACCGCCAATGCCCAGCCGGCGCTGATGGCCGTCTCGCTCGCCGTGGTGCGGGTGCTGGCCACCGAGGCGGGCTTCGACCTGGGCCGCCGCGTCTCGCTGGTGGCCGGCCACAGCCTTGGCGAATACAGCGCGCTCACCGCCGCCGGCAGCTTTGACCTCCCCACCGCCGCCCGCCTG
>JBHYDO010000307.1:0-4897 GCA_051860645.1 Roseococcus sp.
GCGCGGCGCACGGTGCCCGTCAGCCAGAAGCCGCCCTGGCCGATGCGCGGCACGATCGGCGCACCAGGCAGATAGTTATTGGCGCCGCCGCGCATGGTGGGTGTGGGTGCCAAGCCCTGGGCACGTACCGGCGGCACAAAGATGGCGCTGCCGGTCACGAGTGCGGCGGCGCCCGCGGCGAGGATGTACCGGCGTGGCTTCGGCGGTGGGGTCATCATGGTCTCTCCTCTCCGGCGGGGCGGTGCCCCTCGCGCCAAGCCCTGATGTAGGGCGCGGAAGCGGGTGGTAAAGCGCTGACCGCGGGCCGAGCCAGCGTTTCAATGCCTGGTTCATGCAGCCGCGGCGACGTTCGACCTGGCAGCGGCGAGGCCCCAGCCATCAGAGCCCGCTCCATGAGCGTGATGTGGTCGGTGATGACGGAGCGCAGCCACGCCTCGACCGCCATAGGATCCTCCATATAGGCCCAGAAGGAAGGACCATCCCACCCAGCCCAAGATTTGTGTACCCCCGGACAGGAGACAGGGTCAGGACCACACGGGCCAAGTCCCTCAGAGCACATGGATCCCCGTCGGGGGCAGGTCAGCGGCGCCTCTGCCTGTCCGAAAGGCTCCCAGAGGCGAATTTGCGCCTCCTGCGGGCAGCCATGTCCGCAGGATGCGCTTCGGGCGGCGAATGAGAGTTGTCCGTCGCCATTGATGTCGTCACCTCGTGCGCAGCACTACGGAGACAGCCCATGGCGGGACCGCCACCCGAAGGCATGTTGCCCACCGAGCGCCTTCCCTTCCTCCCGATCGCGGGGCTCACGGCGCCGCCCCTTCCTGGTGGGCAGCGCGTCGCCGCATGGGTCATCGTGAATGTGGAGGAGTGGGACCCGACGCAACCCATGCCTCGCACCGTCAATCAGCTTCCCACCTCCGCGGCGCCCGACCCGGACATCCCGAACTGGTGCTGGCACGAATACGGCAACCGCGTGGGCTTCTGGCGACTGCTGAAGATCTTCGACGAGGCCGGCGTCAAACCTGCGCTTGCGATCAACGGCAAGGCCGTGGGCAGCTATCGCGAGATCTCCGCCGCCGCGCTGGAGCGCGGCTGGGAGTTCATGGGCCATGGCTTCAGCCAGCGATCCATGCAGAAGGTGCCAGATGAGGCGGAGGATATCCGCCTCACGACCGAGGCGATCGAGCGCTTCACGGGCACACGGCCCCGCGGCTGGCTTGGCCCGGCGTTGCAGGAGACCTGGCAGACGCCCGAGCGCCTCGTGGCCGCCGGCTACGACTACGTGTGCGACTGGGTGCTGGACGACGTGCCGGTCCGGCTGGCCACGCGCAACGGTTCGATCGCCTCCGTGCCCTACACGCAGGAGATCAACGACGTGCCCATGATTCTGATCCAGCAGCATCCAGCGCGCGAGTGGCGTGACCGCGCCATCGATCAGTTCGAGCAGCTGCGCCATGACGCGCAGGATGGGCCACGCGTGCTCGCCCTCGTGGTGCACCCGTACATCATGGGGGCGCCGCACCGCGCCCGCTATGTGCGCGAGGCGCTGTTGCACATCAACGGCACCGGCGACGCCGCCTGGATGACCGGCGCCTCGATCCTCGACCATTGGAAGGTATGACCGCCATGCTGCGACGAACCCTGCTGGCCTTCGCGCTGCTCGCTTCCCCGGCGATGGCACAAACCCCGACATCCCTCGTCGTGCCCTACCCGCCGGGCGGTGCCTCCGATGTGCTGGGTCGCGTGGTGGCGGAGGCGATGACCCGCGCGACCGGCCAGCCCTTCGTGGTGGAGAACATCAGTGGCGCCGGCGGCACCATCGGGGCCCACCGCGTGGTGCAAAGCCGCAACGACGGCAATGTCCTGCTGCTCGGCAACATCGGTGTCGCGACGGCACCATCACTTTATCGCAACCTTCCCTTCAACCCGCAGCAAGACCTGGAGCCCGTCGGTCTGGTCGCGCCCATGCCGATGGTCCTGCTGGGGCGGCCCGACCTGCCCGCGGCCGACCTTGCCGAACTGATCGATTGGCTTCGCGCGCCTGGACGCGAGGCGACCATCGCCCATTCGGGCGTCGGCTCGGCAGTACCCCTCCGGTGAAGGCCGCCTTCCGCGATTTTCCTGAAACTGTCGTTGTTTGTACGGGCGCTCTTGAGAGCGTCGGTAAGGACGGGGGCGAGGATGGAGATCATCACCGGGGTCGAGCGTCGTCGGCGTTGGCGAACCTCGGGCTTCTTGCTGAGCACGCCATGCGGGCGGTGCTGATTGACGTGCGGATCGAGGCGAGAGGGTGATGGCGCTCCTGGCTGCGCGCAGGGTCAGGTCGTCGCGGGTATCAGCCTGTATCCGGCCCCCACTCGCTCCACCCGCCCGGTCGCCGGCATCGGGAAGTGGTAGCCGACCACGGGCATCTGCTCCGTAGCTGCCCTGTCTAGCAGCCGCTTTCGTGATTCGACGGCCACCGGCGGATCCTGGTCAAAGCCCGGGTACCATTCCGGGTTGGCCAGGAAGAACGCCGGCGTCGTCACCGCGTCGCCGATCACGAGCGCTTGGTCGCGGCCGTCATGGATGAGGAAAGAGGTGTGCCCAGGGCTATGTCCATTGGACGGCACGGCGCGGACATTGGGCGTGATGTCGGCGCTGGGCGCGAAGCGAGCGATTTTGTCGGCATAGGGCGCAAACCGGCGCCGCACATTCGCGAAACCCGGCCGACGCCGTTCGGCCGCGCGGCTTTCCTCGGCGGCGTCGGTCCAGTAGGTCCATTCACGCTCCGGCACCATCACGCGCTGCGCCTGGGGGTAGGCTGCTGTACCGTCGGCCTTGAGCAGCCCGTTGATGTGGTCGCCATGGAAATGGGTGTGAACGATCAAGATGATGCGGTCCGGGTCGAGGCCTGCCGCGCGCATATTGGCGTGCAGGGTGCCGAGCGTGGGGTTGGGTCCGCTGCCATTGCCTACGTCGAAGACGACAAGTCCCTGCGGTGTCTCCAGGATCGTCACGTTGTAGGGGTTGGTCAGTGTTGCACCCTGCAATCCCGCCGTGCGCGCTGCGGCGATCGTCTGCTCGGGGGTGGCGTTGACGACGAGGCCCGCGATCGGGCGCGTCACGCTGCCATCGTTCACGACGGTGACGTTGAGGCTGCCGACACGAAACTGGTGGAAGGGCGACCCCTGCGGTGCAGGACCGGGAACCTGGGCCAGGCTCGCGCGGGAGGCCATAAGGGCTGGCGTGGCGAGGGCGAAGCTTGCGCCACCAAGGGCGCCACGACGCGTGATATTCATGAAAGGGTCCTCTCGGATTTCACGTTGAACGACTTGAACGCAATCCCAAACCCAATGACTTGATTTGCTGCACGCCGGCACCGTCTACGCGTTGCTGGGCAGGGTGCCATGCCGGCCATATGCGGGCCACGCACGGTCGGCGAATGCCTGGAAAACGAAGACGGCTGCCCGCCAAGGTGTCAACCTGTTCAGCCAGTCCATGGACGCCTGGCCGCAGCGGATCGCCGTGCCGATCAGGCCCGCCGGAACAGAGCAGGAAGGCCTCGCCAGAAGAACGCCAGGCCAAGCCCCCATACCGAGTAGATGCCAACGCTGCGCGCCATCGCGGTCGTGTTGCCATTGGCAAAGAGCGGCAGCCCCTTGATCAGCGGAACGATAACCCAGGCACCGAGCAGCAGGGGCAGGGTCAGGCAGAACAGGATAGCGAACAGCCAGAGCGGCATCGACGCCGGTCGGCGCGGTTCCAGCATGGCAAACAGAATTCCCCACATCCCGCCCCAGAAGCAGGAGTTCCACAGCGCCGGAACACCCCAGGGCGCAATGGGCGTTTGGCGGTAGCCCGGCCCCGCGATCCAACCCATGCCGTGGAAAAACGTGATCGTCGCTTGATGGAAGAACAGCACGCCCAGGAAGGCACAAATGAAGCCGAGGGCAAGGGTAGAGGGTTTCATAGGGTCATTCCCATTGTCGAATTCTTCGTATCGGGATCCCGCGTGGTTTGACCAGTGATATTGCGAGGCTCTTCCGAGCCTTGCGCCGGGGGCGGCCTCGCTCATCGACACCACGGTACCGGCAAGCCGTGCACATCAACCGGCAGGGAAACCACTTATCGGAACCGAAACGCTGCAGCGACAAACCGAGCCACCTCTGAGTTCCATGAGTTCGCAGACGCAATGCTCCCGCCCGTCGCGCAGCAGGCGCAGGGCGGAAAGGCGGGTAGGCTCGGCGGGGGCAGCGAGGAGGGCGACGGGATCGTGCATGGACGCAATTATATGCGTTTATACAAATATTCAGGATTGCGCGCTTATCGCATGACGGCCATGCGCCGCCGCGGCTCAGGCAATCCGCTCGGGGCAGAGCGCGATGCCCTGGTGCCGTGCCGCTCCCTAGCCGCCCCCACGCGCGGCGCACGACCATGTAGGCCGCATGTCGCTGCATCCGCTACAGGACGCCCGGCCACTGCCCTCTCCGGATGCGCAGGCGTCTCTGGCGACGGGCTTGATCTTGGTGCCCGGGTCAGCCGCCCTCATCGCGGTCGTGCCGCCGTGCCGCGTCCAGCACCGCGCGCCGCACCTTCTCGGGCTGGGCCTCGATCCCAGCCGCGAGCGCCCGCAGTGCGCGGCGCGCGTCGTAGAGCTGGTCGAGCAGCGAGAGCACCAGCGGGATCGTTCCCTCATCCAGCTCCAGCGTGACATGCAGCTCCACCAGCAGGGTCAGGCGCGCGACATCCACCTCAGTCAGCAGCCATCCGCCACCGGGTGCGGGTTCGGCGCGCAGCCAGCGCCGCTCGATCCACAGGGCTGCGTCCTGCGGCGCAAGGTCGGGGAAACGGCCACACACGACTTCAAGCGCGATCATGCGACCATCCCCGCCCGCGGGTCGCGGGCATCCTGCGGTGT
>JBHYDO010000308.1:0-4896 GCA_051860645.1 Roseococcus sp.
CGGGCAGATGGCCATGGCGGTGGGGCTGCGCGCCGGCCGCACGCCGGCCAACTGGGCCGCGCCGGCGCGTGACCTGGATGCGCTCGACGCCAAGGGCGATGCGCTTGCGCTGCTGGAAGCGCTCGGTGTGCCCATGGCCGCGTTGCAGACCACCACCGACGCGCCGGGCCACTACCACCCCGGCCGCTCCGGCGTGCTGCGGCAGGGGCCCAAGGTGGTGCTGGCGCGCTTTGGCCAGCTGCATCCGCGCCTGTGCGAGGCGCTTGACCTGCCGCGGACCACGGTCGGCTTCGAGGTGTTCCTCGATGCCATCCCGGACCCCAAGCGACGGAAGAAGGCGGCACCGGAGCTTTCGGCCTTCCAGCCGGTGCGGCGTGACTTTGCCTTCCTGCTCGACGCCGATGTGCCGGCCGAGAAGCTGCTGCGCGCGGCGCAGGGTGCGGAGCGCGCGCTCATCGCCGATGTCACGCTGTTCGACCGCTATGCCGGGCCGAACCTGCCCGAGGGCAAGGTGAGCCTTGCCATTGAGGTCGTGCTGCAACCGCGCGACCGAACCCTGACCGACCCCGAGATCGAGGCGGTGTGCGCGAAGGTGGTGGCGGCGGTGGCCAAGGCGACGGGCGCGGCGCTACGGGGGTGAAGGCGCGGAACCTCACTTTGCTGGCGCTGGCGGTGATGCTGGCGCCGGCGGTGTGGTTCGCGGGGGCTGCCACCGTGCCGCCCCTGCTGGCGTCCGGCGCCATCACCGGCGCCCAGGCGGGGTGGCTGACGGCGGCGGTGCAGCTGGGCTTCGTGGCCGGCACGCTGACCTCCGCGCTGCTCTCGCTGGCGGACCGGCTGCCGGCGCGGCGGATGTTCCTCGCTTCGGCGCTGCTTGCGGGGGCGGCGACGGCGGCCCAGGCCTTCCTGCCGCCGGCGGGGGACGCGGCCTATGCGCTGCGCTTCGTGGCCGGCGCGGCCATGGCGGGCGTCTATCCGGTGGCGATGAAGCTGGCCTCGGGCTGGGCGCGGGGCGACCTCGGCCTGCTGATCGGGATCGTGGTCGGCGCGCTGACGCTGGGGTCCGCCGCGCCGCATGCGCTGCCGGCGCTGCTGGGCGGGCTCGATCCGCTGGCGGTGTATCTGGCCTCAGGCGCGCTGGCGGGTTTGGGCGGGCTGTTGGTCCTGCCCTTCCGGGAGGGGCCGAACCAGGCGAACCGCCCGCCCTTCAACCCGCGCGCGGTGCTGCTGGCCTTCACCGACCGCCGCCTGCGCCTAGCCAATGCCGGATACCTCGGCCACATGTGGGAATTGTATGCCATGTGGGCCTGGGTCGGGTTGTTCCTGGCGGGCCAAGGGCTGCCGGGCGAGGCCGGAATCTGGACCACGCTGGTCGTCGGGGCCGGCGCCATCGGCTGCGTGGGCCTCGGCGCCCTGGCCGACCGCTTCAATCGCGCGCGGATGGCGGCGTTGGCCATGGTGGTGAGCGGCACCTGCGCCCTGCTGGCGGGCAGCACGGCGGGGGTCTTCCTGCCGCTGACGGTGGTTCTGGTCTTCACCTGGGGCATCTTCGTGGTGGCGGATTCGGCGCAGTTCAGCGCCTGCACCAGCGATTGCGCCCCGCCCGAGTTGGTCGGCACCATGCTGACGGTGCAGACCTGCCTGGGCTTCCTGCTGACCGTGCCGGTGATCCAGATGATGGCCTGGGCGGTGCCGGCGCTGGGCTGGGGCGGGGCCTTCGCCATCCTCGCTGCCGGGCCGCTGCTGGGGGCGGTGGCGATGTGGCGACTGGCGCCGCTGCTGCCTCAGTCCTTGCCGAGATAGGCCGTGGCGTCGATCTCCACCAGGCAATCGGGCGAGCCCAGGCCGCTGACGATGCAGGAAACCCGGTGGGGCGGATCCTCCGCGAAATTGGCGAAGTAGACTGCGTTCATCGGCGCCCAATGCTCGCGCCCCGTGACGTAGACGGTGCACTTCACGATGTCGGAGAGCTTGCCGCCCGCCTCCTCGATCAGCGCGCGGATGTTGTCGATGCATTGCTGCGTCTGCGCGCCGGCATCGCCCACCGCGAAACTCCCCGCGAGGTCCCGCCCCGTGGAGCAGACGAACATGAAGCCCCCCGCCACCGTCGCCTGGGCGAAGGGCAGGGAGGGCTTGAACACCTTGTCGGAGGCGATGGCGCGCTTGGGCATGGGGCTTTCTCCGGGTTGACGCGATGCAGCATCACCGGAACGCTGCGTTCTTCCAAGGAGACACCCCCATGATCGCGCGCCGCACCCTTCTCGCCACCCCGCCGGCCCTGGCCTTGGCCACACCCGCGCTCGCGCAGATCATCCCCGGCGGCCGCCCCATGCGCTGGGTGGTGCCCTTCGCGCCCGGCGGCGCCGCGGACGCCATCGCCCGCATCTGGGCCGAGGCCGTCACCAGCCGCACCGGCCAGCAGATCGTGGTGGACAACCGCAGCGGCGCCAACGGATTGCTGGGTGTGCAGGCGGTGACGGGCGCGCCCCCGGACGGGCTGACGCTGGGCATCTTCAGCATTTCCTTCTTCACCGCCCTGCCGCTGATGATGGTCCGCGCGCCCTATGACCCGGCGCGCGACCTGACGCCCATCATCCGCCTGGTCACCTCCACCGTGCTGTGTTGCGTGACGCCCGAGCGCGCGCGGGAACGCGGCTGGACCGACTTCCGCAGCCTCATCACCTGGGCCAAGCAGCCGGGGCGGCGCTTCACCAAGGGTTCGGCCGGCAATGCCAGCCCCGCGCACCTGCTGATCTCGACCATCGCCAAGCGGTCCGGCGCCAATATCGAGCACATCCCCTATCGCGGCGGCGCGCCCGCGCTGGTGGACCTGCTGGGCGGCCAGACGGACATGGTGTTCGACTTCATGCCGGCGCTGATGCCGCATGTGGCCGCGGGCCGCCTGATCCCGCTGGCCGTCGGCAGCAACGCCCGCAGCCCGCTGATGCCCGAGGTGCCGGGCCTGGGCGAATTCGCGGACCTCAACCTGGGCGACCTCGACATGCAGTCCTGGAACGCGCTGACCGGGCCAGGGGGCCTGCCGCCCGCCCTGGCGCGGAGCATCGCCGACGGCGTGCTGCGCTCCGCCGACGCGCCGGGCCTGGCCGACCGGCTGCGCGCCACGGGCCTGGTGCTCGCCACCAGCCCGGGCCCGGCCGAGACGGCGGCCATGATCGCCGCCGACGCCCCCCGCTGGCGCGAGATGGTCGAGACCAGCGGCGCGCGCATCGAGTAGGCGCGCCCTTCGCGCTTTGACATCCCGCCCGTCTGGCCTATGTCCATGCCGAACCGTCCGCGCCCGGCATCATCCGGGCGCCGCCAACCCGGGCCCCCATGACCGACACCCCGCTGCACCTCATCCGCAATTTTTCCATTGTCGCACACATCGACCATGGGAAATCCACGCTCGCCGACCGGCTGATCCAGTCGACCGGCACCGTGGCGCTGCGCGACATGAAGGAACAGATGCTCGACAGCATGGACATCGAGCGTGAGCGCGGCATCACCATCAAGGCGCAGACCGTCCGCATCCACTACAAGGCCAAGGACGGCGAGACCTATGTGCTGAACCTCATGGACACGCCGGGCCATGTGGACTTCGCCTATGAGGTGTCCCGCAGCCTCGCCGCCTGCGAGGGTTCCTTGCTGGTGGTGGATGCCTCGCAGGGCGTGGAAGCCCAGACGCTCGCGAACGTCTATCAGGCCATTGATGCCAACCATGAGATCGTCCCCGTCCTCAACAAGATCGACCTGCCCGCCGCCGAGCCCGAGCGCGTCAAGCAGCAGATCGAGGACGTGATCGGCCTCGACGCCTCCCAGGCCGTGGAGATCTCCGCCAAGACCGGCCTCAACATCGAGGGCGTGCTGGAGGCCATCGTCACCCGCCTGCCGCCCCCCAAGGGCGACCCCAAGGCCACCACCACCGCTTTGCTGGTGGACAGCTGGTATGACAGCTACCTCGGCGTCGTCATCCTGGTGCGGGTGAAGGACGGGCACCTGAAGAAGGGCCAGAAGATCCGCATGATGTCCAATGGCGCCACCTACACGGTGGACCAGGTGGGCGTCTTCACGCCGAAGATGGTGCCGACCGACAGCCTCGGCCCGGGCGAGATGGGCTTCCTCACCGCCGCCATGAAGACCGTCGCCGACACCAAGGTGGGCGACACGATCACCGATGACCGCAACCCCGCCACCGTGGCGCTGCCCGGCTTCAAGGACAGCATCCCGGTCGTGTGGTGCGGCCTCTACCCCGTGGACGCCGATGACTTCGACAAGCTGCGCGAGGCGCTGGGCAAGCTGCGCCTGAACGACAGCAGCTTCCATTATGAGCAGGAAACCTCGCTCGCACTTGGCCTCGGCTATCGCTGCGGCTTCCTCGGGCTGCTGCACCTGGAGATCATCCAGGAACGCCTCTCGCGCGAGTTCAACCTGGACCTGATCGCGACGGCGCCCAGCGTGGTCTACAAGCTGCGCATGAACAGCGGCGTGGTGGAGGAACTCCACAACCCCGCCGACATGCCCGACCCCACGCGGATCGCCGCCATCGAGGAGCCCTGGATCAAGGCCACGGTCTTCGTGCCCGACGAGCATCTCGGCGCCATCCTGACCCTGTGCAATGAGCGCCGCGGCCAGCAGGTGGAACTGACCTATGTCGGCACCCGCGCCATGGCCGTCTATCGCCTGCCGCTGAACGAGGTGGTGTTCGACTTCTACGACCGCCTCAAGTCCGTCAGCCGCGGCTATGCCAGCTTCGACTATGTGATGGATGGCTACGCCGACAGCGACCTGGTCAAGATCAGCATCCTCGTGAACAACGAGCCGGTGGATGCGCTGTCCTTCATGGCGCACCGCTCGGCGGCCGACAAACGCGGCCGGCAGATCTGCGAGAAGCTGAAG
>JBHYDO010000309.1:0-4884 GCA_051860645.1 Roseococcus sp.
TTCGCATATGATACAGGGGCAATAGCGGCCCCGATCCCACCCACGGGGACGACGCGATGGACATCGGTTGGCTCGAGGATTTCCTGAGCCTCGCCTCAACGGGCAGTTTCTCGCGCTCGGCGGCTGACCGCAACATCAGTCAGCCGGCCTTCAGCCGGCGCATTCGCGCGCTCGAACAATGGCTAGGCACAGACCTCATCGATCGCTCCCGGCTTCCCATAACGCTAAGCCCGACCGGCCACGCCTTCTATCAGACCGCGCTCGACGTGGTTGGGGTTCTGCATCGCGAGCGCGCGGAGTTCCGCGGCTTGGTCAAACGCGATGCCAGCACGATCACCATCTGTGCGACCCACACTTTGGCCATCCATTTCGCTCCTCGCTGGCTCGGCGCCCTGCGGGAGAAGAGCGAGAGCGGGGAAATCAACGTGAAGATGGTCGCGGCGGACCTTGACGATTGCGGGCAGGCCTTGCGCGAGGGTGCCTGCGATCTCGTGCTGGCCTACCACGCCTCTGCCGCGCCGTCCGTGTTTGGAATGGCCCGCTTCGAGGCGGCGACGATCGGGACCGACATTGTCATACCGGTCTCGGCACCTGATGAACGAGGGCGCCCCCTGCACCCGATCACCGCAGCAGGCGATGAGGCTTTTCCACTTCTGGCCTACGCATCCAATTCCTATCTCGGCCGCCTGGTCGGATCTGCGCTGGAAGCCTGGGGCCTCAACCAGCGGGTCCGCCCCTCCTACGAGAGTGCCCTTGTTGAAGCGCTCAAGGGGATGGCACTGACCGGGCAGGGCGTTGCATGGCTACCCCGGTCGGCAATCGGAGCCGACCTTGCGGCTCGTCGCCTGATTGCCTGCAGCTCAGCCCCCGATTTTGCGCTGCATGTCGATGTCCGGGCCTACCGGCGGACCGAGCGCGGATCATCGATCCTCGAACAGGTCTGGCAGATGCTGGGCATTCTGCCCAAAGCCGATGCGGTTTTTGCATAAGCATTGTGCAGGCAGATGATCGGTCGGGCGCCGGTCTGACCCGCAGGAATGAGAACGACTGTTCGACCGCATTTGGCAATGGAGCACAAAGGCAAGGCTGCTGGTGTCGAGCGAGGAATCGGCGAAATCGCCTCGCGTGGCGCCAGGAGCGGTCATGTCGATGTTCGTTGCCGCACCTGGCGTGAGGTTCCGTAGATCTCAGATCTTCTCCAGCGCCAGGCCGGGCGTCCCGATCGGCACAGAGGGGCATGCCTAAAGCGCCGTTGGCACCGCCTCCGGCAGGCCGTAGGAACGTAGCGACTGCAGGTCGATCGGCCCATCGAAGCCGATCATGCCCACCTGGGCGTAGGCCACTGTACCGCCCGCGGTTGTTGGGACACCTATGATGAAGCTACGCGGCGAGAGCCGCTGTTGGAAGCTGTTGCTGACGGACGGCGCTTGGCGGCTGGAAGCCGTGCCGTTCGATCAGCCAGGTGGTGTTGTAGGTTTCGCGGAACTCGAGCAGCGCGCCGCGCAGGTTCTCGACGCCGTCGAAGCTGTGCACCCAGAGGAGGTTCTCCTTCAGGGAGCGGATGAAGCGTTGGCGCAGCCGTTGCCCTCGGGCGCGCGCACGAAGGCGGGCGAACTCGTGATGCCGGGGAAGCGCAGCTCCTTCTGGAAGTCGTCGGCCATGTACTGGCTGCCGTGATCATGGCGCAGCGCGAGGCTACGGGCGATGGTTTGGGCGAAGGCGCCGAAGTGGCGGCGCACGCCCTGGCGCAGCGGCTCCAGTGCCTCGATGCGGGTGGTGCGCAGCGTGGCGTGAATGCCGACGCATTCGGCCGAGTGGTGATCCACGGCCACGAAAACGGCGACTTGTCCCTGGCCGGTGATGGTGGTGGTCAGGTCGGTGCCCCACATCACGTCGACCGCATCGGGGATGATGGTGCCGTCATGGGTCCGCGGCCCGCGTGGCGAGCCGACCCGCGAGGGCGCCAGCAGGGCGTTCTCGCGCATCAGGCGCAGCACGCGGCGCTTGGAGGTGCGGATGCCGGCGACACGCAGCCGCGCCCAGACCTTGCGATGGCCCTCGCCATGGAAGGGGCTGCGCTGGAGAACCTGGCGGATCTCCTCCACCAGGTCGGGATCGGAGATCGGTCCTGCCGGACCCGGCCGACGCGGCGGGGATGGGCGAGCTGGCGCGCGGTGGCGGTAGACGGCGGCTCGGGCCAACCGCCAGACCCGGCACACTGTGGCGACGCCGTAGGGCTTGCCGCTGCTGGGCGAGGTCGCGCGGCTCATGGCCTCGACCTGCGCCGGGCCAAAGGGCGGCCGGCCTCCAGGGCGGCGATCCTGGCCTCCAGGAGTTCGCGCTCGAGCAGCATCTCGCCGAGCCGGGCCTTGAGGCGCTCGCTCTCCAGTCGCTCGCCCTCGGCGGGGCGGGAGGCGAGGCTGGCCTCGCTGGCGGCGAGGAAGGCGTCTCGCCAGCCGCTCAGCCTCGCGGCCGTGACGCCGAGCGAGCGCGAGATTGTGAGTAAGCGCGTTAACAGGACCCCTTTCGGCGTCGGGGGGCCACCGGAAGGTCGTGAAATCACTTCTGATAATCTGGGCACCCTGGTGCCGGTCTGGGGCCCCGCAGTCAGCCGATCTACACAAGCGGCAGAAAGAAGTGCTTGGAACCGGCGCTTACCGTAGACGAAGGGCGTCTTCTCCAGGTGGGAGGGGCCGCACCCCTTCCAGTTCCGCCCGGAGCGGATCAGCGGCGTCTTCCGCCCCAACCAGGGACGGCAGCGGGGTGCGAAGGCGGAGCTTTTCGAGGAAAGCGGGTGGCGTCGCCATGCCCGGCTTATATGCTCCGAAATTCGCGTCCCCGAAACGCCGCGCGCAACCGCCAGGGCTGGACCGAAGGCGGGAAGGCGGCCCGCTGTTTTCCTAATCCAGCCCCAGAAGCGCGCTCCACGAGCCCACCGGCGCTTCCCAGGATTTCGGGTTGGGCAGGTTGTGGCGGAAGGCGGCGTAGACGCTCTCCTTGGACAGCGACAGCGTGCTGATGATGATCAGGATGTACTGGTGCTTCGCGTCGAAGAACCCCTGCCGCCCCCAATTGCCGAGATAGGCCAGGTGGCCGAAACCGCTCCGAATGCTTTGATAGGTTTGGAAGACCAACTCCTCGAACCTCTGCTGCTGCGCCGCGTATTCCTGCGGCGTCATCGGCATCCCGAGCGTATGCTGGTACAGGTCGAGCGTGCTGCTCATCCTGTCGGCGACCGTCCGCAAGGCCTGCTCATCCAGCAGCTTGCCGCCGTCGGGCGCCGTCTTCGGCGGATTGTTCACGACGCGCGCCATCGGCGCATCGGCGATCGCGTCGACATCCGTCATGGTGAAGTAGCGGTGCAGCAGTTTCGGCCGGGATTTCGCGGTCTGGCCGAGGATCCCGACGAAATGCTTGTACACCGGATCCCACCCGCCCTTCGGCAGGCGGCCGGCCATATTCTGGTCGGCGCCGACGCGGGCCGCCATGTCCGTGATCCAGCGGGCATAGCGAACCTGCACCGGCAGCGCGTGCCAGATCTGCAGCCATTCCGGTGCCGGCTTGGGCGGCGGGCCGCTCTCGCCAGGCGGATTGCCGAATCTGGCGATGAGCGCGGTTTCGGTCGCGTGGCCGACCCAGCCATCCGCTTTGAGCGGCGGGTTCGCGGTCTGGAACTTCTTGACCGCCTTGGCGACCGCCATGGCCGCAGCCGGGCCTCCCTCCCCGCCGGCGTTCAGCTTCAGCTGCAGCCACTCCACGTAGTCCGGGCTGAGATGATTGAGCCGGATCAGCTGGTTCTGCGTCGTCGGACCGATCTGGAACGCCGTCAGGCCGGGATCCGTGATGCGCAACGCGCGCTTGAAATCCGCCAGCACGTCCCGCCAGGGCCCCATATTCTTGCCGTCCACCGCCAGGGACCGGCCGGTGATACGATTCAGCGACCGCTGCACCCACCTCACATAGGCCCCGCCATCATAGCTCGCCGACATGTGCCCTCCAGCCTCCCAACCTTTGATAGCGGAGTGTGACTGAACGCCAGGTTGCAGCAACCCGGCCAAAACCGGGATACTGCGACATGCGGCGCGACCCGGATGGGCCTGGTGCGCGGAAGTGTGACCCGGCCGCGCGGCCGGGGGCGGGCGGACGCCGGCACCCCGTGGCACCTCAGCCGGCGCGCCTTCGCGGGACTATCGTGAATTTTGTGTTTTGCCTGGCCATGATGGGAAAGAAGGAGCTCCCCCATGCCCCGTCGCAAAGCGCCGCATATCCCTGACGTGATGCTGGACCAGTTGCTGTCCGGCACGAAAGCCAGTGCTGCCTTCGATCAAGGCGGCCTGCTGGACCAACTCAAGAAGGCGCTGGCCGAGCGGGCGCTGAATGCCGAGATGGACCGTCACCTAGCCGGGGATGGCGGAACCGGCAACACCCGCAACGGCTAAGGCCGCAAGAACGTGGTGACCGACAGCGGGCGAATGGCGCTGGAAGTGCCGCGGGACCGGCAGGGCAGCTTCGAGCCGCTGCTGATCGCGAAGTGCCAGCGGCGCTTTCCCGGCTTCGACGACAAGATCATCTCGATGTACGCGCGCGGGATGAGATACCGTCACATCCAGCAAGGTTTTTCGTCACGGCCCGCAGGGGCGCGCGGTTGCGCGATTTGGGGGCTACACCGCGCGCCCCTGCTCTGTGGCGACGAAGGGTCTTCTGTGCTTGGCGACGCTGTAAACGGCGTGGAGCAGCTTGCGCATGGCGGCGATCATGGCGACCTTGATGGGCTTCCCTGCGGCGCGCAGGCGCAGGTAGAAGGCGCGCAGCCATGGGTTGCGCTTGACGGCAGTCAGCACGGGCATCCACAGCGCGCGGCGCAGCCTGGCATTCCCCAGCGGC
>JBHYDO010000310.1:0-4879 GCA_051860645.1 Roseococcus sp.
ACGGCCCGGGATGCGGCGAGGCGGCGGCGGTCGGCGGCCGCCTGCGCGCGCTGAGCCAGCGCCTCCGCCTGCCGTGCCGCTGCCAGCTCCTGGTCGCGCGCCTGGGCCAGCAGCGCGTCCGCCGCATCGGGCCGGCCGGCGTCGAGCGCCGCCTGGGCGTCGCGCGTCAGGGCCGCGATGTCCGGGTCCTCGGGTTGCAGGGCGGCCAACTGCTCGGACAGGTCGCGGTGGCGCGTTGCTATCTCGGCCAGCCGGGTGGGCAGCTGCGCGACCGGAATGGATTGCTCGCCGAGGATGCGGAAGAAGCCGAGCATCGCCTCGCGCGTCACGCCGAGTTGCGCGGCCAGTTCGCCCGCCCGGCGTTCGGCCGCCGCGCGGGCCTCGCCCATCTCCTGCGTCACGCCGCGGACGATGCGCGCATGGTCCTCAGGCGCTATGCCATTGATGATGGTGATGGTGCTGCCCTCGATCCGCAGCGCGGCGACGCCACCCGGCGCCTCGATGCGCGGCTGGGCGCCGGCGGGGGCGGCGGTGAGCCCAAGTGCCATCACCACCGCCAGCCCAACCCCCACCTGGGCTGGGCGCATCATTGCGGCGCGGGCGGGGCTGCCCCCCGGTTTTCTATGGTGATCGTGCTGTCCCGGATATAACCGCCGGCCACGCCGCCCGGCGCCGAGATCATGCTGGCCTGGCCCGTCAGGTCGGGTGTGTACATGAAGGTGAGCACGAACAGCGCCAGCGCCCCGCCGGCGCGGATGCTCAGCCCGCGGCCCGTCCAGCCGAGGTTGAGGAAGCCCGGAAGCGTTCCGCCCAGCACGCCGGCCGCCAGGCTGAGGATGACGCGCAGCGCGAAGAACAGCTGGTCCGATGCCAGGGGTTCGTTCCGCACGAGCAGGAAGCCGACGAGGCCCAGGATGAGCAGCGCTGCGAGCATGGCGGCCATCCGCTCGGCCAGGTGGGATTGATGGGCTGCGCGCATGGCTTCGGTTTCCCTCTCTCCGCCAAGGTAAAGACTAACAGTGGCGGCGGCGGTGCGCCTACAGGCAATGCGGGACGGGCATGGCCGAGGCTGGACACAGGCTGCCTCCGCCTGTAGAAACTCGCCTCTTCCGCCGAGCCGAGGCCATTGGACAGCCCGGTCAGGCGCGCGTGCCTCCGCCACATGGTGTGGCAGTCAGGGGCCGCCCCAACCCACCGAATGGAGGGCCAGAATGTCCAAGATGAAGACCACG
Organism: Roseococcus sp.; assembly: GCA_051860645.1. Taxonomy (GTDB): domain Bacteria; phylum Pseudomonadota; class Alphaproteobacteria; order Acetobacterales; family Acetobacteraceae; genus Roseococcus. Next base: position 1,233 of record JBHYDO010000310.1, read on the forward strand.
TCGAGCGCGAAGAAGCGCTTCAAGATCACCGCGACCGGCAAGGTCCTCGCCGGGCCGGGCCGCAAGCGGCACATGCTCTCCAACCGCAGCCAGAAGGCCAAGCGGCAGAACCGCGGCACCCAGGTTCTCGAACCGCAGGATGCCAAGACGGTGATGCAGTGGCTGCCCTACGGGCTTCCCCGGTAAGCGCGGGTTAGAGGAGAGAACAGATGGCACGTGTGAAACGGGGCGTTGTCGCCCATGCCCGCCACAAGAAGATCCTGGACCTCGCGAAGGGCTATGTCGGCCGGTCGTCCACGACCTACCGCGCGGCCCTGCAGCGCGTCGAGAAGGCGCTGCAATACGCCTACCGCGACCGCCGCAACAAGAAGCGCGACTTCCGCGGGCTGTGGATCCAGCGCATCAACGCCGCCACGCGCGAGCACGGCATGACCTACAGCCAGTTCATCGCGGGCATCAAGGCGGCGGGCATCGAGATGGACCGCAAGGTGCTGGCGGCCCTGGCTTTCGACGAGCCGGCGGCCTTCGCCGAGATCGTCCAGAAGGCCAAGGAAGCGCGCCCCGCGGCCTGAACAGCCCCCGGTTTGGCATAGTTGCTGAGCGTCGTTTTTCGGAGGGCCGCTGCGCGCAAGCGTGGGCGGCCCTTTTTCATGTTTCGGGACCACACGCATGTCGGATGACCTGGCTGAACTCGCCACCCGGACCGAGGCGGAGCTTGCCGCCGCCGCCGATCTGCGCGCGCTGGACGCGGTGCGCGTCGCGGTGTTGGGCAAGGCCGGCGCGCTGACCGGGCTGCTGAAGGGACTGGGGGCGATCGCGCCCGAGGAGCGCAAGGCCCGTGGTGCGGCGGTGAACGCGCTGAAGACGCAGCTTGAGGCTGCCATCGAGGCGCGGCGTGGCGTGCTGGAAGCCGCCGCGTTGGACGTGCGCCTGGCGACCGAGACGCTGGATATGACGCTGCCGCCGCGGCCTTTCGCGCCGGGCGGAAAGGGCGGCATCCATCCCATTTCGCGCACCATCGAGGAATTGACGGCCATCTTTGGCGCCATGGGTTTCCGCGCGGTGGAAGGCCCGGACATCGAGGGCGACTGGTACAACTTCGCGGCACTCAACATCCCCGACCACCACCCGGCGCGTCAGGAGCAGGACACGTTTTATCTGCCCGGGGAGATGGATGGCCGCCGGACCGTGCTGAGGACACAAACCTCCCCCCTGCAAATCCGCACCATGATCGGCCAGGAACCCCCCATCCGCATCATCGCGCCCGGCCGCACCTACCGCGCCGACCATGACGCGACGCACAGCCCCATGTTCCACCAGGTCGAGGGGCTAGTGATTGATCGCGGCATCACGCTGGGTCACCTCAAGGGCTGCCTGACCGATTTCCTGCGCGCCTTTTTCGGGATTTCCGACCTGCCGGTGCGTTTCCGATCCAGCTACTTCCCCTTCACCGAGCCCTCGATGGAGGTGGACATCGGCTGGAACCGCAAGACCGGCGAACTCGGCGCGGGCACGGATTGGCTGGAGATCCTGGGCAGCGGCATGGTGCATCCGCGCGTGCTGGCCAATTGCGGGCTGGACGCGCGCGAATGGCAGGGCTTCGCCTTCGGCATGGGCATCGAGCGCATCACCATGCTGAAGCACGGCATGGCGGATTTGCGGCCGTTCTTCGAGGGGGATTCGCGGTGGCTCGCCCACTACGGGACGAACCCCCTTTCTCCCGCGAACCTGCACGAAGGCGTGTAGAACATGCACCGCAACGCAGAATCCGGCCGCAAGGGGGCCGGCGCCGCCCAACCGACCGTGAAGCCCGCGCACCCGCCGCGCGGCGAAGCCAAGCGCGCGCATGCGCGCGCCCGGCGCCTGAGGGCATAAAAACATGAAGTTTCCCCTTAGTTGGCTGCGCGACCACCTCGACACCCGCGCCACCCTGGACGAGATCACCACCACCCTCTCGGCCATCGGCATCGAGGTCGAGGGCGTGGAGAACCGTGGCGCGGCGCTGGCCGCCTTCCGCATCGCCCGCGTCATCGAGGCGGTGCAGCACCCCAATGCCGACCGGCTGCGCGCGCTGCGCGTGGACATCGGCGATGGCCGCGAACTCAGCGTCGTCTGCGGCGCGCCCAACGCCCGCACCGGCATGATGGGCGTGGCGGCCCTGCCTGGCGCCTTCATCCCCGGCACCGGCATCACGCTCAAGCCCGGCGAAATCCGCGGCGTGAAGAGCGAGGCCATGATGCTCTCGATGCGCGAGATGGGCCTGGGCGAGGATCATGACGGCATCATGGACCTGCCCGAAGATGCCCCCCTCGGCGCCAGCTACGCCACATGGGCCGGGCTGGACGACCCCATCATCGAGGTGAAGGTCACCCCCAACCGCGGCGATGCGCTCAGCGTGCGCGGCGTGGCGCGCGACCTGGCGGCGGCGGGCCTCGGCACGCTGCGTCCCTGGATCGCCCCCAGCATCACGCCCGCCTACGACACCCCGCTGCGCTGGACCATCGAGGACCCGCGCGCCTGCACCTGGGTGCTCGGCCGTGCCGTGCGCGGCCTGAAGAACGGCCCCAGCCCGCAATGGCTGCAGGACCGCCTGCGCGCCATCGGCCTCAGGCCGATCTCGGCGCTGGTGGACATCACCAACTTCTTCACCTTCGACATCGGGCGGCCGCTGCATGTCTTCGACGTGGCCAAGGTGAAGGGCACCACGCTGGCCATGCGCATGGCGCGCGAGGACGAGGAACTGGTGGCGCTGAACGGCAAGACCTACGCCCTGACCGACGAGGACGGCGTCATCGCCGACGCCCATGGCCCCGAGGCTCTGGGCGGCATCGTCGGCGGCGAGCCCTCGGGCTGCGACGAGACCACCACCGAATGCTTCATCGAATGTGCACTGTTCGACCCGGTGCGCGTGGCGTTGTCCGGCCGCCGGCACAACGTGTTCACCGACGCCCGTGCGCGCTTCGAACGCGGCATCGATCCCGCCCTGCTGCCCGGCGCGCTGGATGCCGCGACGGCGATGATCCTGGAACTCTGCGGCGGCGAGGCCAGCACGGTCAGCGAGGCCGGCACGCCGCCCGCATGGCAGCGCAACGCCACCCTGCGGGTGGAACGCCTGGCGGGCCTGGGCGGGCTGGACCTGTCGCTGGACGAGGCGGTGGTGCGCCTCACGCGCCTCGGCTTCGTGCTCCAGGTGGCCGATGAGGGCAGCCTCACCGTCGCCGTCCCGCCCTGGCGCAACGACATCGCGGCCGCCATCCATCTCGACCAGGACCCCACGCTGGACGCGACCCGCGCCGCCACCGCCGCGGAAGGCTGTGCGGCGGTGGAGGCGGAGTGCGACCTGGTGGAGGAGGTGCTGCGCCTCGGCGGGCTGGACGCCGTGCCGGCCGTCTCGCTGCCAGTGGCCTCGCCGGTGCCGCCGCCCTCGCTCGACGCCCGGCAGGGCCGCGCGGCGCTGGCCCGACGCGTGCTGGCGGGCCGCGGCATGCTGGAATGCGTGACCTATGGCTTCATCGAGCGCCGGATCGCGGCGATGTTCGGTGACACGCCCGATGCGCTGCGCCTCGAAAACCCCATCGCGTCGGACCTCGACCAGATGCGGCCCACGCCGCTGGCCTCGCTGGCGCTGGCCGCCGCGCGCAACGCCG
>JBHYDO010000311.1:0-4876 GCA_051860645.1 Roseococcus sp.
GCGCGCCGTGCGCTACGAGGAGGAGGAGGTCGCGCGGCGCGACGTGGAAGCCCTGGCCCGCACCGGCGCCTGGCCGCTGCTGATCACGCCGCTCGATACCAGCGGCGAGAAGCCCTACGAGGAGTTCGTGGGCGAGGGCGAGGCGGCGGAGGAAATCGGCTTCGACGCACTGCACGCCCTGCGCCACCTGCCCGGCAGCCCGCACCTCGCCGGGACGCTGGATGCCTTCGAGCGCTTGGTGACCACGCCCGACCCCGCGCTGACCAAGGCCGATGTGGTGGCGATGATCGCGCGCGCCGTACCGCACCTCGCCCATGTCGAGACGGGCCGCAACCTGGACCAGCGGCTGTGAGCGCCTGCCTGGTCTGCGGCGGCGCGCCCGGCCCCGCGCGCATCCCGGGCCTGCTGGAATGCGCCGCCTGCGGCTTCATCACCGCCGATGTGAGGATGAGCGATGCGGAACTCGCCGCCCTCTACGGCCCCGACTATTTCCACGGCGCCGAGTACCACGACTATGTCGCCGAGGAGGCCAGCCTGCGGGCGAATTTCCGCCGGCGCATCGGCACGCTGGGGGTCCAGGTGCCCGGGCTGCGCGTGGCCCGGCTGTTCGAGATCGGCTGCGCCTATGGCTTCTTTCTGGACGAGGTGAAGCGCTCCGTGGCCGCGGCCTCGGGCATCGACATCGCGGCCGAGGCCGTGGCGCAGGGTGTGGCGCGCCTGGGCGTGGACGCGACCTGCGGCGACTACCTCACCACCCCCCTGCCCCAGCCGCCCGACATCATCGCCATGTGGGACACGATCGAGCACCTGGCGCGGCCCGATGAATTTATCGCCAAGGCGGCGGCGGATTTGGCCCCCGGCGGGCACATCGCCATCACCACCGGCGATATCGGCAGCGCCTTCGCCCGCTTCCGCGGGAAGCGCTGGCGCATGATCCATCCGCCCACCCATCTGCACTACTTCTCCGCCGCCACGCTCACGAAGCTGCTGGAGGCGAAGGGCTTCGAGCTGGTGCATGTCAGCCACCCCGGCGTCACGCGCAACGTGCAGTCGGCGCTGTACATCATCCTGGCGCTGAAGCTCGGCCAGCCCTGGCTGTTCCGGCTGGCGCGGGCCATGCGGGTGTTCGACTTCCGCCTGACGATGAACCTCTTCGACATCATGTTCGTCATCGCGCGGAAGCGGCGCTGATGGCGCTGCGCGGCCTCGATGCGCTGCTGCTGGCCGCGCATGTGCTGTGCAGCGTGGCCGGCCTGGTGCTGATCAAGACGCATGCGACGCAGCTTCGCCTGGCCTGGCAGCAGGGGGGCGCGCTCTGGCCGGTTTCGGCCTGGGTGGCGCTGGGGGCCGCGCTCTACATCGGCGCGTTCCTGGTGTGGCTGCTGGTGCTGGCGCGCAACGAGCTGACGGTGGTCTATCCCATCGCGGTGGGGGCGACGCTGGCGTTTTCCTCGCTGCTGGCCGTCGTGCTGTTGGGCGAGACGCTCGGCGCGCTGCGCATCGCGGGCATCCTGCTCATCATGCTGGGCGTGGTGGCGGTCGTCAGGAGCTGAGGCGTTCGGGGCGCCTCAGGCCCAGCAGGTCGCGCAGGGTGCGCCCCTCGTAGCGCGTGCGGAACAGGCCGCGCGCCTGGAGGATGGGCACCACCAGCTCCACGAAGTCCTCCATGCCGCCCGGGAAGTGGGAGGGCATGACGTTGAAGCCGTCCGCCGCGCCATTCTCGAACCAGTGCTGGAGCGTGTCGGCCACCTGCTCGGCCGCGCCGCACAGCACCCAGTGACCACGCGCCGCACCCAGCAGGTTGTAGACGTCGCGGAGCGTGAGGTTGTCGCGCCTGGCCTTGTTCAACAGCGCGCGGGCAAAGCCGTGCCCGCCATCATAGAGCGGCATGGCGCCCAGCGGCGCATCCAGGTCCTGCCCTTCGAGCGAGATACCCAGCCGGTCCTGCAGCAGTTGCAGCACGTTGCTCGGGTTGATGAAGGATTGCAGCTGCGCGAGCTTGTCCAGCGCCTCGCGCTCGGTGCGGCCGACGACGGGCATCACGCCGGGCAGCACGGCCACATCCTCGGCGCGGCGGCCCTGCGCGGGCAGGCGGGATTTCAGCGACTGGTATTGCCCGCGCGCCTCGTCGAAATCCTGCACAACGGCGAAGACCACGTCGGCCGTGCGGGCGGCGAGGTCGAGCCCCGCATCGGAGCCGCCGGCCTGGAGGATCACGGGGCGCCCCTGCGGCGCGCGGGTGATGTTCACCGGCCCCTTCACCGCGAAATGCGCGCCCTCATGGTTCAGCGGGTGCAGCCTGGCGGGGTCCACGTAGAGACCGCTTGCGCGGTCCGCGACCAGCGCGTCCTCCTCCCAGCAATCCCACAGACCGCGCACGACATCCACGAACTCGGAGGCCATGGCGTAGCGCTCGGCGTGGTTGGGATGGAGGCGGCCGAAATTGGGGCCGGCCTGCGCGCTGGACCCGGTCACCGCATTCCACGCCGCGCGCCCGCCGCTGATGTGGTCCAGCGAGGCGAAGGCGCGCGCGACGCTCCAGGGGTCGCTGTAGGTGGTGGCGACGGTCGCACCCAGGCCGATGTGCTTCGTCACCATGGCCAGCGCGGCCAGCATGGTCAGCGGTTCGAGGCGCACCGTGTAGGAGGGGTGCGCGCCCGGGTCGGCGTAGAGGTTGTCGCCCATGAAGATGAGGTCGAAGCAGCCGCGCTCGGCCTGGGCGGCCATGGCCTGGATGGCCTTCATGTCCTGGAAGTTCGTGACGGCGCCGGGCATGCGCCAGCCCGCCACGTGGCTGCCCGTGCCGAGCAGGAACAGGCCGAGATGCATCTGCCGCATGGGGGAGCTCACCGCCAGAAGATGAAGCGCCGCTCCAGCGCGCCCACCGCGCCGAAGAAGGCGAGGCTGAGGGTGGACGCCACCAGGATCGCCGCCCAGACCTGCACGAAATCGATCAGCGTGACCGACTGGTAGATGATCCAGCCCAGGCCCCCATAGGCGCCCAGCATTTCCGTCACGATCGCCACGATCAGGCTGCGCACGGTGGCCACGCGAAGCCCCGCGGCGATCAGCGGCAGCGCGGCCGGCAGGCGCAACCGCCAGAAGATGCCGAAGCCGCCGGCGCCGAAGCTGCGCATCAAGTCCACGCTTCGCCGGTCCACGCGGTCGAAGCCGGCCAGCGCGCTGAGGAAGACGGTGAAGCCCACGGCCAGCGCCACCATGACGATCTTGGAAGAAACGCCCACGCCGAACCACAGCAGCACCAGCGGCGACCAGGCCACCACCGGCACAGAGTTGATGGCGAGCAGCAGCGGCAGCACGCCGCCCCGCAGCGGCCGCGCAAGCACCAGCAGCGTGGCAACCCCGATGCCCGCCAGCGCGCCGATGGCATAGCCCGTCACGGCCTCGAAGCCGGTGATGAGCGCCGCCGCCTGCAGGGCCCCGCGGTGTTCCCAGGTCGCGGCGAGGATCTCGCTGACCGCAGGCAGCGTGTAGGCCGGCAGCGACAGCCCGCGCGCCAGCGATTCCCACAGCACCAGGATCAGCACCGCGCCGAAGACGCCGCGCGCGGCCGAGGTGCCGCTCATTGCTCGGCCCCCCAGAAGACGATGCGGCGCTCGGCCCAGGCCACCAGTGCGTAGAAGCCCGTGCCCAGCAGCGCCGCGCACAGGATGGCAGCCCAGAGCGCCACCACGCTCTCATTGTACATGGCCTGCAGCAGCAGCACGCCGATGCCGGTGTTGTCGCCGAACCACTCGCCCACGATGGCGCCGACGAGGCTCAACGACGCGCCAAGGCGCAGCGCCACGAAGATCTGCGGCAGCGCCATGGGCAGTTGCAGCCGGAACAGGATCTGCGTGGGCGTGGCACCGAAGCTGCGCAGCAGGGCCACCTGGCGCGGGTCCACGCTGTTGAGACCCAGCAGCGTGTTCACCGTCACGGGGAAGAAGGTGAGGTAAAAGGCGATGACCGCCTTGGCCAGCAGCGTGTTGCCGAACCACATCACCACCAGCGCACCGAAAGCGATGACCGGGATGGTCTGCGAGACGATGAAGACCGGCAGCAGCATGTCGCGCAGCAAGGGCGCGCGGAAGAAGACCAGCCCGTTGACGATGCCCACCGCCGTGCCGGCGGCGAAGCCGATCAGCGTCTCGGCGGCGGTGCGTTGCAGCCCGGCCCAATAGGCGCCGGGCGTGAATGCGATGGCCGCCAGGATCTCCGACAGGCGCGGCAGCAGATGCGGGCGGATGCCGAACAGCACCACCGCGCCCTCCCACAGCAACCCCGCCAGGATCACTCCGCCCAGCAGGCGGAGTGCGGCCATCGCCGTTGGCTTCATGCCATGCGGTCCGCCGCCGGGATCGCCTCCAGGAAGCTGGAATTGAAGGCGGCCGCGAGGTCGAGCGGCGTCTTGATCACCTCATGGCGCAGGAAGAAGTCATGCGCGGCCTGCACCACCGGGCGGTCGATCCAGAACAGCCCGTTTTGCGCGGCGCCGCCCGCCGTCATCAGCTTGCCGGCCTCGACCAGCATGAATTCCTGGTGCGGGCGGTTGAGCGTGGGGGCCACGGACATCACGGCGTCCACGCCCGTCTTGTTGTCGCGCAGCGCCTCGCGCCAGCCGCGGATGGTGGCGCGCAGGAAGCCCTGCACCATCTGCGGCCGGTCGCGCGCCGTCTGCTCGCTGACGATGACGGTGTCGCGCGGGAAGGTGATGCCGTGGTCGTCGGGCACGAAGGTTCGGAGGTTGTCGCGGCCCACGCGGTTCATCAGCGTGAAGAACTCGTTGTAGCGCGTGGCGGTGACGACATCGATCTGCCGGTCCACGAAGGGCTGCACGCTGACCTGCTGCGGCTGCATGGTGAAGTCGCCACGG
>JBHYDO010000312.1:0-4868 GCA_051860645.1 Roseococcus sp.
CCGCCGTCCAGCCGCCATTGAGGCTGATCACGGTCAGCACCGGCAGGTTGTGGCGCACGGCGGTGTCGAGCTCGAGCCCGTTCAGCCCGAACGATCCATCGCCATGCAGCACCACCACCATCTTGTCGGGCTTGGCGGCCTTCGCACCCAGGCCGAAGGGCAGCCCCACGCCCATGATGCCGAAGGGGCCGGAATTCAGCCGGTGGCCGGGCGTGTGGGTCGGGATGGTCTGCCGCCCGTAGTTCAGGATTTCCTGCCCGTCCACGCACAGGATGGCGTCGCGGGGCAGGAAGTCGCGCACTTCGCGGCACAGGCGCAGCGGGTGGATGGGCATCTGGTCGGTGGCCAGCGCCAGTTCGGCCGCCGGCGCCTTCTCGGCCTCGATGGCGGCGAGGCGCGTGGTCCAGGCCGTGTAGCGGTCGCGGCCCAGGCCGGCGGCGAGCAGCTGCTCCAGCGCCACCCGCGCATCGGCGCAGATGCCGAGCTTCACCTGCGGCGTGGCGGCGATTTCGCCCGGGTCCACGTCAATGCGGATCAGCGTCACATCCTTCGCGAAGCGCGGCGGCTTGCCGTGTCCGAACACGTAGTTCAGCCGCGTGCCGACGACGAGCACCACATCGGCCTCGCGCAGCGCGGCCGAGCGCGCATTGGGGAAGGCGCAGCGATGATCCTCCGGCACCACGCCGCGGCCCTGGGGCGTGGTGTAGAAGGGAATTCCGGTGTGCTCGACGAAGCGCTCCAGCGTGGCCGCCGCACCCGACCAAAGCACGCCGCTGCCCGAGATGATGACGGGCCGCTGCGCCCCTTCCAGGAGCGCCACGGCGGCGGCGATCTGCGCGGGGTCCGCCGCCGGGCGCGGCCGTTCGCCAAGCGGCGCGGGCCACACCACATCGGCCTCGTCGATCGAGGCGAACAGCACGTCGCCCGGCAGGTCGAGATAGACCGGGCCGGGCTTGCCCGACAGCGCCACGCGGAAGGCTGTGGCGATCAGTTCGGGAATGCGGCGCGTCTCATACACACGCTCGGACCACTTGGTGAGCGGCTTCATGGCGGCGAGCTGGTCGAACTCCTGGAAGGCGCCGATGCCGTATTCCTTGACCGGGCTCGACCCGCCCAGCGCCACCACCGGCGCACAGTCCACCAGCGCATTCGCAAGCCCGGTGCCGAGGTTGAGCGCGCCAGGCCCGGAGCACGCCATGCACACGCCCACGCTGTTGCGCAGCCGTGCATAGGCATGCGCCATCATCGCCGCCGCCTGCTCGTGCCGGACGTCCACGCCGCGGATGCCGATGTCGAGGCAGGCCTTTTCGGCCTGCATCATCGGCGCGCCCATGATGAAGAAAAAGCACTCAACCTCCAGGCGCTTCAGCGCCTGCGCAACGAGTTCAGCCCCAGTGACCGGCATGACCTGGACAACCCTTCTCGGACGGCGAATGGCAGGAAGCGTGGGGTCTTGGTGCCCACGCTGTGTTCGCCGGAAGGCTATCGCTGGGGTTGTCGCGATAGCAAAACCTTTCTGATAACAATCATCAATGCGATTTTCGCAATAATCCGGTCCGCTTGCCTTGCGCAGCCTTGGGTCCATCCTGATGCGCCACCTGCCGGACCCACGCATGCGCCCCACTCTCCCGGCGGGGCCCATCGGCCCCGTCACCCTCACCGCCTTCCCGCTGCGCCTCGCACTGCGCGCGCCCATGCGCCTGGCCAGCGAGACCATCACCCATGCCGAGACGCTGCTGGTCCGGGCCGCCGATGATGCGGGGCTGGAGGGCTGGGGCGAGGCCTCCGCCGCGCCGACCATGACGGGCGAGGTGCTGCCGGGGATGGCGCATGTGCTGACGCATCACCTGGCCCCTGCCCTCACGGCGAGCGTGGCGTTGCCCGTGCTGGACGCCATCGCGCGCATGGACCGCGCCATCCGCGGCAACACCGGCGCCAAGGCCGCCGCCGAGATCGCGCTGCTCGACCTGCTGGCGCGCCGTGCCGGCAAACCCTTTGGCGCATTCCTGGGCGTTCCGCTCCGGTCGGAGGCACCGGCCCTGCTGATGATCGGCGGGGGCGGCACGGCCGCGACGCTGGCGGCGGCCGAGGCCGGATGGGCGGAGGGCTATCGGCATTTCAAGCTCAAGCTGGGCCTTGCCACGGTGACGGAGGATGCCGCGACGGTGCGCGCCCTTCGCACGGCCCTCGGCCCCGCGGCGCACCTCTCCGCCGATGCGAACATGGCCTGGAGCGTGGCGGAGGCGCTGGATTTCGCGGGCGCCATCGGCCCCGGCATGCTGGACTACCTGGAACAGCCCGTGGCGGATGACGACCTGGCAGGCATGGCCATGGTGCAGGCGGCGGCCCCCTTCGACCTCTGCCTCGACGAGGGGCTGCACGGCCTGCAGGACATTGATCGCGCAGCCGATCTGACGGCGGTGCGGGGGGTGGGGCTGAAGGCCATCAAGCTCGGCGGGGCGCTGGGCGTATTGCGGGCGGAGGCGCGCTGCACCGCGCGCGGCCTGACGCAGACGCTGGCCTGCAAGATCAGCGAAACCTCGATCGGCGCAGCCGCCACGGCGCATCTCGCCTGCCTCCTGCGCGACGTCGGCTGGGGCGTGAGTGTCACGGCCGGCAACCTCGCCTCGGACCCCTGCGCGCCGCGCGTGCTGCCCGAGGGCGGAATGCTGCGGCCGCCGCCGGGCCCCGGCCTCGGGGTCGTGCCGGACATGCAGCGGCTGCGGGCCGACTGAGCGGCAAACCGAGCCAACGCGGACTGGCCCGCCTGTTGCATGTCCATCGGCGCCCCGATAAAGTTGCTTACCGACGACAATCAATTGCGCGCAGTGAGGCAATCAATTGCGCGCAGCGAAGCGTGAGCCTCAACCGCCACGTGTTGCGTGGCAGCATCCGGACGGAGACAAGGCCATGACCATCCACCGCAGAACCCTCCTCGGCGCCGGTGTCGCAGCCGCCGCCCTCCACACCCGCCCCGCCCGCGCCGCCGAAGTCACGCTGCGCTACGCCGGCACCCTTCCCACCAGCCACCACAACGCCATCGGCCAGCAGCGCCTCGCGGACCGCGTGAAGGAGCTGACGAACGGCGAGGTCGAGATCCAGGTCTATCCCGCCGGCCAGCTCTACGGCGCGCGCGACATCCCGACCGCCGTCGTCTCGGGCGGCGTGGACATGGGGCACAATCTGACCAGCGTGTGGTCCACCGACGCGGTCGCGGAAATCCCCGACCTGCCCTTCCTCTTCGCCGACGCCGCCCATGCCGAGCGCTGCTGGGACCCCACGGGCCCGCTGCACCGCGGCTTCGCCGCCCATGTCGAGCGGCGGCGGATGAAGCTGATCCACACCATGTTCTTCGGCTCGCTCTTCGACTTCGGGAACAATGTGCGCCTGATCCGTGAGCCGGCCGACCTGCGCGGTCTCAAGATCCGCGGCTATGGGCGGCTTTCGGCGGAGGGGCTGCGCGCGCTGGGCGCCTCGCCCATCGTCATGTCGCCGGGCGAGATGTATCTCGGCATCCAGCGCGGCACCATCGACGGCGCCATCACCGGCGTCACCTCGCTCGAATCCCGCAAGATCTGGGAGGTGGTGAAGCACGCCACCATCACGGGTGCCGCCTTCGGCGTCATGGCCGTGAACATCTCCATGGCGCGGTGGAACGCGCTGCGCCCCGCGCACCAGGAAGCCTTGATGAAGGCCGGCGAGGAGGTGTTCCGCTGGGCCGCCGCCGAGAGCGGCCGGCGCGACGAACACTCGACGCAGTTCCTGATCGACAAGGGCATCGAGACGCTGCTGCTCTCGGCCGAGCAGAAGGCCGCCTGGGCCACCGCCTTCGCGCCCGCCGCCGCCGCGTGGGAAAGCCGGGCCTCGGCCGAGGCGAAGCAGCTGGTCGAGGAAGTCCGCGCGCTCCGCCGGACCGCCTGAGCCGCACCGGAGCGCACCCCATGGCGTCGACCCTTGCCACCGCGCTGGACCGGCTGGTGCTGGCGCTCAGCGCCGCCATGGCGGTGTTCGCGGGCCTGTTGCTGGCGGCCCTTTACGTCATCGTGCAGTACGAGGTGTTCACGCGCTTCGTCCTGCACGCACCGACGCACTGGACGCATGAGGTCAGCACCTTCGCCATCTCCTGGGTGGGGCTGCTGGCCGCGCCCTATGTGCTCCGGCTGGGCAGCCACCTGGAGGTGGACCTCGTCACCATGCGGCTGCCACAGGGGGTGCGCCGCACCCTCGGCATCGCGACCGACCTGCTCGGCGCCGCCTTCTGCGCCTTCGCCGCCTGGACCGGCGCGGGCTTCGTGGAACTGGCGCACATGATGGAGGCGACCAGCGCCTCCGAGCTCGATACGCCGCTGTGGATTCCCTACCTGGTCATCCCCTTGGCCTTCGGCCTGCTGGCGCTGGAATTCGTCACGCGCGCCGTGGCCCGCACCGGCCTGGTGCGCGGGCGCGACACCACCGCCACCGCCATCCACATCTGACGGGCACGCCCACATGATCGCAGGACTTTTCGCGGGGCTGCTCGCGCTGCTCGCCACGGGCATCCCCGTGGGCATCGGCATCGGCATCGTGGGCATCGTGGCCGGCTATGTCGGCATGGGCGAGGCGAGCCTCGCCGCCCTGCCCTCCACGCTCTTCGCCGGCATCAACTCCTTCCTGCTCATCGCCATCCCGCTGTTCATCCTGATGAGCGAAATCCTGAGCCGCGGCGGTGTCACCGAGATCCTGTTCAACACCGTGACACGCTGGCTCGGGCACCTGCCCGGCGGGCTCGCGGTCTCGGCGGTGGTGACGAGCGCCATCGGCGCCAGCATCACCGGCAGTTCCGTGGCGAACGCCGCCAGCATGGCCATCGTCTGCGTGCCGCCGCTGCT
>JBHYDO010000313.1:0-4824 GCA_051860645.1 Roseococcus sp.
GGCCTTCGTCACGGTGACGCGCGACGGCCGCCTCGCCATCACCCGCCGCCCCAACCAGGACACGCCGCTGATGGACGGCGAGCGCGTGCTGATGGGCAATGATTTGTGGGAGCACGCCTACTACCTGCGCTACCAGAACCGCCGGTCGGACTACATCGGGAACTGGTGGAAGGTGCTGCACTGGGGCCGCATCGGCGAGCGCTATGCCGCGGCGAAGGCGGGGCGGCTGGGGGTCTAGAGCGACTTTCACATGCGTGAAAACCGCTCCAGCCAAATCATTCCGAGCAGATTCACGCAATGGCTGATTCCAGCCATGTGCGATCTGCTCTAGCCCCGCGCCACGCGCCCGCCGATCAACCGCCGCCGCAGCCGGCCGGACAGCCAGTCGATGGCGCTGACCGTCAGCACCATCAGGAGGATGATGAAGGCCACCTCGTCCCAGTGACGCACACGGATGCGCTCGGCCAGTTGCAGGCCGATGCCGCCCGCGCCCACCACGCCCAGGATGGCGGCGGAGCGCGTGTTGCTCTCGAAGAAGTACAGCGCCTGCGCCAGCATGATGGGCAGCACCTGCGGCAGCACGCCGAAGCGGATGGCGAGGCTGCGCGCGCCGCCGGCGGCGGTGACGCCCTCCACCTGCTTCTTCTCGGCGTTCTCGATGGCTTCCGCATACAATTTCGCCAGCACCGCGAAGTCCGAGGTGAAGATGGCCAGCACCCCAGCCAGCGGGCCGAGCCCCACCGCGCGCACATAGACCAGCGCCCAGATCAGGCTGTCCACGCCACGGAAGCCGTCGAAGACGCGGCGCAGCGAGAAGCGCGCCAGCGTGTTCAGCACCATGTTGTTCGCACCGAGGAAACCCAGCGGCACCGCCACCAGCGCCGCGAAGAAGGTGCCGAGGAAGGCCATCGCCACGCTCTCGGCGATGCCCTTCAGGATGTCGAGCCACAGCTCGCCCGGCGAGGGCGGCACCATCAGCACCAGGATGGTGCCAAGCCCACCCAGCCCGTTCCACAAGCGCTGCGGCGTGATGTCGAACAGCCAGAACACCCACACGAGCCAGGCGAGGAACAGCGCCCCCGCGGCCCAGAGTGCCACGCGCTCACCAAGCGGGCGGCCGAAGGCGCGCGGGTGGCGGGCGCGCCAGGTGGCGATGTCGGGCGTCATGCGCGCGTCCCTTGTGCGTCGGTGATGCGGTGGCGCAGGCGCTCGCTGAGCAGGTCAATCAGCGTCACGGTGAGGATGACCATGAGCACGATGGCGCTGATCTCCTCGTAGTAGTTGAAGGAGATGACGGTGTAGATCTCCTGCCCGATGCCGCCGGCGCCCACGAAGCCGATGACGCTGGCGCCGCGCACATTGATCTCGAAGCGCAGCAGCGCGTAGCTGATGAGGTTGGGCGCCACCTGCGGCAGGATGGCATAGCGGCAGCCCTGCCCCCAGGTGCCGCCCGAGGCGCGCACGCCGTCCCAGGGGCGCATGTCGGCGTTCTCGATCACCTCGGAGAACAGCTTCCCCATGGCGCCGATGGTGTGGATCATGATGGCGAGGATGCCGGCCAGGGCGCCGACGCCGAAGGCCCAGACGAAGATCAGCGCGTAGACGATTTCGGGCACGGTGCGCATGGCCTCCAGCCCGCGCCGCACCAGCTGGTAGGACCATTCGGAGCGCGCGAGGTTGCGCGAGGCGAAGAAGGACAGCACGAGTGCCACGGCGCAGCCGCCCAGCGTGGCCAGCGCCGCCATGTTCGCCGTCTCGAGCAGCAGCAGCGCCCAGGCGTCCCAGCGGTAGAACCAGGAGGCGAGGCTGCCTTCCGTGTCGCTGTCGGCCAGCAGGCTTGCCCAGCGCAGGTCGGGCATGATGCGTTCGAAATACTCGGTGACGCGCGGCAGCCCGGCCCAGAGCACGCCGGCATTCACCTCGCTCACCCAGCCCGCCACCCAGAGGCAGGCGGCGAGGATGAGCAGCGCGAACAGCGTGGCGCGACGGCGTTCGCGCCGCGCCGATTGGAAGGCGGCCTCGCCGCGCAGGATGGCGGCGTTGGCGACGAGGCCCGACATTCAGGAACGCCGGCGCCGCGCCTGCGCTTCCTCGCGGCGCATTTCGACGAAGAGCTCGAAGTCCTGGTGGAAGCCCTCGACGCTGCCCAGGCTGTCGCCGCGGGCAACCTGTCGCGAAATCTCCGGGTAGGACTTGAACAGCGCCAGGTGGAACATCTGCAGATCCGCCTTGAAGGCGGCGGGCAGCGCCACGCGCACGGCCAGCGGGCCGTTCATGATGGGCTCGCTGGTCCAGATGATGCGCATCTCGTCCATGCGCAGCATGCCCTTGTCCACCATGGAGCGCAGGTTGCCGCGGGAGTAGCCCTGGTTCACATCGCCAATGCCCGAGGCCCAGGTGACGGCAGCGTCGTACTGCCGCTGCACCACGGCCACCACGCCCTGCTCATGCCCGCCCGCGAAGCCCGTGCGGCCGAAATACTGGCCGGGTTCCACGCCGATGCCCTGGCGGCGCAGCGCGAAGCGCGGAATGAGGTAGCCGGAGGTGGAGTTCGGGTCGGCCCAGGCGAGCGACTTGCCGCGCATCTGCTCCAGGTTCTCGATGCCGCTGTCACGGCGCACGATCATCACCGCCACATAGGCGATGGAGCCATCGGTCTGGCGGGTGATGGTCAGCGGCTCGATGCCGCCATTGGTGTCCATCCAGGCGCCGGCGTAGCCCGAGGGGCCCATGCCCGCGGCCTCGATCTGGCCGGCGCTGAAGGCCTGCATCACCCCTGAGAAGTCGGAGGCGGGGAAGAGCCGCACCGGCACCTCGAAGGTGCGTTCCATCAGCTGGCGATAGGCGTCGAAGCGGTTCAGCCGGTCCGCCTCGTTCTCGCCGCCGAGCAGGCCGATGCGGATTTGCGGCACCTGCGCGGCCCAGGCGCGGCGGCCGGGCTGGGGGAACACCACATCGGCGTCGTCGGTGCGGCGGCGACGGCGGCCACCCGGGCCGGGGGGCACGGTGTCCACGGCGGCCTGGCCGGCGGCAACGCCGGGGATGAGGGCGGCGCCACCCAGCAGGGCGGCGAGATCACGGCGATGGAGCATGGGGGTCTTCCTGTGTGGGGAGGGTCAGGAGCGGCGGCGGCGGGCGGCCGCCTCTTCCTGGCGCATGCGGATGAAAAGCTCGTAGTCGGCGTGGGCCACCTCGCGGTAGCCGGTGCCCGCGCCGCGCTCGATCTGGCCGTAGATCGCGGGGTGGAAGCGCGGCAGCGCGAGGTGGAAGTTGCGGATGTCGTCGCGGAAGGCCTGGGGCGTGTCGCGACGCACCGTCAGGGGGCCGTTGATGATGGGGTCGCTGCGCCAGATCACGCGCAGATCGGCCATGTTCAGCAGACCCTTCTCGACCATGGCGCGCAGGTTGCCGCGGGTGAAGCCCTGGCTTTCCTCGCCCTGGCCCGAGGTCCAGGTCACGGCCGCGTCGTATTGCCGCTGCACCACCGCGATGACGCCCTGCTCATGCCCGCCGGCGAAGCCGGTGCGGCCGAAATACTGCCCTTGCTCCACGCCGATGCCGGCATTGCGCAGCTGGAAGCGCGGAATGAGGTAGCCGGAGGTGGAGTTCGGGTCGGCCCAGGCGAGCGACTTGCCGCGCATCTGCTCCAGGTTCTCGATGCCGCTGTCGCGCCGCACCACCATGACCGCGATGTAGGAGATGGAGCCGTCACGCTCCTCGGAGGTGAGGATGGGCTCCACATTGCCCTGGCTTTCCGTGAAGGCGGCGGCGTAGGCGGAGGGGCCCATGCCCGCCATCTCGATCTGGCGGGCGGCGAAGGCCTGCACCACGCCGTTGTAGTCGGCGGCGGGGAAGAGGCGCACATCCACCTCGAAGGTGCGCATCAGCAACTCGCGGTAGGCGCCGAAGCGGCCCAGCCGGTCGCCCTCGTTCTCACCGCCCAGCAGGCCGATGCGCAGCTGCGGAACCTGTTGCGCCCAGGCGCGCCGGCCGGTGGCGGGAAAGGCGATGCCCGCATCCACGCTGCGGCGCGGCGCGGCTTGCGCCCCGGCAAGGGCGGGCGCCATGCCGGCACCCAGGACGAGGCTTGCGAGATAGCGGCGGTTGAGCATCAGGGAAGCTCCGGTGGGGGTGATGGGTGTCAGGCGGGGGCGGTGGCGCGCAGCGCCAGGACCTCTTCGGTCGCCTGGTCCTCGAACTCGTCCTCGGTCACGCCGTAGATGTCGCGCACGCGGGCGGAGGTGAGTTCCACGGGCGCGCCGTCGAACATCACGCGGCCCTTCTGCATGGCGATGATGCGGTCACAATATTCGCGGGCGGTGTCGAGGTGGTGCAGGTTCACCAGAACGGTGATGCCGTCGCGCCGGTTCACGTCGCGCAGCGCGTCCATCACCACCTTGCTGTTGCGCGGGTCGAGCGAGGCGATGGGTTCGTCGGCCAGCATGATCTTGGGCTGCTGCAACAGGGCGCGCGCGATGGCCACGCGCTGCTGCTGCCCGCCCGAGAGCGTCTCGGCGCGCTGCAGCGCCTGGTCGGCCAGGTCGAAGCGGTCCAGCGCGGTCAACGCCATGGCGCGTTCCTCGGCGCTGAACATCTTGAACATGCTGGAGAGCGTGCCCAACGCCCCGCCGCGATGGTTCAGCCGGCCCACCAGCACATTGGTCAGCACGTCGAGGCGCTGCACCAGATTGAACTGCTGGAAAATCATCGCGCACTGCGTGCGCCAGTCGCGCAGGGCCTTGCCGCGGAGCGCGGTGACGTCCATGCCCTCGAAGGTGATGCGCCCCTCGCTGGGGTCCTGCAGGCGGTTGATCATGCGCAGCA
>JBHYDO010000314.1:0-4813 GCA_051860645.1 Roseococcus sp.
GGGTCACGGTAGCGCAACTCGCTCGCCACGTCGGCGTCCACCGGAATGCGGGCCAGCTGCTCGATCCAGTAGCGGCCGACGAGGCCGGCCAGGAAGGCGCTGCCGCAGGCGGTGATGGTCAGCCGCGGCACGGCACGGATGTCGAAGGGCAGGTTGGGCAGGTTCACGCCCAGCGTGGCGGGGTCGAGGTATTGCCGCAGCGTGTCGCCCAGCACGGCCGGGTGCTCATGGAGTTCCTTCTCCATGAAGTGGCGGTAGTTGCCCTTGCCCATGGCCGCACCCGAGACGGCGCTGACGCGGATCTCGCGCTTCACCATGCCGCCCGAGGCGTTGTAGAAATCCGCACCCGTGGGCGTCAGCACCGCGTGGTCGCCCTCGTCGAGATAGGCGATCCGGCGGGTCAGCGGCGCGAGGGCGAGCGCGTCGGAGCCCACGAACATCTCGCCCTCGCCATAGCCCACGGCCAGCGGCGCGCCGTGGCGGGCGACCACCAGCAGCTCCGGGTGGCCCGCGAACATGATGGCGAGGGCAAATGCACCGTGCACGCGGGAGAGGGCGGCGGCGGCGGCTTCGCGCGGGCCCAGCCCCTGCACCAGGTGCCAGTCCACCAGCTTGCAGAAGGTCTCGGTGTCGGTCTCGGTCTCGAAGACGTAGCCGCGGGCTTCGAGGTCGGTGCGGAGTTCCGCGTAGTTCTCGAAGATGCCGTTGTGCACGACCGCGACCCGCAGCGTCGCGTGCGGGTGGGCATTGCGCTCGACCGGCGCGCCATGGGTGGCCCAGCGCGTGTGGCCGATGCCGGTGGTGCCGGCGAGCGGCGCCTGTTCCAGCACGGTGCCGAGGTTGACGAGCTTGCCCTCGGCGCGGCGACGGTCGATCTGGCCGCCCACCAGCGTGGCGATGCCCGCGCTGTCATAGCCGCGGTATTCGAGGCGCTTCAGCGCGTCGAGCAGGCGGGGGGCGGCGGCCTCGCGGCCCACGACTCCGACAATTCCGCACATCAGCAGGGTTCCTTTGCAGTCACGGCTTCGGCTTGGGCTTGAAGCCGCGGCCGGGCTTGTTCACCTGGCGTCCGCGGGCGATGGCCAGCGCATCCTCGGGCACGTCCTCGGTGATGACGCTGCCGGCGGCGGTGATGGCGCGCGCGCCGACGCGCACCGGGGCCACGAGGGCCGTGTCGCTGCCAATGAAGGCGCCCTCGCCGATCTCGGTGCGGTGCTTGTGCACGCCGTCTTTGTTGCTGTTGTTGGTGCGGGGGCGTTTGTTGGCGCCGGCGCCGATGGTGACGTCGCCCAGGTAGCTCAGGTGGTTGGCCTTGGCGCCGGCGCCCATGCGCGCCGCCTTCAGCTCCACGAAATTGCCGACATGCGCCCCCTGCCCCACATCGGCACCCGGGCGCAGCCGAGCATAGGGGCCGATGATGGCGCCCTGCCGCACCACACAGCCCTCCAGGTGCGAGAAGGCGCGGATGCGGGCACCCTCCTCCACCACGACGCCGGGGCCGAAGACGACGTGCGGCTCCACCACCACGTCGCGGCCGAGCTGGGTGTCCCAGTTCAGCTGGACGCTGGCGGGGTCGGTGAGGGTGGCGCCGCCCAGCATGGCGGCCTCGCGCAGGCGGGCCTGGATCTCGGCCTCGGCGGCGGCGAGTTCGACGCGGGTGTTGATGCCGCGCAGCTCCGCCTCCGGCGCCTCCACGGCGGTGGCGGCGAGGCCTTCGGTGCGGGCCGCCTCCACCACGTCGGTGAGGTAGAATTCACCCTGGCGGTTGTCATTGCGCAGGCCCGCCAGCCAGCGGAACAGATGCGGTGCCGCAGCGCAGACCACGCCCGCGTTGCACAGGCCGATCGCGCGTTCCGCCTCGCTCGCATCCGCATGCTCGACGATGCGGGTCACCTGGCCCGACGCGTCAAGCAGCACGCGGCCGTAGCGGCCGGGGTCGGCCGGGCGCATGGCGAGCAGGGCGAGATCGGCCGTCGCGCGCGCGGCGACCAGGCGTTCCAGCGTGGCGGTGGAGACCAGCGGATTGTCGCCGTAGAGCACCGCAACGTCGCCTGTGAAGCCATCGAGCAGGGGGCCGGCGATGCGCGCGGCATGCCCGGTGCCGAGGCGCTCGTGCTGCACCACGGTGGCATGCGGCGCGACGGCGGCTTCCAGCCCCGCCATGCCTGGCCCGACCACGACCACGATGCGCTGGAAGACCGGCGCGCTGGCGGCGAGCAGGTGCTGCACCATCGGGCGCCCTGCCAGGTGATGCATCACCTTGGGCTGGGCGGACCGCATGCGGGTGCCCTGCCCCGCCGCGAGAATGATGGCTGCGCGCATGCTTGAGCCCCGGGATGCAATTCACTCAAGCTCTAGCCGGGTGCCAAGGGGCGCGGCAAGGCCAGGCCGCCCGACAGTTTCTTGCGCCGCGTTTCAGCGGGTGAGGCGGTCGATCAATTCCTCGTTGCTGCGGCTGACCATGCCGGGCATCAGCAGGGCATCGAGCGCCCACCACAGCAGGATGAAGCCCAGCCCGATGTAGCCGATGAAGATCAGCGACAGCACCCAGGACATGACGAAGACGCCGAGCATCAGCAGGCCCGAGATCCAGCGGCCCAGATACATCCGGTGCACGCCGCCATAGCCCAGGAAGAACCAGGCGAGGTAGGCGACGATGAGCGACTTTGCCCCGGCGTGGTAGCGCAGCACGGCGCTGTTGTTGTCGTAGCGGTTGTTCATGACGGGTCGGGAACCTTTGTCTTGGCGTGGCGCATGCGGCATATGGGACCCTGTCCTTCCTGGAACGAGGCCCCGCATGACGATCGAACTGCACACCTGGAACACCCCCAACGGCCGCAAGATCAGCGTGGCGCTCGAGGAGATGGGGCTGGCGTACAGCGTGCACCCTGTGAACATCTCAAAGGGCGAGCAGTTTGACCCGGCGTTCCTGGAATTCGCACCGAACAATCGTATCCCCGCGATCCGCGACCCCGACGGACCGGGCGGCAAGCCCGTCACGGTGTTCGAGAGCGGCGCCATCCTCTACTATCTGGCCGAGAAGACCGGGAAGTTCTGGCCGGCCGACCTCGCCGCGCGCGTGCGTGTGATGGAGTGGCTGATGTGGCAGATGGGCGGCTTCGGCCCCATGCCAGGGCAAGTGCACCACTTCCTGATGCAGCCCGAGGGCCCGGCGCGCGACTACGGCTTCAACCGCTACCACACCGAGACGAAGCGCCTCTACGGCGTGCTGGACCGGCGGCTGGCGGGGCGGGACTTCGTGGCGACGGCGGGCGAACCCTCCATCGCGGACTTCGCCATCCTCGGCTGGGCCTGGCGGCATGAGCGGCACCAGGTGCCCTTCGACGACCTGCCCCATGTCGCGGCCTGGTATGGGCGGATGATGGCGCGGCCGGCCACGGCGCGCGGCTTCGAGGTCTCGCTCGGGTGAGCGGGCCGGTGGTGCGCTGGGTCCGCTTCCGCGGCCCCGACGGCGAGGAGGGTTTCGGCACGCTGGACGGGGACCGCGTGCAGCCGCATGCGGGCGACCTGTTCGGCGGCGCCACCCCCTCCGGCGAGGCGCTGCCGCTCGACGGCGTGGCGCTGTTGGCGCCGGTGCGGCCGCTGCGCTTCGTGGGCCTGTGGAACAACTACCACGCGGCCGCGGCCAAGCAGGGGCTGGCCATTCCCGAGGCGCCGCTGTGGTTCCTGAAGTCACCCGGCAGCGTGGTGGGGCCGGGGGCGGTGATCACACCGCCCCCGGGCTATGCGGGGCGAACGCTGTATGAGGGAGAGCTGGGTCTCGTCATCGGGCGCCGCCTGTCCAACGCCTCCGAGGCGGAGGCCGAGGCCGCCATCTTCGGCCTGACCTGCGTGAACGACGTGACCGCGCTGGACATCCTCACCGCCGACCCCTCCTTCCCGCAATGGGCGCGGGCGAAGTCGCCGGACGGGTACGGCCCTGTCGGCCCCTGCATCGCCACGGGGCTGGATTGGCGGGAGTTGCAGGTGCAGGTCGCCATCGGCGGGCGTGTGCGGCAGGATTATCCCTGCGCCGACATGATCATCCCGCCCGCGCGGATCGTGAGCCTGCTCTCGCGCGACATGACGCTGGAGGCGGGGGATCTCGTGGCCTGCGGCACCTCGGTGGGCGCCCTTCCGCTGCGCCCGGGGACGGAGGTGGCCGTGACGGTGACGGGCATCGGCACGCTGGTGAACCGCTTCGGCTGAGAGGGCTTCGGGCCATTTGACGGGGGGCGGTTGGGGCTGTATCACCCGAAACTGCATACGCCGTGTGACTTTCCACTCCTGCGGAGGGGTGGCCGAGTGGCCGAAGGCGGCGGTTTGCTAAACCGTTATAGGATGTCAAGTCCTATCGTGGGTTCGAATCCCATCCCCTCCGCCAGTTCCCTGAATGTATTGGTATTTCTGGTGCTGGGTGTCCCAGAAACCGTTGTCGAATACTACGGTTCTTGGCGTGATGGGACACCTTGTGGGACACCCCCTCCCCGTCCTTGCGCGATTCAGGAGTGTTTTTGGGGCCCTGCAGCGGGGCTTGGCGCTGGGTCGCGGCACGGTCTGTTGATTGCCACTGAGAACTGACCCGGTAAGGCGCCTAATTTCCACTGAGATTTGACCCATGTGACCCTTCCCCCGGAGCGATGCGCGGGGGGCAACGGAGTGATCCACATGGGACTACTGAATGTCATTCGACGCATGGCGCTGCGGGAGCAGTTGCCGATACGCGAAATCGCGCGTGGCCTGCCCCCATCGGGTGGTCCGTTGTTGATCTTAATGCACGGTCGGTTTGAGCGCCACGTCGGGCGCGGTGTTT
>JBHYDO010000315.1:0-4759 GCA_051860645.1 Roseococcus sp.
CAGCAGGGTGGACTTGCCGGCGCCGGAACGGCCGATGACGCCCACCATCTCGCCCGCCGGCACGCGCAGGCTGACATCGTCCACCGCCGTGACCGCACCGAACCGCCGCGTCAGCCCCGAAATTTCCAGCATGCACCGCTCCCGCTCGCTGCGGCGCACATAGGGGCCTTCAGTTGCAACTGCGTGACGTTTTTGCGCAAGACGCGTGGCAATGTGGCCGATGGCGCCCGGCTGCAAGCCCCGTCATAATCCGTGCAAGAAACCCCAGGGGAGGATCACCATGCGCGGCCTGATGCAGGAGCATTCGCTGCTCGTCTCATCCCTGCTTCGCCATGCGGCCAAGCACCACCGCGGCGCCAAGCTGGTCTCGGTGGACCCGCAGGGGGTGGCGACGCGCTTCTCCTGGCCCGAGGCGGAGCACGACGCCAAGCGCCTCGCCCAGGCGCTGGCCCGGCGCGGCGTCAGGCCCGGCGAGCGCATTGCCACCCTGGCCTGGAATTCGCGCGAGCACCTGGCGCTGTATTACGGCGTCTCGGGCATGGGGGCCGTGATGCACACGGTCAACCCACGCCTCTTCCCCGACCAGATCGCCTATATCCTGGAGGACGCCCAGGACACGCACCTGTTCGTGGACCCCTCGGTGCTGCCGGCCCTGCTGGCGGTGCGCGACAAGCTGCCCGCCTGCCTGAGCGCCGTGGTGCTGATGGGGCCCGTGGCCGAGGCGCCCGACCTGCCGGTGGACGTGCTCTCCATGGCGGACCTCCTGGCGGCCGAGGACGGCGCCTATGAATGGCCCGCGCTGGACGAGCACGAGGCGTGTTCGCTCTGCTACACCTCGGGCACCACGGGCATGCCCAAGGGGGTGCTGTATTCGCACCGCTCCACCGTGCTGCACGCCATGACGGCCGTCTCGCCCGACATCTTCTGCATGTCGGCCCGCGACGTGGTGATGCCGGTGGTGCCGATGTTCCATGTGAATGCATGGTCCATTCCCTATGCGGCGGCGATGACGGGTGCCTCGATGGTGCTGCCCGGCCCGAAGCTGGACCCCGCCAGCCTCTTTGCGCTGTTCGAGGGCGAGGGCATCACCTTCTCCGCCGGCGTGCCGACCATCTGGACCATGCTGCTGCAATGGCTGCGGGCCGACCCGTCGCGGAAGTTCAGCAAGCCGCCGCGCCTGGTCGTCGGCGGCACCGCCCTGCCGGTGCCCGTGACGGAAGGCTTCCTGCGCGACTATGGCGTGGACATCCTGCACGCCTGGGGCATGACCGAGATCAGCCCGCTCGGCTCCACCAACGCCCGCAAGGCCGAGACGGCAGAGTGGGATGATGCGCGCTGGCTCGCCTACAGCCGCAAGCAGGGCCGCCCGCCCTATGGCGTGGACTTCCGCGTGCTGGACGGGAACGGCAACCCCATCGCGCAGGACGAGGTGGCCTTCGGCGAATTGGAGGTGCGCGGCCCCTGGGTGGCGTCGGCCTACTTCAACCGCGACAACGAACCGGCCTTCAGCGCCGATGGCTGGTTCGCCACCGGCGACGTGGTGACGGTCGATCCGCTCGGCGCCATCGAGATCGTGGACCGCGCCAAGGACGTCATCAAATCCGGCGGCGAATGGATTTCTTCCATCACCTTGGAAAACCTGGCCCTGGCCCACCCCGACGTGCAGCTGGCCGCCGCCATCCCCATCGCGCACCCGAAATGGGATGAGCGGCCGCTGCTGGTCGTGGTCCGCAAGCCCGGCACCGACCCCACCGCCGAAAGCGTGCTCGCCGTGCTGGAGGGCAAGGTGGCGAAGTGGTGGATGCCCGACCGGGTGGAGTTCGTGGACAGCCTGCCGCTGACCGCCACCGGAAAGCTGTGGAAGGCCGAGTTGAAGAAGCGCTTCAAGGACTACACATTGCCTGCATGACATCTTTGCTGCGGATCCTGGTGGGCTTCACCGTCATCCTGGCGGTGCTTGCCCTGCCCTTCGCGGCCGCCGTGGTGGTGGCCAGCGGCCACAAGGTGATGGAGGAGGGGGCCTGGCTGCGCGCCGCGGGCCTGGCCGTGCTGGCCCTCTTCCCCGTGGTGGCGCTGCTGCTGGCCTGGCTGGCCTGGCGGCGGCGCGAGACGCCCGGCCCCGCCTTCGCGCGCCTCGCCGCCGTGCCGGCCTGGGCCGCGCTGGGGGCCGCGCTGCTGGTGGTGGCGCAGGTGACGGCGCCCGAGGCCCTGCCCCCGCCCCGCCCGCCGGACGACCTGCGCGCCCTGACCGCCTTCCTCGCCCGCCCCGACGCGCCACTCGTGCTGGATCTGCGCGGCCGCGGGCTGAGCCGCATCCCCTCCGCCGTGCTGGAGGATCGCCGCCTGCATGAACTCGACCTGCGCGACAACCGCCTCACCGCCCTGCCGGACGCGCTGAAGGCCAACCCCGCGCTGCGGATGGTCCGCATCGGCGGCAACCCCATCCCGCCCGACGAGGTGCGGCGCTTCGGCCTAGCGCTGCTGGCCAACAACAACCGGATGGTGCTGGCGGACTGAGGCGCGGCACGGGGCCGGCGCTGGCTCAGCTGAAGCCGCGACTGCGGAAGAGGAATTCGCAACAGGGCAGTTCGCGGCCAAGCCCGTCCCTTTCCTGCCGAGGCTTGCGGCGCTCGCAGGCCGTGCGGGTCACCTCGCTGCCATCCGGCATGGTCTCGGGGGTGATCCCGGCCCGGATGTGCGGGCCGTCGGGGACGGTCTGGCAGCTGCACCCCCGGGGCACGCAGTCATCGCAATACTGGGCGTCCATGCCCGCGGGCAGGCCGAGCCAGACCGCGATGGCGCCGCACTCCACGCACCGCAGGAGAGGGGTCGCGCGCATCCGGCGCCGCCGCTGCGCCCGCGCGACGGCGCCGCCCGGGCGCGGGGGTGGGCCGGCCGGCGGCAGGCCGCCATGGAGCCCGGGCTTGCGCGTCTTCAAGCGGTTCATTCCTGCCTCGCTTCCGGCTGATCCCCACCCTGCCGCAGGGTGCCGACAGGAGGGGACGCGAATTGCCGCGCCGAGGATTTGCCCCGATCATGCCGCGGCTGAACCCGATCCATCGCACCCTGGGAAGGAACGCCCCTCATGCTCGTCGACATCCGCATCTACACCGCCGCCCCCGGCAAGCTGCCCGCCTTCGTGAAGCTCTATGAGGAGAAGGCCTGGGCCCTTCAGAAAAAATACCTCGAGAACTGCCTGGGCTGGTATGCGACGGCCGAGGGCGAGTTGAACACCGTCGTCCACATCTGGGGCTACAAGGACATGGCCGACCGCGACGCGCGGCGCGCCGCCATGGCGGCCGACCCGGAATGGGGCGGCTACCTGAAGGCGATGGCCGAGGCCGGGCTGCTGGTGAAGATGGAAAACCGCCTGTCCCGCCCGACCCCCTTCTTCGCCGAGTTCCAGGCGGCCAGGGGATGATCGGCGGCCTCGCCGCGCTGCTGCTCTGCCAGCTTGCCGGCGAGGCCCTCGCGCGGGCCCTGTCACTCCCCATCCCCGGCCCGGTGCTGGGGATGGGGCTGCTGCTGGCGGGCCTGCTGGCCCGCCGCGCCATCCCGGATGGCATCGAGCGCACGGCCGATGGGCTGTTGGCGCATCTGGGGCTGCTGTTCGTGCCGGCCGGCGTGGGCGTGGTGATGCACCTGGACATCCTCGGCGCCGATGCCGCGCCGATCGGGCTGGCCATCCTGGGCGGGACGCTCCTGGCGGTGGGTGTGACGGGCCTGGTCGCGCAACGGCTGCTGCGGCGATGAACGCGCTGACCGATCTCTGGGTCTATCTTTCGCAGGAACCGCTGGCGGCGCTGACCGCCACGCTCTGCGCCTGGTGGGTGGCGCTGCGGGCGCAGGCGCTGGCCCGCGCGCACCCGCTGGCCAACCCGGTGCTGCTGGCCGTCGCACTCCTGGCCGGCGCGCTGCTGCTGGCGGGCGTGGACTACCGCGCCTACTTCCAGGGCGCGCAATTCGTGCACTTCCTGCTCGGGCCGGCGACGGTGGCGCTGGCCATTCCGCTGGCCCGGCAATGGCGGGCGGTGCGGGCGCAGCCGCTGGCCATCCTGGCCTCCATCGCGGCGGGGAGCGGCTTCGCCATCCTCTCCGGCATGGCGCTGGCGTTGGCCTTCGGCGGCGATGCGGGGCTGGCGGCGACGCTGGCGCCGCGCGCCGTCACGGCGCCCGTCGCCATGGGCGTGGCGGAGGCCATGGGCGGGCTGCCGGGACTGACCGCCGTCATCGTGATATGCTGCGGCGTGACGGGGGCTGCCCTTGGCCCCCTGGTGCTGGACCTCGTGCGCGTGCGCGACATGCGGGCGCGCGGCCTGGCGCTCGGCACCGCCAGCCACGGCATCGGCACGGCGCGCGCGCTGTCCGTCAATGCGGAGGCGGGCGCCTTCGCGGCCCTGGCGATGGGGCTGAACGCGCTCGGCACGGCGCTGCTGCTGCCGCTGCTGTGGAATTTTTTCCGGTAGGAGACGAACATGACCGACATCACTCCGCCTGCCCGCGTGGCCTTCGTGGGCCTCGGCATCATGGGCGCCGCCATGGCGGCCAATTTGCACAAGGCGGGCTTCGACCTCGCCATCCACACCCGCAGCCGCGGCACGGCCAAGGCGCTGGAGGCGGCCGGCGCGCAATGGCGCGACAGCGGCGCGGCGGCGGCCAAGGGGGCCGCCATCATCGGCCTCTGCGTGCCCGACACGCCCGATGTGGAACTGGCGCTGTTCGGGCCAGGGGGCATCGCGGAGGGCGCCGCCCCGGGGTC
>JBHYDO010000316.1:0-4750 GCA_051860645.1 Roseococcus sp.
GGATGCCGCGCGCGCGCAGGTAAAACAGCTGCGCCTCGTCCAGCGCGCCCACGGTCGCGCCATGGCTGCACTTCACGTCGTCGGCGTAGATTTCCAGCTGTGGCTTCGCGTTGATCTCGGCGTCGTCCGAGAGCAGCAGTGCCTGGTTCATCTGGTAGCCATCGGTGCGCTGGGCGGCCTGGCGCACCAGAATCTTGCCCTGGAAGACGCCGCGCGAACGCCCGGCCAACACCGTCTTGTAGGTCTGCCGGCTGGCGCAGTCGGGGGCCGCGTGGTCGAGAAAGGTGGTCGTGTCCGCGTGCTGGCCTTCCGCCACCAGCTGCGCGCCATTCATGTGGCAGGCCGCCCTGGGCCCCTGCAGCGCCACATGGATCTCGTTGCGGACGAGCCGCCCGCCGGCGTTCATGGTGAAGTTGTCATAGGTGCCGCCCGCCTGCACGGCGGCCAGCACGGTGGAAAGCTGGAAGCCCGAACGCCCCTCGCGCTGGATGCGGATGTGGCTGAGCGTGGCACCCTCCGCCACCGCGATCTCATAGACCGGGTTGTGCAGGTAGCTGGCGCCGGCCGGGCCCAGGCTGGTGTCGATCAGCGTCAGCCTGGCACCCGCGCCGAGGCGGATCAGGTGGCGCGGGTGGAAGGCGATGGCACGCTCGGTGTGGGTGGCGACGGAAAGCAGCTCCATCTCGCCTGCATCCACGCCCGGTGGGATGTCGAGCACCAGCCCATCCTCGAACAGCATGGTGTTCAGGGCCACGATGGGCAGCGCCTGCGCCAGCGCGCCGAGACGCCCCTCGGCGGCGTCGAGATCGTGCGAGAGCGCGGTGGCACCCTCCGGCAGGCTGGAGAGCCCGTCGGCGAAGCGCCCGTCCACGAAGACGGCGCGGTGCGGCGCGCGCGCGGGCGGCAGGCTGCCCGCCTCCTCGGTGAAGGTCAGCGCCTCGGTGAATCCCAGCTGCGCCATGGGCCCAAGATCGGTGTAGCGCCAGGCCTCGATGCGCCGCCCGGGCAGGCCTTGCGCGCGAAAGGTCTCGGCGGCTTCGGAGCGCAGCTTCGCGACCCACGGCGTACGGCCGCCGGGCAGGCGTTCGCGCAGCCCCTCGAAGCGACCCAGGAAGGCGGCCGCGCCCGTCACCATGGTGTTCATGCCGCCACCTTCGCGTAGCCCTCCGCCTCCAGCGCCAGAGCGAGCTCCGGACCGCCCGACTTCACGATGCGGCCGCCCATCAGCACATGGACGCGGTCGGGCGTGATGTAGTCCAGCAGGCGCTGGTAGTGGGTGATGACGAGGGCGGAGAAGTCCGGGCCGCGCATGGCGTTGACGCCATCGGCCACGATCTTCAGCGCGTCGATGTCGAGGCCGCTGTCCGTCTCGTCAAGAACGGCGAGCTTCGGTTCCAGCAGCGCCATCTGCAGCACCTCGTTGCGCTTCTTCTCGCCGCCGGAGAAGCCGACATTCACGTTGCGCTTGAGCATGTCCTCGCTCATCTGCAGCGCCTTGATCTTGGCGCGCGAGAGCTTGAGGAACTGCATGGCGTCCACCTCCGGCTCGCCGCGGGCACGGCGAATGGCGTTCAGCGCCGTGCGCAGGAAGTTGGCATTGCCAACACCCGGCAGCTCCACCGGATACTGGAAGGCGAGGAACAGTCCGGTGGCCGCGCGTTCCTCGGGTTCCATCGCCAGCAGGTCGATGCCATTGAAGGTGGCGGTGCCGCCCGTGATCTCATAGCCCTCGCGGCCCGAAAGCACGTAGGAGAGCGTGGACTTGCCCGACCCGTTCGGGCCCATGATGGCGTGGATCTCGCCGTCCGGCACCTCGAGCGTGATGCCCTTCAGGATCTGCTTGCCGTCGATCTCGGCGGTCAGGTTTTCAATCTTCAACATGGTCAGCCAACGCTCCCTTCGAGCGAAATCGCGAGCAGCTTCTGCGCTTCCACCGCGAATTCCATGGGCAATTCCTTGAGCACCTCGCGGCAGAAGCCGTTGACGATGAGGCCCACCGCCTCCTCCTGCGTCAAACCTCGCGCACGGCAGTAGAACAGCTGGTCCTCGGCGATGCGGCTTGTGGTCGCCTCATGCTCGATCTTCGCGGTGGCGCAGCGGTTCTCGATGTAGGGCACGGTGTGCGCGCCGCACTGGTCGCCGATGAGCAGGCTGTCGCACTGGGTGAAGTTGCGCGCGCCGGTCGCCTTCGGGCTGATCTTCACGAGGCCGCGATAGGTGTTCTGTCCGCGCCCCGCGCTGATGCCCTTCGAGACGATGGTGGACTTCGTGTTCTTGCCGATGTGCCACATCTTCGTGCCGGTATCGGCCTGCTGGCGGTTGTTGGTGATGGCCACCGAGTAGAACTCGCCCACGCTGTCATCGCCCTGCAGGATGCAGGACGGATACTTCCAGGTAATGGCCGAACCCGTCTCCACCTGCGTCCAGGAGATCTTGGACCGCGCGCCACGGCAGGCACCGCGCTTGGTCACGAAGTTGTAGATGCCGCCCTTCCCCTCGGCGTCGCCGGGGTACCAGTTCTGCACCGTGCTGTACTTGATGGTGGCGTCTTCCATCGCCACCAACTCGACCACGGCGGCGTGCATCTGGTTCTCGTCGCGCATTGGCGCGGTGCAGCCTTCCAGGTAGCTCACATGGCTGCCGGCTTCGGCGATGATCAGCGTACGCTCGAACTGGCCGGTGTTCTGGGCGTTGATGCGGAAATAGGTGGACAGCTCCATCGGGCAGCGCACGCCCTTGGGGATGTAGACGAAGCTGCCATCGGTGAAGACCGCGGAGTTCAGGCAGGCGAAGTAGTTGTCGCCCTGCGGTACCACGCTCCCCATGTACTGCTTCACCAACTCGGGGTGCGTGTGCACCGCCTCGCTGATCGAGCAGAAGATGATGCCTTCCTTGCCCAGCCGCTCCTTGTAGGACGTGGCCACGCTCACGCTGTCGAACACCGCGTCCACCGCGATGCCCTGCAGACGCTCCTGTTCGCGCAGCGGGATGCCCAACTTCTCGTAGGTGCGCAGCAGCTCCGGGTCCACCTCGTCGAGCGACTTCGGCACCACCTTGTTCTTCGGCGCGGCATAATAGTAGGCGCCCTGGTAGTCGAATTTCGGGTAGGAGACGGCGGCCCAGTCGGGCTCCTCCATCTTCAGCCACATGGCGTAGGCCTTCAGGCGCCATTCCAGCAGCCATTCCGGCTCGTTCTTCTTGGCCGAAATGAACCGGACGATGTCCTCGTTCAGCCCTTTGGGGGCGAATTCCATCTCGATGTTCGTCTCGAAGCCGAACTTGTAGCCACCCTCCTGGGCAGACTGGACGGTCTCGATGGTCTCTGCGACGGCGGGCATTGGGTGCTCCTACTCGGCAGCCAGGCGGAAATCGGTTTCAAGGAGGGCCGGGGCAGGGGCGTGCCCCGCCAGGTCGGCCACGGAAATCTTCTCGAGCGCGCCACGGATCGCGGTGTTCACCGGATCCCAGCGACCGCGCACGGGGCAGAGGTGCTCGCTCTCGCACAGGCCCGACCCGCCATCCACGCAGGCGGTCAGCGCAATCGGGCCGTCGAAGGCCACGATCACCTCGGTGAGCGGAATGCGGGAGAGCGGCTTGGCCAGACGATAGCCGCCGCGCGCACCGCGCAGACCCTCCACCACGCCCGCCTGCGCCAGCGTCTTGAGCACCTTGGCCACGGTGGGTTCGGGCAGGCCGGTGCGGCCGGCGAGGCCGGGGGCACTCTGCAACGCCGCCTCCTCCTCGCCCATGCGGGCCAGGACGACGACCGCATAATCCGTCAGTCTGGAAAGCCTGAGCACGGCGGTATCCCTCTTCTCCCGCTTAAATAGGACCAATCAGGTCCGATTTCCAGTGCCCTGGTACTGCCCGGCGAGAGAAACCCTGCATGTGCTGGTGGCATGTCCGCATCTGGACCTCCCCTTTGGCCCGCCGCATCCTCGCTGGCAACAGCAGGAGAATCCCATGCCCAGCGTCACGACCGATGATGGTATCGAGCTGCACTATGTCGAGGCCGGAACCGGCACGCCCATCGTCTTCGTCCATGAATTCGCGGGCGATGCGCGCAGCTGGGAGCCGCAGATCCGCTACTTCTCGCGCCGCTACCGCTGCATCGCCTACCACGCCCGCGGCTACCCGCCCTCCCAGGTGCCGACCGATCCCAAGACCTATTCCCAAGACCGCGCCACGGATGACATTGCCGCCGTCATTCAGGGCCTGAACCTCGGGCCTGCGCATGTGGTGGGCCTGTCCATGGGCGCCTTCGCGGCATTGCATCTTGGCCTGCGCCACCCGCACCTCGCCCGCAGCCTGACCGCGGCCGGCGTGGGCTATGGGGCATCGCCGGACAAGCGCGCGCAGTTCCAGGCCGAAATCGACGCCTCGGTCGCGAAACTCCGCGCCGGCGGCATGCAGGAATTCGGCCGCATCTACGCCCATGGCCCGACGCGCCTCATCTTCGAGGAAAAGGACCCGCGCGGCTTCGCGGAGTTCGAGGCGCAGATGTGCGAACACGCCACCGAGGGCTCCGCGCTGACCATGCTCGGCTGCCAGCGCGAACGCCCCTCGCTCTTCGACCTGGAAGCGGGCTTCCGGAAGATGACCGTCCCCACCTTCATCATTGCCGGCGACGAGGACGACCCGACCCTGGAGCCCGCCCTCTACCTGAAGCGGACCATCTCCACCTCGGCGCTCCTCGTCATGCCCAAATGCGGGCACACGATGAACCTGGAAGACCCAGCCGCCTTCAACG
>JBHYDO010000317.1:0-4721 GCA_051860645.1 Roseococcus sp.
TGGGCGCCAGGTGTCGGAAGATCAGCCGGAAATCGTTCATGCCGATGGCCCGCGCGGCCTCGATGTAGTCCAGCCCCATCACCACCAGCGCCGCCCCGCGCACGATGCGCGCCATCAGCGGCACGGTCGCGATGGAGAGTGCGATGATGACCGAGGTCAGCCCCGGGCCGAAGATGGCGGCGAGTGCGAGGCCGAACAGGATGGCCGGGAAGCTCAGCAGCATGTCCATCAGCCGCATCAGCAGCCCGTCGATGCGGCGGTAATAGGCGGCGCAGAAGCCGATGACGGCGCCGATCACGCCGCCCGCCACCAGCGAGGCGAGGCCCATGCCCAGCGTCACGCGCAGCCCGTAGATCATGCGCGAGAAGATGTCGCGGCCCTGCCCGTCCGTGCCGAACCAGTAATTCGCGGACGGCGGCTCCATGATCGCCATGAGGTCGGTCGCGAAGGGATCATGCGTCGCGATCCAGGGCGCCAGCGCCGCCACCAGCACGATGGCGATGACGAGGAACAGGCTGAAGGCACCGCCGAAGTCGCGCATCAGCATGCGCAGCGCGGAGGGGCGGCGGGGGGCTTCGGGCGTGGCCGGCGCCCCGTCGAGGGTTGTGTCGCTCATCGGCCGCCCCTCACGACTGCCGCACGCGCGGGTCGAGCACCGCGTAGAGCAGGTCCACGATCAAATTCACCAGGATGAACCCGGCCGAGAGCACGATGATGGTGCCCTGCGCCATGGGAAAGTCCGCGGACAAGATGGCGCCGACGGCCAGCCGCCCCACGCCCGGCCAGGAGAAGATGGTCTCGGTCACCACCGCGCCGCCCAGCAGGAAGCCGATCTGCAACCCGATCAGCGTCACCACCGGGATCAGCGCGTTGCGCAGCGCGTGGCGCAGCACCACCAGCCGCTCGTTCAGCCCCTTGGCGCGGGCGGTGCGGACGTGGTCGGCGGAGAGCGTGTCCACCACCGCCGTGCGCGTCATGCGCGCCACCGGGCCCACCAGCACGCCGCCCAGCGTGACCGCGGGCAGGATGACGGCGCGGATGCCCTCCCAGGTCCAGAGCGGGCCTTCGCGCCCGGTGAAGGGCAGCAACTGCCACTGGAAGCCCACGAACCAGATCAGCACGAGGCCGAGGAAGAACACCGGCACCGACACGCCCGCGACACTGATGGTCATGATCAGCCGGTCGAGGATCGAGCCGCGCCAATAGGCGGCGACCGTGCCGAGGAAAATGCCCGTGGGAATGGACCACACCAGCGAGGCCAGCATGAGTTCTACCGTCGGCCCGATGGTGGTGGAAAGCTCCGTCGTCACCGGCACATTGTTGATGATGGACACCCCGAGGTCGCCCTGCGCCAGCCGCCAGAGATAGAGGCCGAACTGCACCCAGATGGGCTGGTCGAGGCCCAGTTCCGCGCGGATGGCCTCGATGACCTCCTGCGTCGCGCTTGGCCCGGCGCGCACGGTGGCGGGGTCGGTGGGGACGATCTGCATCAGCATGAAGCCGATCAGCAGAACGCCGAACAGCACCGGCACGGCCAGTGCGAAGCGATGGAGCGCGTGGCGCAGCATCAGCCGAGTTCCCCGTTGCGGTCGAAGATGGCCGCGCCGCCGCGCAGCGTGAGATGCGCCTGCACGGAGGGGTATTCCTCCGGCGCCATGTCCGTCAGGTCATGCGAGAGCACGGCGACGTCGGCATCCATCCCCACCTCCAGCGTGCCCCGCTGGTTCTCGGCGAAGCTGCTGTAGGCGCCACACCAGGTGTAGCAGTGCAGCGCCTCCTGGATGGAAAGCCGCTCCTCCGGGCCGAAGACCGTGCCCTGGTTGGTCTGCCGCGTCACCATGGTGAGCAGGTTCAGGAAGGGGTCGGGCGTGGAGACGGGCGCGTCGGAACTCGCACTCGGGTGGTGGCCCTCGCTCAGCCAGGTCTTCATCGGATAGGCGCCGGCGGTGCGCGGCAGGCCCAGGTTGCGGAGGTAGAGATCGCCGAACTCGTACATGAAGATCGGCTGCGGCACGGGCAGGATGCCGCGCGTGAGCATCCGCCGCCGCTGGTCGCGCGTCAGGAAGCCGCAATGCTCGATGCGGTGGCGGCGGCCAGGGTCGGCGTCCGCGGCCTCCATGCCCGTCAGCACCTGCTCGATGGCGGCATCGCCGATGGCGTGGATGTCGAGCTGCCAGCCCTGCGCGTGATATTTCGCCAGCAGCGCGTGGATGGTCTCGGTCGGGAAGGTGAACACGCCCGTGGTGTTGCCGATGAGGTAGGGGTCGAAGAAGGCCGCCGTCAGCCCGCCCGCCGAGCCATCGGCAAAGACCTTCACGGCCCCCCAGCGCAGCATGGCGTCCGGATCATCGCCGGCACGCCAGGGCCGCATCCCCGCCTCCCAGGCGTCGTCGGCGATGCCCTCGGGGTTGCCGGCCAGCACCTGCCACATGCGTTGCAGGCAGCGGCCCTCCTCGACGGCGCGGGCATAGGCCGCGACCTCGGCCATGTTGGCCGTCATGCCCACGTTCATGTCGGTGGCCGAGGCGAAGCCGAGTGCGGCCAAATGCCGCCCCGCGGCCTCGATCGCGTCCACCATGCGGCCCGTGTCGGGCGAGGGCACGGCGGCCTTGATGAGCGACAGCGCGCGTTCCTGGATCAGCCCGGTCAGCGCGCCGTCGCGGCGTTCGATCACGCCGCCCTCGGGGTCATGCGTGTTGTGGTTGATGCCAGCCGCGCGCAGGGCCGCGCTGTTTGCCACCCCCATGTGCCCGCAGGTGCGGGTGATGAAGACCGGGTGGTCCGGCACGGCGGCGTCCAGTTCCGCCACGGTCGGGTGCCGGCCGATGTCGAGCGCCGCGTGGTCATAGCCGCGCCCCAGCACCCATCCGCCCTTGGGCGTGGCGTCGGCGGCGGCGCGCAGGCGGCTGCGGATTTCGTCCAGGCTGCGCACCTCCTCGGCGCGGAGGTTCACCATGGACAGCCCGAGGCCGAAGGGCAGCAGGTGCATGTGCGCCTCGTGGAAGGCCGGGATGGCGAGCCGCCCGTCCAGCGCGACGCGCTTCGTCTCGGGGCCGGCGCTGGCCTCCACCTCGTCCCGCGTGCCGACCGCCAGAACCTTGCCGCCGCCGATGGCCAGCGCCTCGGCCATGCCGCCCGCCAGGCCACGGAACACGCTGCCACCCGTGAGGATCACATCCGCCGCCAAATCCATGCCCCCAAACCTTGTCTTGCAGCAATCGTCACGCCCCGGCCCCCTTGCGTCAACCGGCCGGGACACTTCCATGACGGCCTTCGCGCATGCCACGCTGCATGCAGTGGCACCTCAGCCGCCGCATGGCGCAACCTTGGGCATGAACATGAACCGGCACCCCTTCGCGGAGAATTTTGTCGCCCGCCCCTGGTGGTGGGAAGCGGCGGAACCGCCCACCCGCGCCAACGCGCTGCCGGAACGAACCCGGGTTGCCATCGTGGGTGGAGGTTACACGGGGCTTTCGGCGGCGCTCACCTTGCGTCGCCTCGGCCATGACGTTGTCGTGCTGGATGCCGAGCGAATCGGCTGGGGCGCCTCCTCGCGCAATGGCGGCATGGTCTCGGGCGGGCTGAAGGTGGCGCGCGGGCCGCTGGAGCAGAATTTCGGCCCCGAGCGCGCGCAGGAGATCGCGCGCGCCTGCGGGGCCTCCTTCCCCTTCATCGAGGAGACCATCGCGCGCGAGGGCATCGAGTGCGACTATGTGCGCTCCGGCCGCTTCGTCGGCGCCTGGACGCCGAAGCACCATGCCGCACTGGCCAAGACCGTGGCCCGCATCGAAGCCATCTCCGGCCACCCCGCCCGCATGATCGCGCGCGGCGAGGAGCGCCAATTCGTCGCCACCGACCACTATCATGGCGGCATGTTCGCCGCCGGGACCGGCAGCCTGCACCCCGGCAAATATGCGCGCGGCCTGGCCGAGGCGGCGGAGCGCGCCGGCGCCACCCTGGTGGACCAGGTGCGCGTGGCGGCCGCCCAGCCCGAGGGCGAAGGCTTCCGCCTGCACACCAGCGCGGGCGAAATGCGCGCCGATGCAGTTCTCATGGCCACCAACGGCTATTCGCGCGGTGGGCCGATGCCCTGGCTGACCAAGCGCCTACTGCCCGTGGGCAGCTACATCATCGCCACCGAGGATCTGGGCGAGGACCGCATCGAGCGACTGTTCCCCGGCCGCCGCATGATCAGCGACACCAAGCGCGTGCTGAACTACTACCGCCCCTCGCCCGACGGAAAGCGCATCCTCTGGGGCGGGCGCGCGAGCTTCGGCCCGCAATCGCCGGAGGAAGCAGCACCCCGCCTGCACGCCATGATGTGCGCCGTGCTGCCCGAACTCAGCGACGTGAAGATCAGCCACGCCTGGACCGGCAATGTCGCCTTCACCTTCGACTACCTGCCGCATCTGGGCGTGGAGGCCGGGGTGCACTACGCGGCCGGCTGCCAGGGCAGTGGCGTGGCGATGGCGACCTGGATGGGCCACAACGCCGCGCTGAAGATCGCGGGCGCGGGCAATGAGGGCTTCGCGCTCGACGGCCTGCCCTTCCCCGACCGCGCCCTCTACAATGGCAACCCGGACTGGTTCCTGCCGGTGGTGGGGGCATGGTACCGCCTGCGCGACCGGATCGACCGGATTGCGGCTTGAGCGAAGCGGGGCGCGTCACTCCCCCCGCTTGCGCAGCATCACCCGCCGCGTGGCCTCGCCCGTCACGACCTT
>JBHYDO010000318.1:0-4670 GCA_051860645.1 Roseococcus sp.
GCTCGGCCTGGACGAGGCGCGCCGCATGGCCCGCCGCACGGGGGCGGCGGCTGTGGTGGGTGGGCTCCAGGCGGCGGCGCAAGCGGCGGCGTGAGGGCGGGCGGGCCCACCGTGCCCGCGTGCAGCCGCGCCGCGGCGCCCTGCACCGCCTGTTGCAGCGCCTCGGGGTCGTAATAGCCACCGACCACGTGCAGATGGTGGGCGATGGCGCGCAGGAAGGCCTCGACCAGCGCCGGGTCGGGCGCCTCGGGTGCGGTCCAGAAGCTGTCGCGCCCGGCCTCATGCGTCAGGCCCGGCACGCGATAGACCGCCTCGCCCAGCGCCAGCACCGGGCGGCCCTGCTCCAGCGCCTCCATCGCCGCGGTGCTGTTCACCGTGATGACGCCCGCAGCCCGCGCGACCATGGGGCCGAGCGGCGTGCCATCCACGAAGTGCACCCGGCCCTGCACGCCCGCGCGCTTGGCCATGCGCGCCACGCGCGCGGCCCACCATTTCAGCCCGGGGTCGAGCGGGTGCACCTTGAAGGCCAGCTGCGCGTCGGGCGGGGCGTGGGCGGCGAAGCTGGCCACCGTCTCGCGCATCGGCGTGTCGAGGTCGGGGAAGGGCGAATAGGCGCGCAGCGAGAAATCCATCTCCATCTGCATGGCGAAGACGAAGAGCGGCGCCTCGGGCGGCAGCCCGGCCAGCAGCTTCAGCCCCTGCCGCCGCACCCAGGGCCGCAGCGCCAGCCGCAGCCCGGTGCCGAGGTAGTTGGGGATGGGCGCGCTGACCAGGTGCGTCTCGAAATGGCGGAACGGCCAGGGCAGCAGGTTGGCCAAGTGGAAGGCGATGTCCCAGCGCGCCTGGCGGGCGAAGGAGTCGCTGAAGCGGTTGCGGGGGCCGAGCGGCGGCGCGCCCTCGGCCAGCGCCAGGATCTCGGCCGGGGTGCGCGGGAAGTGCGACATGGCGTTGTGGCCGTCGCGCTCCAGGATGATGCGGTCCGGGCGGATATAGCCGAAATCCGTGGCGGCGACCGGGATGGAGCGCGCATGCGCCGCGCCCACGGCGATGCGGTGATAGACCCGCTGCTCGCCCAGCAGCACGAGGTCGGTGATGCGGTGCCGGTCCAGGAAGTCACTGACGAAGCCGGGCCATTCGGCCAGGGTGCCATGGAAGTCCACCGCCTCCGGGCCGCGCCAGAACAGCTTGTCGCCCAGGCAGAGATTGATGCGCCAGGTCTGGTGCCCCTCGGCGCGGAGGGCCGCGGCCAATTGCGCGAAGAAGGGGCTGATCGGCCCCTGCAGGAAGAGGAAGCGCTTCACGCCCATCCCCCGGCGGGCGCGCGCCAGGCGGTGGCGGCATCGCCCCGCCCCAACAGGGGCACGCGGGCGGCGCGCCGGGCGGCGGCGTCGGGCCAGCCGCGATAGGGCAGCGCCTCGGGCGGCGGCGGCGGCGGCTCGCCGGCGGCGATGCGCGCCAGCACCCCCTCCAGCAGCGGCAGGGCGGCGAGGTGCAGGGCAAGCGCGGCGGCGCTGGCGCTGGTGCCGGGCGGCAGCGGCACGGCGCGCTGCGCCCAGACCCCGCCCGCGTCGATGCGCGGCGCCATCTGGTGGATGCTGACCCCCGTGGCGCCCTCGGCCAGCCCATGGAAGGCGGGGATGGGCCCGCGGTGGCGCGGCAGCAGCGAGGGATGCACGTTGATGGCGCCATGCCGGGGGGCGGCCAGCGTCTCGGCATCCAGGATGCGGTCCAGGTGGAAGCTGACCAGAAGGTCCACCGCGGCGGCCTGCAGCGCCGCGCGCATGGCGCGGGGCGCGCCCAGGCGCAGCGTGGCGATGCCGTGCATGGCACAATGTTGGGAGAGGCGGGGCGGGTTTCGCAATACCCCGCCCAGCGTGGGCAGGGCGTGGTTCACGATCAGGTAGGGAAGAAGGCCGGGGCCGCCCTGCCGCAGCGCCCGCCAGGTGGCGCGGGTGGCCCGGAAGGGCGAGGAATGTCCCACCAGCACCAGCCGCGACCCGAGCGCCCGGGCCAGTTGCAGCGTTGCCTCGGCACTTGCGGCGGCTTCGAGGGTGAACAGCGCAATCCGCAACGCCTCAGGCGGCCTCACGGGCGGCGACGCGCATCCCCTCCACCGTGCGGTCCAGGTCTGCCTCGCTGTGCTCCGAGGAGAGGAAGAAGCGCAGCCGGGCCTGCCCCTCCGGCACCACCGGGAAGGCGATGGGCTGCACGTTGATGCCGCCGGCCACCAGGCTGGCGGCGACCCGCATGGCGGTGAGCGAATCGCCCAGCATGATGGGCACGATGCCGAACCCGGCCGACTGCCCCGCGTCGAAGCCCGCCATGCGCGCCAGGTCGCGGAAGCTTCGGGCATTGTCCTGCAGGCGCGTCACGCGCCAGGGCTCGGCGTGCATGATGCGCAGTGCCGCCTCGGCCGCGGCGGCGAGTGGCGGCGGCAGCCCCACCGAATAGACGAAGCCCGGCGCCGTGTGCCGCAGCATGTCCACCAGCGCATGGCTGCCCGCGATGTAGCCGCCGGTGGAGGCCAGCGCCTTGGACAGCGTGCCCATCCAGATGTCCACGTCGCGCGGGTCCACCCCCTGCGCCTCCGCGAGGCCACGGCCGTTGGCGCCCAGCACGCCCAGCGAATGCGCCTCGTCCACCATCAGCCAGGCGTCGTGCTTGCGGGCCAGGGCCACGAAGGCGGCCAGGTCCGGCACGGTGCCGTCCATGGAGTAGTGGCCCTCGATCAGGATCAGCACGCGGTTGTGGCGCGTCCGTTCCGCCGCCAGCAGCGCCTCGGCGGCGGCGGCGTCATTGTGCGGGAAGGCGAGCCGCCGGGCGCCGGAGAGGCGCATGCCCTCGGCCGCGCTGTTGTGCACCAGCGCGTCGTGCAGGATCAGGTCGGCCGGGCCGACCAGGTGGCCGATGGTGGTGACGTTGGTGGCGTGGCCCGAGACCATGGCCACCGCGTCATCCACCCCGTAGTGCCGTGCCAGCGCGGTCTCCAGCGCGGCATGGACCGGCCGCTCGCCCGAGACATAGCGCGAGGCCGAGGCCGAGACGCCATAGCGCGCGATGGCCGCATTGGCGGCGGCATGGATGCGCGGATCTCCGTTCAGCCCGAGGTAGTTGTAGGAGGAGAAGTTGATCATCTCCTGCCCCGCGATGCGCGTGTGCGCGCCCGCGATGCCCTCATGGCTGTGGAAATAGGGGCTGCTCAGGCCGGTCTGCCGGCCGATGTTGCGCACGGCGGCCACCTCGCGCGCAGCGGGCAGCGTGGTGAAGTCGCGCGCGCTGGCGGCGGCGGCGAGAGGGGCGGCGCCGCCGGGCGCGGCCATACGGCCCAGCAGCGCCGCACGCTCCTGCGGGGTCAGGCCGCGGCGGCGGGGCGGGCTGCCGCTCATTCCGCGGCCTCCCGGCCGGGCTTCAGCCCGTCGAGCAGAAGCTGCGCGATGGCCTGCACCGTCAGCGCCTCGCCCACACCCTGCAGCGGCAGCGAGACGGAGAAGCGGCGCTCCAGCGCGGTGCGCAATTCAAGCCCGCCCAGGCTGTCCAGGCCCAGCCGGGCCAACGGGGCGTCCAGGGAGATGCTGTGAGGGGGCAATCGCAGGATCCGTCCGACTTCGACGCCGACCATACGCTGAATTGCATTGCGTGCACCATCGGCTCCCATGCCGCGCAATGCGGTGAGCGAGACCTCGTCCTCTACCGCCTCGGCGCCGCCGCCGCCGGCCAGCGCCGCGAAGGGCGGCTCGGCCAGCAGGGCCAGGCTGCGCCGGGCGGCGGGCCAGTCCAGCCGCGCCACCCCGGCCACCGGAAGCCGCGCATCCAGCAGCGCCGGCAGCGTGTCCAACGCCTCGCGCGCGGTCAGCGCCACGGCGCCGAGGCGGCGGGCCAGGCCCTCCGCGCGACCGTCCTGGCCGGCCAGCATCCCGGCATCGGAGATCGGCCCCCATTGGATGGCCAGCGCCGGGCGATCCTGGCGGTGGCGCCGCCGCGCCAGCGCCTCCATCCCGGCATTGGCCGCCACATAGGCCGCCTGGCCCGGGCTGCCAATGGGCACGGTGGCGGAGGAGAACAGCAGGAAGAGGCGCAGCGGGTCCTCGGCCGTCAGCCGGTCCAGGTGTTCGGCCACGGTCACCTTGGCGGCCCAGACCGCCTGGGCGGCGCGGGCGTCGAGCCGCGCGGCCACGCCGTCCGACAGCACGGCGGCGGCCTGCACCATGCCGACCAGCGGGGCCGAGGCGCGCAGCCCCTCCAGCGCTGCGGCGAGCGCGGCTTCATCGGTGGCGTCGCAGGCCAGGAATTCGGCCCGCGCGCCCAGCGCCTCCAGCCGGGCCCGGGCGGCCTCGGCGCCGGGCGCCTCCGCCCCGCGCCGCGACAGCAGGGCGAGGCGCCGCGCGCCCTGTCCGGCCAGCCAGCACGCGGCCTCCAGCCCGAAACCCGCCGTGCCGCCCACCACCACGACCCAGCCCGCACCCGGCGCCCAGCCGGGAGGCGCGACGTCGTCCGCCGCCTCGGCCGGCGGGTGGATCACCAGCTTGCCGATGTGGCCGCCGGCCTGCAGGCGGCGGAAGGCGTCCTCCACCGTCGCGGCGTCGTGCAGACGCAGGGGCAGGGGGCGGAATACGCCCTCCTCGAGCCGGCGCATGACGCCCTCCAGGTGGCGGCGGGCGATGGCGGGGCGG
>JBHYDO010000319.1:0-4641 GCA_051860645.1 Roseococcus sp.
CGCGGGTCCTGGGGCGCGCCCGTATTTGGCGGCTTCGGGGCCCCGCCGCCGCGGGCCTTGTGGGGGGTGTGGGCGCCCCCCACCACGGCCGCGTCGAGCCCCTCGAAGTAGGGTTGGATGGTGGCCGTGATCTCCTCCGCACCCGCCGCGTGGAACCAGCGCTGCGTGGCGGCAAGGCCGCGGATCATCGCCATGAATTCGGGCGCGTATTCGGCGATGTTGTCGGTCGTGGAATAGAAGGTGGTGTAGCTGGTCGGGCCGCGCGACGCGCAGGCGTGCCAGACATGCCCCGTGCCCGCCATTTCCATCTGCGACACCAGCGGCTCGAACAACTGCGCGACATCGAGCGTGCCGGCGGCGACGGCGGCGGCGTTCTCCGCCATGCCGCGATCGGTCACGCGCTTCACCGTGGTGGGGTCCACGCCGGCCTGGCGCACATCCTCCTGCAAGGCCCACCAGGGTGTGGGCACCTCGGCCACCGTGCCGAGCGTCATGTGCGCGAGATCACGCAGCGAAAAGTCGGGGCGCGCCTCGCGGCCCACGAGAAGAAACGGGTCGCCCAGGATGGCCGCGCCGAAATTGCGCAGCCGGCAGGCCGCGTCCGCGTCATGTGCGAGCAGGATGCGCATGGGCCCGCCCCAGGCGAGATGCGCCCGGCCCTCCAGCACGCTGTCCTTCGCGAGCGAGGGCACCGTACCCGACAGCACATGCACGTCCACGCCCTCCGCCGCATAGGCGCCGCGCGCGAGCGCGGCATAGTAGGGCGCGTAGAACAACGCACGGAATGGTTCTTGAAGATGGATTTGGCGCATCGCTTGCATGCCCGCATAGTCGCGCACACACGCTGAAACGCAAGATGAGGAACTTCCCCATGACGCAGCCATCCCTCCCCCGCCGCACGCTGCTCGGCGCCGGCGCCGCCGCCGTCGCGGCCCCCGCCATCGCCCGCGCGCAGGCCGCCTATCCCTCGCGGCCCGTGCGCATGCTGATCCCGGTGGGCGTCGGCGGCGTCACCGACATCGTGGGCCGCATCATGGCCGAGGCGCTGCAGGGCGCGCTGGGGCAACCGGTGGTGCCGGAGAACCTGGTTGGGGCCGGCAGCCGCGTGGGCGCGGCCGGTTTCCACCGCGCGCCCAATGACGGCTACACGGTGTTCATCGGCACCAACAACCACCCGGTGATGCAGGCGATCGACCCCAACTTCGCGCACAACCCCATCACCGACTTCGACCCGATCTCGCTCGTGGCGCAGCAGCCCTTCGTGCTGGCCGTGCACCCCGACGTGCCGGCGACCGACCTGCCGAGCCTCATCGCCTGGCTGCGCACCCAGGGCGAGCGCGCGAATTTCGGCACGGCCGCCCCCGGTGCGACCAACTACATGGCGGGCGCGCTGTT
Organism: Roseococcus sp.; assembly: GCA_051860645.1. Classification (GTDB taxonomy): domain Bacteria; phylum Pseudomonadota; class Alphaproteobacteria; order Acetobacterales; family Acetobacteraceae; genus Roseococcus. The sequence goes on from JBHYDO010000319.1 coordinate 1,396, forward strand.
CCAGCAATTGTCGGGCACGACCTTCACCCTGGTGCCCTACCGCACCGCGGCGCAGGCGGTGGCCGACCTGCTGGCCGGGCGCATGCAGCTTTCCATCGACAGCCCCACGCTGATGATGCCGCTGATCCGCGACGGGCGGCTGCGGCCCATCGCGGTGACAAGCGCCGGCCCCTCCACCCTGGTGCCCAACCTGCCGCCCATCGCCACCGCCCTGCCCGGCTACGCGCTGACCGCCTGGCAGGTGCTGTTCCTGCGCCCCGGCGCGCCGGCCGAGGCCAAGCGTGTGCTGACGGAAGCCGCCGCCCGTGCCCTGCGCGACCCCGCGGTGCTGGAGAAGCTGCGCACCGCCAATGTCGAGCCCTGGCCTGATGCCAGCCCCGCTGCCGCCGCCCGCCACGTCGCCCGCGAGGTCGAAGTCTGGGCGCCCATCGCGGCCCGCATCCCGCGCTGAGCCCGGGTTGACCATCCTGCCCGGCGTGCGACATGTCGCACCGGGCAGGAAGGGAGCGGCCTTGTTCTCGCGGGCTGGCAAGCGCGCGCGGGTGACGGGGGCCAGCGGCCTGCTGGGCGCGCATTTCGCCCGCGTGCTGAACGGCGCCGGCGCCGAGGTGGTGCTGGCGGCGCGGCGGCCGGATTCCTGCGCTGCCCTCGCCGGCGAACTCGGCGCGAAGGTGGTGGCGCTGGATGTGCAGGCCCCAGAAACCCTGAGCCCCGCCTTCGACGCCGCCGGGCCCGTGCACATCCTGGTGAACAATGCCGGCATCGCCGCCACGCGCGGCTTCCTGGAACACAGCCTTGAGGACTGGGACCGCGTCCTGGACGTGAACCTGCGCGGCGCCTTCCTGGTGGGGCAGGAGGCGGCGCGGCGCATGGTGGCGGGCAAGTCGGGCGGGTCCATCATCAACATCGCCTCCGTGCTGGGGGCGCGCATCATTCCCGGTGTTGCGGGCTATACGGCGGCCAAGGCGGGGCTGCTGCATCTCACGCGGCAGATGGCCGTGGAGCTGGCACGCCATTCCATCCGTGTGAACGCCCTGGCACCTGGCTACATCGCCTCCGACATCAATGCCGAATTCTTCGCGACCGAGGGCGGCCAGGCCATGGTCAAGCGCATCCCGCAGCGCCGCCTCGGCAACCCCGATGATCTCAGCGGCCCGCTGCTGCTGCTCGCCTCCGACGCCGGCCGCCACATGACGGGCAGCGTGGTGACGGTGGATGGCGGGCATTCCGTGAACCCTTTGTAGGACACCGCACGATGGACTTCACCCTCGACCCGCGCAGCGAAGCCAAGCGCCAGGCCGTGCGCGAATTCGTGCAGGACCGGCTGATCCCGCTGGAATCCGACCGCGCGAACTACGACGAGCACGAGAACATCAACCCCGTGCTGCTGAAGACGCTGCGCGCGGAGGTGAAGGCGGCGGGCCTGTGGTGCCTGCAGCTGCCCGAGGCGATCGGCGGCCAGGGCCTGCCCTTCACCGGCATGGCGGCCTGCTACGAGGAGATGAACCGCTCCATCTTCGGCCCGGTCTGCTTCAACTCCGCCGCTCCCGATGACGGCAACATGATGGTGATGAACAAGGTCGGCACCGAGGCGCAGAAGCAGTGGTGGCTGATGCCCATCGTGCGCGGCGAGGTGCAGTCCAGCTTCGCCATGACCGAGCCCGAGGGTGCCGGCAGCGACCCCGGCATGACGCTGACCCGCGCCGAGCGCGTGGGCAATGACCGCTGGCACATCCATGGCCGCAAGTGGTTCATCACGGGTGCAGGCGAGAGCAAGCACTTCATCGTGATGGCGCGCACCAGCGACGACCCGCGCAAGGGGCTGACGGCCTTCCTGTTCCACGCCGACCAGCCCGGCTGGAAGATCGAGCGGCGCATCCCGATCATGGGCCCGGAGGAACATGGCGGGCATTGCGAGATCACCTTCGACGGCCTCGAAATCCCCGACGAGAACGTGGTGATGGGTGTGGGCGACGGCCTCAAGCTCACGCAGATCCGCCTCGGGCCGGCGCGGCTCACGCATTGCATGCGCTGGACGGGCCTGGGGCGCCGTGCGCTGGAGATTGCCATGGCGCGCATCGAACAGCGCCACGCCTTCGGCCAGAAGCTCGCCGAGAAGGAAAGCATCCAGATGATGGTGGGCGAGGCGGCGATGCAGCTCGACATCTCGCGCATGCTGACCATGCGCGCGGCCTGGAAGCTCGACCAGGGCGACTTCGCGCGCAAGGAGATCAGCACCGCCAAGATCGTCGCCGCCGACGCGCTGCACCGCGCGGCGGACACGGCGCTGCAATTGCTGGGCGCGCGCGGCTATTCGAAGGACACCATCATCGAATGGATCTACCGCTATGCGCGGCAGGCACGGCTGGTGGATGGCGCGTCCGAAGTGCACCGCATGGTGATCGCCAACTTCCTGCGGCGCGAGGGCGGGGAGTATTTCGGCTGGCGCACCCATGGATGAGACGCGGCTCGCCGCCTGGCTGAGCGAGGCCGCGGGCGCGCCGGTTTCCATCCGCGCCACTTCGCTGCTGACGGGCGGCGCGATCCAGCAGAACTGGATGCTGGCGGTCACGCGCGGCGGTGCGGAGGAGGAGTGGGTGCTGCGGACGGACAACGCCGCGACACTCGCCGTCTCGCTGCCGCGCATGGAGGAATTCGCGCTGTTCCAGGCGGCGCATGCGGCCGGCGTCACGGTGCCCGAACCGCTCTTCGCCTGCGCCGATTTGTCCGTGCTGGGCGCCCCCTTCTTCGTGATGCGCCGCGTGGCGGGGAGTGCGACCGCGCACCGCTTGGCCAAGAGCGCCGCGGCGACGGGGGGCGATGACGCGCTGGTGGCGGCGCTCGGCCGCGAACTCGCGCGCATCCATCGCATCACGCCGCCGCGCGCGGATCTCGCTTTCCTGGGCGCGCCGCCGCCCGATCCCGCGCGCGCCTTCGTCGCCGCCATGCGCGCGCGGCTGGATGCCGCCGGCACGCCGCGCCCTGTGCTGGAATGGGGGCTAGACGCCATGGCCCGCCACGCGCCGCCCCCCCTGCCCCCGGTGCTCAACCACAATGACTTCCGCACCGGCAATCTGATGGTGGAGGGCGGGCGGCTGACGGCCGTGCTCGACTGGGAATTCGCGGCCTGGGGCGACCCGCATGCGGACCTGGGCTGGTTCTGCGCGCCCTGCTGGCGCTTCGGCAACCGCGCGCTGGAGGCGGGGGGGCGCGGCGCGCGCGCCCCCCAGCCGGGCCGCGGAGGCG
>JBHYDO010000320.1:0-4580 GCA_051860645.1 Roseococcus sp.
GGACACCCTGCGCAGCCTGGCCCGCACCGTGGTGACGACGCTGGAACTGCGCTGCGCCATGCGCCAGGTGCAGCAACTGGCGCTGACCGACAGCCTCACCGGCCTGCCCAACCGCGCGGCCTTCCTCGACGCGCTGTCCCGCGCCATCGACCGGCAGCGGCGCGATGGGCTGCCCTTCTCGGTGCTCTACCTCGACCTCGACGGCTTCAAGGCGCTGAACGACAGGCGCGGCCATGCCGAGGGTGACCGCGCGCTGGTGGAGGTGGCGCAGCTTCTGCGCGGCGCGGCGCGGCGGCAGGACGCGCCGGCGCGGCTCGGTGGCGACGAGTTCGCGCTGCTGCTGGTGGACCAGGACGGCGTGGCGGCAGCCCGGGTGGGCGAGCGGCTGCGTGACGCGGTGGCGGCGGCGATGCAGGGGCGGGGCGTCTCGGCCTCGGTGGGCGGGGTGGTGTTCTTCGCCCCACCGGCCGATTGCGGGGCGGCCCTGAGCGCGGTGGACGCCATGATGTATGCCGCGAAGGGAGCGGGCGGGAACCGCGTGTCGCTGCGGGCGCAGGGCGAGGCGCCCGGGTTGGCGCGCGCGGGTTGAGGGGGGCGGTGCCGCCGGCGCCGCATGCCCTAGACTGGCCTCCACTCCTCGGAGCCCTGCCACGCATGTCCCCCTACATCCTCACGCCGCTGCTGCTGGTGGCGAGCAACATCATGATGACCTTCGCCTGGTATGGTCACCTGAAGGCGCCGCACTGGCCGCTCTGGGTGGCCGTCATGGTCTCCTGGGGCATCGCCTTCTTCGAATACTGGCTGGCCGTGCCGGCCAACCGGATCGGCTATGGCACCTTCACCGGCCAGCAGCTGAAGGTCATGCAGGAGGTGATCACGCTGTCGGTCTTTGCCTTCTTCAGCGTGATGTTCCTGGGCGAGGCGCTGCGCTGGACCTACTTCGCCGCCATGGGCTGCCTCGTGGCCGCGGTGGTGTTCATCTTCCTGCCGGTGGACTGAGGGACCGCGTGGAAGCACCGCGCCGATTGCGACGAAAGCGTGAAAAATCTGGGGAAAACCCGCCCCGCCCCGGGGTTGGCCCATGTAGGGGGTTGCGGCGCGAGAATCCGCTGCCATAGCCTAGCCGTGGTGGTGGATCACAGCCTGCACCCCAACTGCTTGGGTCAAGTGCCTTGTTGCACCCCCCGGGCATCGGACCCCGGCATAGGACCCCTGGGGGGAGGGTCCATGGGGTGGAGCAGGCTGGCGAGCGGGCCCGGTGAGGCCCCCACCCGCGCCTCCGCGCCGCCCGGGCCGTGAGGGTGCGTTCCCGACCGGGACCTTGGGGGAGTGGCACATGTCCGGAATGCTGGCCGAGATTGCCGAGCGCGCGACCAACCCGCTCGATGTGCTGGAACAGATCGTCATCGCCAATGAATGGACCTTCGAGCGCCGCACCGAGGGTGAGATGGCGGCCGAGGCGCCGGGCAAATGGTGCAACTACACCCTGTTCTTCTCCTGGGCGCCCGAGATCAGCGCCATGCATTTCTCCTGCGCCTTCGACGTGAAGGTGCCGACCGAGCGGCGCGGCCCGCTGTTCGAGTTGCTGGCCCTGGCCAATGAGCGCCTCTGGATCGGCCATTTCGGCATCGAGGTGGAGGAGGGCGTGCCGGTGTTCCGCCACGCGGTGCTGCTGCGCGGGGCGCCCGGCGCCAGCGCGGAAAGCCTGGAGGACATGGTGGACATCGCGCTGACCGAGTGCGAGCGGTTCTTTCCGGCGTTCCAGTTCGTGCTGTGGGGCGGCAAGCCGCCCGGCGAGGCGCTGGACGCGGCCATGCTGGATTGCGTCGGGGAGGCTTAGCTTACGCCCTCAGGCGCCGGGCGCGGCCTCCGGCCGCTTGGCTTGCGGCGCGCGGCGGTTGCGCTGGTCGGGATCGTGAGTGGGCGCCGCCGGCCGCGTTGCGGCCGGAGCGTGGCATGGATGCGATGCTTTGGCCCGGTGGTGCGGATCAGGAGCGGTGAGGCGCCTGGGTGCGCAAAAATCCAGCGTTGTGGGGCTGAGCCGCCCCGCCCCGCCCAGTTGCCCGCTTCGCCCGCAACCCGCTTTGCCCCAAATGCCCCGCAATGCTAGGGACAGGTTTGCCCGAGGCGCGAATCGCCCGGGTAAGGCCGGACGTGTGGGGACCAGACAGATGAAGTTCAGCGTCGAGCGCGCCATCCTGCTCAAGGCCCTGGCCCACACCCAATCCGTGGTGGAGCGGCGCAACACCATCCCCATCCTCGCCAACATCCTGCTCGACGCCTCGGCCGAGGGCGTGCTGCGCCTGACCGCCACCGACATGGAAATCGCCATCGTCGAGGAGGTGCCGGGCGTGCAGGTCACCCGCGCGGGCCGCACCACGGCGCCGGCCGCGACGCTCTACGAGATCGTCCGCAAGCTGCCCGACGGCGCCACCATCGAACTCGACCACCGCGGCGGCGACGCGCCGCTGGCGCTGCGTGCCGGCAAGTTCAACACCACGCTGCAGGTGCTGCCGGTGGAGGACTTCCCCTCGATGACCGAGGGCAGCCTGCCGCACCAGTTCAAGATCGAGGCCGCCCGCCTGCGCGGCATGATCGACCGCACGCGCTTCGCCATCTCCACCGAGGAGACGCGCTACTACCTCAACGGCATCTACTTCCACGTGGCCGAGAGCGAGGGCCGCAAGGTGCTGCGCGCCGCCGCCACCGACGGCCACCGCCTGGCCCGCGTGGAGGAGGAATTGCCCGATGGCGCGGTCGCCATGCCCGGCGTGATCATCCCGCGCAAGACCATCAACGAACTCCGCAAGCTGGCCGAGGAGACGCGCGACGAGATCGAGCTGCGCCTCTCCGACACCAAGGTCAGCTTCCGCATCGGCGCGGTGAGCCTCACCTCCAAGCTCATCGACGGCACCTTCCCGGACTATGAGCGCGTGATCCCGCGCGGGAACGACAAGGTGATGGAGGTGGCCAAGCAGGCCTTCGCCGACGCCGTGGGCCGGGTCGCCGCCATTTCCTCCGAGCGGTCGCGGCCGGTGAAGCTCTCCATCGGGCGCAACCACCTGCTGGTGACCGCCTCCTCGGCCGAGCAGGGCCAGGCGCAGGAGGAACTCGACGAGGATGTGGTGACCTATGCCGCCGCCCCCATCGAGATCGGCTTCCAGGCGCGGTATCTGGCCGACATCACCGACCAAGTGGGCGACATGCTGCGCTTCAAGTTCTCCGACGGCAGCGCGCCCACGGTGGTGCAGGATGCGGGCGATGAGGGTGCGCTCTACGTCCTCATGCCAATGAGGGTTTAGCCCCACAAAATCGCTTTGCGATTTTGCGAGGACCCCGCCGGGCTCTAATCCTGGTGGTTGGCCTCCGCCTCGCGTGGCGAAGCCACGCGAGGGCACCGGGGGGCTGAGGGCGCTTCGCGCGTTGGGGGCTTGGGGGTTGCGCTGGCTGGCCGGCGGGGTAGGGGTTGCCCGTGCTGCGTCTCTCGCGCCTCCGTCTCACCCGCTTCCGCAACCACGCCGCGCTGGACCTGCGCTTCGGCGGGCGTGCCGTCGTGCTCGCGGGGCCGAACGGGGCAGGCAAGACCAATGTGCTGGAGGCGATTTCGCTGCTCGGCGCGGGGCGGGGGCTGAGGGGCGCGCGGGCCTCCGAATTGGCCATGGAGGGCACCCCGCCCTGGGCCGTCAGCGGGCATTTCGAGGATGATGCCGGCGGCTTCGAAATCGGCACCGGCAGCGAGGACAGCAACCCCGACCGCCGCGCCTGGCGCCTCGACGGCGAAAAGCTGCGCGGCCAGTCCGAACTGGCCGAGCGCGTCGCCACCGTCTGGATCACGCCCCAGATGGACCGCATCTTCCAGGACAGCGCCGGCGGGCGGCGGCGCTTCCTGGACCGCCTGGTGCTGGCCCTGGAGCCCCACCACGCGCGCGAGGTCGCGGCCTATGAGACCGCCATGGCCAACCGCAACCGCCTGCTGGCCGACCGCGGCCGCGCCGACCCCGCCTGGCTCAACGCCGTCGAGGACGCCATGGCGCGGCACGGCATCGCCGCCGCGGCCTCGCGCCGGGCGCTGCTGGCGCGGCTGAACGCGGCGCTCGAGGGCGGCGTGGCCGGCGCCTTCCCCGCCGCGCGCCTTGCTTTGCAATGCCCGGCCGATGCGCTGCTCGACAGCATGCCGGCCCTGGCGGCCGAGGAGGCGTTGCGCGCGGCCTGGCGCCAGTCCCGCCCGCGCGACGCCGCGGCCGGCGCCAGCCTCACCGGGCCGCACCGGGCCGACCTGCTGTTCACCCACGCCGCCAAGGGGCTGCCCGCCGCCCAATGCTCCACCGGCGAGCAGAAGGCGCTGCTGGTCTCGACCGTGCTGGCCCATGCGGCGCTGATCGCGCGCGCGCGGGGCTTCGCGCCGCTGCTGCTGCTCGATGAGGTGCCGGCGCATCTAGACGCCAGCCGCCGCGCCGCCCTGTTCGAGGCGCTGGTGGCCCTGCCGGGGCAGAGCTTCCTGACCGGCACGGAGGCCGCCATCTTCGCCCCCCTGGCCGGTGGCGCGGAATATTTCAGTCTCGATGCTGGCGAAGTCCGCC
>JBHYDO010000321.1:0-4577 GCA_051860645.1 Roseococcus sp.
CCGAGGGCTTTCCGGATGGAACAGGCCGACGACTCCGCACATGCGAAAAGAATTCCTTGTCAACGGACCGATGGCGGGCCGAGATGCGGTGGTGTTACCCTACCGACGGTTGTCAGGTTGCGATTGAAGGGCCCGCGTGGCGCGGCCCCCGTCAGGCTGGGCGTGGGGAGAATCGGGTGTGCAAGGCAAGGCGTGGCCCCAGGCCAGGCGAATTCCCATGAAGCTGGATCCAGGCGAGGCAGGACGTGGAGAAGATCGGCGCGAACGCCTCCCGTGGCAGCGCGCGGCGCTGGTCGTGGGCCTGCTGTCTTTGGCGTGCTGGATCATCATCCTGCTGGTCACCCGCTGGCTGCTTGGCTGAGTTCAGGTGCCCTCTCCCGCGTGCGGATGAGGCCCGGCTGCGGCTCCTGGCGCTCCATCCAGTCGAGCGTCACGCGCAGGCCATCGCGCAACGGCACCGCTGGGCCGAGGCCCAGCATGCGCCGCGCCCGGGCGGGCGAACCGACCGAGTGCCGGATTTCCCCGGCGCGCGGAGGACGTTGGCGGATGATCGCGCGCCGACCCGTCAAGTCGGACACCAACGCGGCCAGCCCCTGCACCGAGACGGCACGGCCTGTGCACACGTTGAGCACCGGCGCCTGCACCGAGGCGGCCTGCAGCGCTGCCAGCAGCGCGCGCACCACGTCGCCCACATAAACGAAGTCGCGCGTCTGCTCGCCGTCGCCGAAGACGTCGATGGCATCGCCGCGCCGAAGCCTGTCGCAGAAGATGGAAATCACGCCCGAATAGGGTGAGCGCGGGTCCTGCCGCGGGCCGAACACGTTGAAGAAGCGCAAGCCCGCCGTCGGCACGCCATGCACATGGCCAGCCACCCGGGCGTGCTGCTCACAGCCCAGCTTGTCGGCGCCGTAGGCCGAGAGCGGGGTAGGGGCAGTCTCCTCGTCGATCGGCCCCGCCGGTGCGTCGCCGTAGACGGCGGCAGATGAGGCATAGACCACCGGGACCTGACGCGCGCGCGCCGCATCGAAGAGGGAGATGGTGGCGGACAGGTTGGTGCGGTGGGTGCCTGGCCAGTCCCGCACGCAGCGCTCCACCGAGGCGATGGCCGCGAGGTGGAAGCAGGCGTCGACGCCCTGCATGGCCGCGTTGAGCGCCGCGGGGTCGTTGATGTCTCCAACCATGAGCTTCGCGCCAGGGGCAAGATTCGCCAGCGAGCCGGTCGAGAGGTCGTCCAGCACGCGGACCTGGTCGCCACGGTCGCGCAGCGCGCCGACGAGGTGCGAGCCGATAAAGCCGCAGCCGCCCGTGACCAGGATGGTCGCCATGTCGGGATTGTCTCCAGGTGATCGATGTGTGTCGTAATCTTATCCAAACATCCGGCCATGGATAGTAAAAAATTGCGATGTAAATTCTTTTATTTTAAGTAAAAAAACTCAATCATTTAGAAATGTTATTGAATAAATCCTCCAAAGCGGAAATAGAAGAACAGGTTTTCGTTTTCATTGTTGATGTGGAGTGGATATTTGCGGTGCGGACAGTGCAGCGCTGTGCGATTCCGGCAGTTCCCAAGCCCGATCCGAGCGCGCGATTCGCCGGCCAGCCCTGCCGTCTCATTGTCATCGAAGGACATCCATGACGGACGCTACGCCCATCGCCGCCTCGCAACGCGTCAGCCGGATGGCCCTGCGCACCACCTGCGTCGGGCTGCGTGTCCTCTTGCATCATGCCCCGAGCCGCCGGGCGATGCGGTGGCTGTGGCATCGGGTGGTGCGCTCGCACATCCTCCCGCGCAGCCTGCCGATTGCAGTCAGCACTCGCTTTGGCGCCCGCATCGCAGGCCATTTCCCGGATCCGGCGCAGGGGCAACTCTCCTTTTCCGGCATCTGGCACCCGGGGACGACGGCGCTGTTCCGCCTGGTGCTCCGGCCCTGCGACGTGGTGGTGGACGTGGGCGCGCAGGCGGGGCTGCACACTCTCCTGGCGGCGCGGCTGGCAGGGCCTCGGGGGCGGCTGCATGCGATCGAGGCCTCTCCCTGCCGGTTCGCCAGGCTGGGGCGGAACCTGCTGGCCAACGGCGCATTCCTGTGATTCCACACAACCGCGCCGCGACCGAGGCGCCCGCGCGCGTTCGCAACTACCAGCGCGATGACGCCAGTGCCGGCGCCGTTCGGGCAGCGCCCCCGGACGGTTCTGGCAAGCCCGCGGGCGGATTGCGGGAGGCAATGGTCCATGGCCGGCCGCTGCCCGAGATCGTGCCCGCCGAAGACCTGCTCTCGGCCCGCCTTATCCGAATCGACGTGGCGGGCGCGGAGTGGAGAGTGGTGCAGGGGCTCGCGCCCCGGCTAGCGCATCTGCGGGCCGAGGTGGACATCCTGGTCAGAGTGCGGCGCGTTGTGCTCGAGGCATCGGGCGGTTCGGTCCCCGCCCTCCTGGGATATTTGCCGCAGCTGGCTTCGTCGCCCGCGAGGTTCATGCGGCAAGGCAGACATGCCCTGGCTGGGCGAGGCTGGCTTCGCATGGGCGGCGCTGGTGTTCCCGCGGATTCCGGCGGCTGGCTGAGCGTCCGGGGGCCGGCGTGGGCGCACCTCTTGCGGGAATTTCGTCATATGCAGTTCGGGCGGCCCGTCATCGCACAGGGTGCAAGATGCGGTGGGCCGCGTGACATGCCAAAAGCGTATGGTTCCATGACAATTCTGATGCCGGTGGGGGTGAGGATGCGACGTCCTGCAGGCACGCGCGCCGAAAGTCCGATCCGCATCGCGGTGCATCGCGATGGAAGGCGGCTTCGCGCACGGGTATGCCGCCCGCGCATGGGCGCGACCTGCGGGGCACACCTCCACCCTCGGCGCTTGTCGTCCCCTGCCGGGGGATGCTGGTATCTGGGTTATAGGGCAGCGCGGACGCTGCGTTTAATTTTGATTGCTTTCGATAAATTTTACATGTCTCTGACGGGCTGTGTAAGTTATTTTCATATAGAAATGCTGCGGGTATCAATTATTTTGACACCATCGTGGCGGTCCGGCCGGCCCCAGGCGGGTCCTGACCTCAGACAGGGAACATCGGTCTTGCGCGTCCTCACCATCTTCGGCACCCGCCCCGAGGCCATCAAGCTCGCCCCGGTGGTGCAGGCGCTTGCGGCCGCGCCCGGCGTCACCCCCGTGCTCTGCGTCACCGGCCAGCACCGCCAGATGCTCGACCAGGTGCTGGAAGTGTTCCAGCTCCGGCCCGACCACGACCTCGACATCATGAAGCCCGGGCAGGACCTTACCCATGTCACCACCGCAGTGCTGACCGGGCTCGGCGCCGTGCTGGACGAGGTGCGGCCCGACTGGGTGATCGTGCAGGGCGACACCACCACCGCCATGGCCGCCGCCCTCGCGGCCTTCTACCGGCATGTCCGCGTCGCGCATGTCGAGGCGGGGTTGCGCACCGGCAACATCCTCTCGCCCTGGCCCGAGGAGATGAACCGCAAGCTGGTTACCCAGATCGCGACGCTGCACTTCCCGCCCACCGAGGCCGCCGCCGACAACCTGCGGCGCGAGGCCATCCCGGAGGAGCGCCTGCTCGTCACCGGCAACACCGTCATTGACGCGCTGCGATGGGTGGCCGCGAGGATCGACGGCGACCCCGGATATGCCGAACGCTTCGCGGGGGATTTCTCCTGGCTCGATCCATCGCGCCGGCTCATCCTCGTCACCGGCCACCGGCGCGAGAACTTCGATGGCGGCCTCGCGCGCATCTGCCGCGCGCTGGCGCGGCTCGGCCGGCGCGGCGACGTGCAGATCGTCTATCCCGTCCACCTGAACCCCAAGGTGCAGGAGACGGCCATGGCAATCCTGGGCGACAGCCCCGCCGTCCACCTCATCCCGCCGCAGGAATACTTGCCCTTCGTCTACCTGATGCGCCGCGCCCATCTGATCGTCACGGATTCCGGTGGCGTGCAGGAGGAAGCGCCGGGCCTGGGCAAGCCCGTGCTCGTCACGCGCGACACCACCGAACGGCCCGAGGCCATCGCCGCCGGCACCGCCCGCCTGGTCGGCACCTCGGAGGAGGCGCTGGTGGCTGCGGCCACCGCGCTGCTGGACGACGCCGCCGCCCATGCCGCCATGGCCCAGGCCCGCAACCCCTTCGGCGACGGCGCCGCCGCGCCGCGCATCGTCTCGCGCATCCTGCAGGAGAGCCAATCGTGAATCGCTTCAGCCGCGTCTCCGTCATCGGGATGGGATACATCGGCCTGCCGACCTCGGCCGTGTTCGCCGACAACGGCATCGACGTGCTCGGCATCGACGTGAATGCCGCGGCGGTGGAGAGCATCAACCGCGGCCAGCCGCACATCGTGGAGCCGGAGCTGGACGTGCTGCTGCGCCAGGTGGTGCAGGGGGGCAAGCTGCGTGCGAGCCTCGTGCCCGAGCCCGCCGACGCCTTCATCCTGGCCGTGCCCACGCCCTTCAAGGAGGACAACGAGCCCGACACCTCGCACATCGAGGCTGCCGCGCGCGCCATCGCGCCGGTGCTGGCGCGGGGCAACCTGGTCATCCTGGAATCCACCTCGCCCATCGGCACGACGGAGCAGCTCT
>JBHYDO010000322.1:0-4577 GCA_051860645.1 Roseococcus sp.
GGCTGATGATCAACAAGCTCCTCCCCACCACCGTTGTCGGCAGCTACCCGCAGCCTGCCTGGCTCGTGGACCAGGCCCGCATGCGCAGCGGCATGGTGCCGCGCGTGCGCACCCCCGAAGTGTGGCGCGTGCCCGAGGCGCAGCTGGACGAGGCGCAGGACGACGCCACCATCCTCGCCATCCGCGACCAGGAGCGCGCGGGGATAGACATCATCACCGATGGCGAAATCCGCCGCGAAAGCTACAGCAACCACTTCTCCTCCACGCTGGAGGGCATCGACCACGCAAGCCCGGGCGAGGTCATCGGCCGCACCGGCAAGACCACCATCGTGCCGCGCGTGACGGGCCGCATCGCCCGCACCCGCGCGGTCGAGGTGCGCGACGTCGCGTTCTGCCGCGCCAACACCGACCGCGCCATCAAGATCACCCTGCCTGGCCCCTTCACCATGACGGCCCAGGCGAAGAACGAATTCTACGCCGACGAGGCGGACCTCGCGATGGACTTCGCCATCGCCCTCAATGCCGAGATCCGGGAGCTCAAGGCGGCCGGCGCCGACGTCATCCAGCTCGACGAGCCCTGGATGCAGGCCTTCCCGGAACGTGCGCGCCGCTTCGCCGTCGCCACCATCAACCGCGCGCTGGAGGGCATCGAGGGCACGACCGTCGTGCACATGTGCTTCGGCTACGCGGCCAAGGTGGACGACAAGCCCTCGGGCTACTCCTTCCTGCCGGAGCTGTCGGGCACCATCGCGGGGCAGATCTCCATCGAAGCGGCGCAGCCCAGGCTTGACCTCGGCATCCTGCGCGAACTCGAGGGCAAGACGCTGATGCTGGGCGTGATCGACCTCGGCACGCGCGAGGTGGAGACGCCAGAGATGGTGGCCGCCCGCATCCGCGCCGCCCTGCGCGTGCTGCCGGCCGAACGGCTGGTGCCGGCGCCCGATTGCGGCATGAAATATTTGCCGCGCGACGTCGCCTTCGGCAAGCTGAAGGCCCTGGCGGATGGCGCGGCCATCGTGCGGCGCGAACTCGAATAGAGCCGCGCGCGCAGCATTCGGTTGACGCTGCGGGTCACCCCTCTATCGTCGCGACCAACAAGGAGGCAACAAACATGAGAAGACATTTTCTGGGGGCCGTGGCGCTCGCCGCCACGATGGTGGCGGGTGCGCCCGCCGTGCTGGCGCAGCCGGCCCAAAACACCATCCGCTGGTTCTCCGACACCGAGCCCGCCAACATGTCGCCCTACTACAACGCGGCGCGCGAGGGCGTGATCTTCGGCTTCCATGTCTGGGACGCCCCGCTCTATCGCAACCTGCGGACGGGCGAGTATGAGAACCACCTCGCCGAACGCGTCACCATCATCGACGACACGACGATCGAGCTGCGCATCCGCCAGGGCATCATCGCCCACAATGGCGACACGGTGGACGCGCGCGACGTGGTCGCGACGGTGCAATACGCCCTCGACCCCGCGAACCAGCTGACCAACCTCGGCCGCACGCGCTGGCTCGCAGGCGCGGAACTGGTGGACAACCACACCGTCCGCCTGCGCACGCCGGCCGCCTTCGGCCCCTGGCAGGAATACCTGACCACGCTGCTGATCATCCCGCGCGCCTCGCTCGCCACCGGCCGCGACGGCATGGGCCGCAACCCCATCGGCACCGGCCCCTACCGCGTGACGGAGGTCAGCCCCGGCCAGCGCATCGTCTTCGAGCGCTTCGACCGCTACTTCGGCGGCGCCAAGGGCCAGGCCGAGGTGGAGCGCCTCATCTTCCGCCGCGTGCCCGAGGCCAACACCCGCGTGGCGGAGCTGCTGACCGGCGGCGTGGACTGGGTGTGGCGCGTCACGCCCGACCAGGCGCGCAACCTGCAGCGCCGCCGCGGCGTGACCGTCGCCTCCGGCGGCACGGTGCGCTTCCACTATTTGCAGATGGACGCGGCCGGCCGCACCGGCGAGCAGGACAACCCGATGCGCGACGTGCGGGTGCGCCGCGCGATCAACCACGCCATCGATCGCGCCAGCATCATCCGCAACCTGGTGGGCGAAGGGGCCGATGCGCTGCACACCCCCTGCCACCCGGACCAGTTCGGCTGCGTGCAGGAAGGTGTCACGCAATACGACTTCAACCCCCAGCGCGCGCGTGAGCTGTTGGCCGAGGCCGGCTATCCGAACGGCTTCACGGTCACCATGGCCGGCTATCGCGAGCGGCCCTGGGGCGAGGCCATCATCGGCAACCTGCGCGCCGTGGGCATCACCGCCAACCTGCAGTGGCAGCAATACGATGCCTACCAGCGCGCGGTGCGCGAGGGGCAGGTGCGCCTGGCCTACGGGTCCTGGGGTTCGACCTCGCTGTTCGACATCGCCAACTCCACCTCCTACTTCTTCCGCGGATCGTCAGACGACATCACGCGGGATCCCGAGGTGATGGCGCTGCTCGAGCGCGGCGACAACAACACCAACCCCGCGGCGCGGCGCGAGGCCTACACGGCTGCCATCCGCCGCATCACGGAACAGGCCTACTGGGCCCCGCTGTGGACCTTCCCGCTGACCTATGCCTTCAACTCGCAGCTGGAATTCACGCCCACGGCCGATGAGGTGCCGCGCTTCTACAACGCACGCTGGCGGCGCTGATCTGTGCTGCGCTTCACGCTTCGACGACTGGTCCTGGCGGTGGTGGTCGGCATTGCCGTCTCCGCCATCGCCTTCCTGCTGCTCCGCGTCTCGGGTGACCTCGCGACCGCCCTGGCCGGCGAGGATGCAAGCCCCGCGGATGTGGAACGCATCCGCGAGCAGTTCGGCCTCAACCGCCCCGTCATCGTCCAGTACGGGGAGTGGCTGTGGAAGGCGCTGCAGGGGGATCTCGGGCGCTCGCTCTTCTACCCGGAGAGCGTGGCCAACCTGATCATGACGCGCCTGCCGGTGACACTCTCGCTGGCCGGGATGGGGCTGGTCATCGCGCTGCTGATCTCGCTGCCGCTCGGCATCATCGCGGCGCTGAAGCGCAATACCTGGGTGGACCGAACGGCGCTGGGCATCGCCGTCATCGGGCAGGCCATGCCGAATTTCTGGTTCGGCCTGCTGATGATCTTCGCCTTCGGGCTGGCGCTGGGCTGGCTGCCCATCTCGGGCTCGGATACCTGGCTGCACTTCGTCATGCCGGCCATCACGCTGGGGTGGTTCTCCGCCCCCGTGCTGATGCGCCTCACGCGCGGCGGCATGGTGGAGGTGATGACGTCCGACTACATCCGCACGGCGCGCGCCAAGGGGCTGCCGGCCCGCGTCGTCGTGCTGAAGCACGCGCTGCGCAACGCGATCATTCCCGTGGTGGCGCTGTGCTCCGTGCAATTCGGCAACATGCTCTCGGGCTCCGTCGTCATCGAGACGGTCTTCGCGCTGCAGGGCATCGGCTACCTGGCCTGGGAGGCCATCTCGCGCCGCGACTTCCCCGTGGTGCAGGGCATCCTGCTGCTGGTGGCGCTGTTCTACGTCATCCTCACCCTGCTGGCGGACATCGCCAATGCATGGCTCGACCCCCGTATCCGGCGAGGCTGACATGAGCGACATCACCTCCCCTGCCCCCGCGCCCGCGGTGCGCAAGAAGCGCGGGCGCATCCTCGGCAATCCGGGGCTCGTCTTCGCCGCCGTCGTGCTCGTGCTGATCACGCTGATGGCGATCTTCGCGCCGCTGATCGCCCCGCACGATCCCTACACGCAGATTCTGGACGACCGCCTGATCCCGCCCGCCTTCATCGACGCCGAGATGGCGGACCCGCGCTACATCCTGGGCACCGACAATCTCGGGCGCGACTACCTCTCGCGCCTCATCTACGGCGCGCGCATCTCGCTGCTGATCGGGCTGCTGACGGTGCTGGTCTCGGGCGTCATCGGCACCACGCTCGGTGTCGCCGCCGGCTATTTCGGCGGGCGCGTGGACACGGCCATCTCCTTCCTCATCACCACGCGGCTCTCGCTGCCGGTGGTGATGGTGGCACTCGCCGTGGTGGCGGTCGCCGGCGGCTCGCTGCAGGTGGTGGTGCTGGTGCTGGGGCTGCTGCTGTGGGACCGCTTCGCGGTGGTGATGCGCAGCGCCACCATGCAGCTGCGCAACCTCGAATACGTGGCCGCCGCGCGCTCGGTCGGCTGTTCCACGCCGCGCATCCTGCTGGGCGAAATCCTGCCCAACCTCATCCCCGCGCTGGTCGTGGTGGCCAGCTACGAGATGGCGCAGGCCATCCTGCTGGAGGCGGCGCTGTCCTTCCTCGGCCTCGGCGTGCAGCCGCCGCTGCCCTCCTGGGGGCTGATGGTGGCCGAGGCCAAGGAGGTGATGCTGTTCGACCCCTGGGTCATCCTGCTGCCCGGCATCGCCATCTGCGTGCTGGTGCTCGCCATCAACATGCTGGGCGACGGCATCCGCGACGCCACCGCCCCGGAGGGCCGCACATGAGCCAGCCCGTCCTGGATGTGAAGCACCTCGCGGTGCAGATTCCCGTGGCCGATGGCGTGCTGCACGCGGTGCGCGACGTCTCGCTCACCGTCGCCCCCGGCGAGACCCTCTGCGTGGTGGGCGAGAGCGGCT
>JBHYDO010000323.1:0-4568 GCA_051860645.1 Roseococcus sp.
CCGAGGTGGTGATGCAGGGCCGCCTGCTGCCATGATTCGACCACGGGTCGCGGTGCTGATTTCCGGCCGCGGGTCCAACATGGCAGCGCTGGTCGAGGCCGCGGCCAAGCCAAATTATCCGGCAGAAATCGCGCTCGTGCTCTCCAACCGCGCCGATGCCGCGGGGCTGGCGCATGCCGCCGCACGCGGGGTGCCGGTGGCGGTGGTGGAAAGCCGCGGCCGCACGCGCCCGGAATTCGAGGCCGCGCTGCAGGCAAGGCTGACCGAGCACCGCATCGCCCTGGTGGCGCTGGCGGGCTTCATGCGAGTCCTCACCGCAGACTTCGTGGCCGCCTGGGCAGGGCGGATGGTGAACATCCACCCCTCGCTGCTGCCCGCATTCCCGGGGCTCGACACGCATGCGCGCGCACTGGCGGCCGGCGTGCGGCTGCATGGCTGCACGGTTCACCTGGTGACGCCCGGCGTGGATGAAGGGCCCATCATGGCACAGGCCGCCGTGCCGGTGCTGCCGGACGATACGGAAGCGGCGCTGGCCGCCCGCGTGCTGGCCGAGGAGCACCGCCTCTACCCCGCGGCACTGGCCTGGCTGGCCTCGGGGCGGTTGCGGCTGGAGGGGGGGCGGATGGTCGGCGCGCTGCGGGCAGCCACCGGCGTGCTGGCCAACCCCTTGCCGGGATACGCGCCGCTTCCTAAACACGCAGCCAAGGATTGAGGAGCCGAGACATGGCCGAGCAGAAGACGCAGATCGAGTTCGTCGAGGTGAAGGCCGAGGACATCATGTCCGAGCGCCGGGACATGTATGACGCCTTCATGGCGTCCATCCCCTGGGCCATCGGCGCCACCGTGGCGCTTCTGCTGGTGATCTACCTCATCTGGGGGTAGGGGGGCGGGCATTCGCCCCCCCCTGTTCGTCAGCTCAGCCGACGATCTCGCTGCCGGAGAAAAAATAGGCGATCTCGGCCGCGGCGTTCTCCAGGCTGTCCGAGCCATGCACGCTGTTCGCCTCGATGCTTTCCGCGAACATCTTCCGGATGGTGCCTTCGGCGGCGTTCGCCGGGTTGGTGGCGCCCATGATATCGCGATGCCTGGCCACAGCGTTCTCGCCCTCCAGCACCTGCACGACCACCGGGCCCGAGGTCATGAAGGCGCAGAGCTCGCCGTAGAACGGGCGGGCGGCATGGACTTCGTAGAACTTCTTCGCCTGCGTCTCGGTCATGTGGATGCGCTTCTGCGCCACGATGCGCAGCGCGTTCTCCTCGAACACGGCGTTGATTTTGCCGGTGAGGTTGCGGCGCGTGGCGTCGGGCTTGAGGATGCTGAAGGTGCGTTCGATGGCCATGTGAGTATTCCTGACGTTGGGGTGGTGCGTCTTGCCGGGCGGATAGGCGGGCGGTGGCCGGCGCGCAAGCCCCGCGCCGCGCCCGTCCACCCTGAATTTGCCGCTCCCGCGCTGACGCCGGCCGCGGCGCCGCGCTATAAGGGGGGGGATGACCGTTCTCACCCTCCGCGACCTGACGCTGCGCATGGCCGGCCGCCCCCTGCTGGAGGCCGCCTCGCTGCAGGTGGACACCGGCCGCAAGGTTGGCCTGGTGGGCCGCAATGGTGCCGGCAAGTCCACGCTGATCCGCGCCATCCTGGGCGAGGTGGGGCTGGATGGCGGCGAGATCCGGCTGGCCGCCCGCGCGCGCCTCGGCCATGTGGCGCAGGAGGCGCCGGCGGGGTCGGAAAGCCTGCTGGATATCGTGCTCTCCGCCGACACCGAGCGCGCGGCCCTGCTGGCCGAACTGGAGGGCCACCCCCCCGGTGGCCGCACCGCCGAAATTCATGAACGGCTGATTGCCATTCAGGCCGACAGCGCGCCCTCCCGCGCGGCCATCATCCTGGCCGGGCTGGGCTTCGACGCGGCCGCCCAGGCGCGGCCCAGCGCGGAGTTCTCGGGCGGCTGGCGCATGC
The DNA here is from genome assembly GCA_051860645.1 of Roseococcus sp. Taxonomy (GTDB): domain Bacteria; phylum Pseudomonadota; class Alphaproteobacteria; order Acetobacterales; family Acetobacteraceae; genus Roseococcus. Next base: position 1,954 of record JBHYDO010000323.1, read on the forward strand.
GCGTGAGCCTGGCCCGTGCCCTGTTCCTGGAGCCCGACCTGCTGCTGCTGGACGAGCCGACGAACCACCTCGACCTCGAGGCCGCCCTCTGGCTGGAGGGCTGGCTGCAGCGCTTCTCGGGTGCTGCCATCGTCATCAGCCATGACCGTGGCATGCTGGACCGCTGCGTGGATTCCATCGCGCACCTCGATCAGCGCAAAATCACCCTCTACCCCGGCAATTTCGAGAGCTTCGTGCGCATACGCACCGAACGCGCGGCTCAGCAGCAGGCCCAGAACGTCAAGATCGCCGCCCAGCGCGCGCACATGCAGGCCTTCGTGGACCGCTTCCGCGCCCAGGCCACCAAGGCCCGCCAGGCACAGTCCCGCCTCAAGGCACTGGAAAAGCTGCCGCAGATCGAGGCGATCGTGGAGGACACGGCGACCCACTTCGCCTTCCCCGAGCCCGAGCAGCTCTCGCCGCCCATCCTCAGCATCAACCGTGGCACGGTGGGCTATGGCGAGCGCGCGGTGCTGCGCGGCCTGGACATCCGGATTGACCAGGAAGACCGCATTGCGCTGCTGGGTGCCAATGGCAACGGCAAGTCCACGCTGGCCAAGCTGCTGGCCGGGCGGCTCGGCCTCATGGGCGGCGACATCCATCGCGACCGGCGCATCCGTGTCGGCTATTTCGCGCAGCATCAGGCCGATGAGCTGAACCCCGACGGCACGCCGCTCTCGCACATGATGGAGGCACTGCCGCGCGCCACCGCCACGCAGTGCCGGTCGCAATTGGCGCGGTTCGGCCTGGACGCGGACCGGGCGGAGACGCGCGTCACCTCGCTCTCGGGCGGCGAGAAGGCGCGGCTGCTGCTGGCGCTGACCACGCGCGAGGCGCCGCACATGCTCATCCTCGACGAGCCCACCAACCACCTCGACATCGACGCGCGCGAAGCGCTGGTGCGCGCGCTGGCCGACTACCAGGGCGCCGTGCTGCTCATCAGCCACGACCCGCATCTGGTGGAACTGGTGGCGGACCGGCTGTGGCTGGTGGCGGATGGCGCCGTCACCCCCTTCGAGGGCGACCTGGATGACTACCGCGCGCATTTGTCGCAGCGCGCGCGTGGCGGCGCCAAGCCGGTGGCCGAAGCCCCGCCCGTCAAGCGCGAGGAACGCCGCGGCCGCGCCGAGCTGCGCCAGAACCTGGCCCCGCTGCGCCAGCGCCTCAAGGAGGTCGAGGCGAAGATGGAGAAGCTGGCCGAGGAAGGCCGCGTCATCGACGCCGCCCTGGCCGATCCGCGCCTGTATGACCGCGGCAAGGTGGACCTCATCTCCCGCGCCACGGTGCGCCGCAGCGCCATCCAGCGCGAGGTGGCCGCACTTGAGGAGGAGTGGCTGGAACTGACCGAGACGCTGGAGGTGGCGTGATGCACCCGCTGCGCGCCGCCCCCTGCCTGCCGGAGCACCGATGACCGACACACTTCCGCCCATCCCCCTGCCGCACGGCATCCGCAGCCGCATGGTGGCGAACGTCAACGGCCTCGCCATGCATGTGCTGGAGGCGGGGCACGAGACGCCCGGCCGGGAATTGCTGCTGCTGCTGCACGGCTTTCCGGAACTGGCCTATTCCTGGCGCCATGTGATGCGCCCGCTGGCCGCCGCGGGCTTTCACGTCGTGGCGCCGGACCTGCGCGGCTATGGCCGCACCACCGGCGCCGACGCGCGCTATGACGGCGACCTCGCGCAGTTCCGCCAGATGAACCTGACGCGCGACGTCGTGGGCCTCGTCCATGCGCTGGGCTACAAGCGGGTGCGCGCGGTGGTCGGGCATGACTTCGGCTCGCCCGTCGCGGCGCATGCCACGCTGGTGCGGCCCGACATCTTCCCCGCCGTGGCGCTGATGAGCGCACCCTTCGCCGGGCCGCCTGCGCTGCGCGACGGCACGCCGCCGTCCACGCAGGACATCGTGGCGGAGCTCGCCGCCATCGGCCGCAAGCACTACCACTGGTACTACTCCACGCCCGAGGCCGACGCCGACATGGTGGAGGCGCCGCAGGGTCTTCCGGCCTTCCTCCGCGCCTACTACCACCACAAGAGCGCCGACTGGCCCGGCAACACGCCCTTTCCGCTCACGGCCTGGAATGCGTCGGAACTGGCGAAGCTGCCCACCTACTATGTGATGAACCTGCACGAGACGATGGCCCAGACCGTCGCCCCGCATGCGCCTGCCGGCTACAGCCAATGGCTGACCGAGGAGGATGTCGCCTTCTACGCCACCGAATACGCGCGCACCCGCTTCCAGGGCGGGCTGAACTGGTACCGCATCCGCACCTCGAAGCGCTTCGACGCGGACATGGAGGCCTTCACCGGCCGCAGCATCGACGTGCCCAGCCTGTTCATCGCCGGCGCCTCGGATTGGGGCATTCACCAGGGCCCGGGCGCCCTCGCACGCATGAACGGCACCGCCTGCACCGCCATGCGCGCCGTGCACCTCATCGAGGGCGCAGGCCACTGGGTGCAGCAGGAACAGCCCGAGGCCACCACGCGCCTGCTGCTCGACTTCATCAACGATCTGCCGGGCTGAACCCGCGCAACCCCTTGGAGGAAGCACCCATGGTCCCACGCCGCACCACCCTG
>JBHYDO010000324.1:0-4373 GCA_051860645.1 Roseococcus sp.
GCCTCGGCGGCGGCGGCGGCGCACAGCGCCTCGATTTCGTCGAGCAGGGCGGTGAGGATGGCCACCAGCCGCCCACCCTCGGCACGGCGCGCGGCGACGAGTCCGGCCAAGGCGCGGTCGAAGGCGACCAGCAGCGCCGCACGCCGAGCCGCCTCCTCCGCCTCGCCGGGCTCGGCGCTCTCGGCGCGCATGACGCCGGGCAGGGCCAGCAGCGCCTCGGCGCGCGGCGGCGGGGCACCGAGGCGCTGGGCCAGTTCCAGGGCCAGGCGCACCGCCTGCTCAAGCGCCGCGGGGTCCGGCGCCAGGGCCGGCCGGGCCTCGGCGCGGAGGGCGAGGCCCACCTGCACGTTGCCGCGCTTGAGCTGGCGCGCAGCCGCGTCGCGCAGGGCGGGCTCCAGCGCGTCCAGCCCGCCGGGGAGGCGCAGCCGCAGGTCGAGCCCGCGCCCGTTCACGCTTTTCAGTTCCCAGGCATAGGCGGCGCCGTCCGGCAGGGTTCCGGCTTCCCGCGCGAAGCCCGTCATGCTTTGCAGGGTCCCCATCATGCCTTCGCCAAATGTCATCAAGCGGCTTGTCTCGCGCCGCGCCCCGGGAGTCCAGCGATGCCCTTCGACCATGTGCTCATCACCGGCGCGTCCTCCGGGCTGGGTGCGGCGCTGGCCCGTGCAGTGGCCCGGCCGGGGGCCACGCTTCACCTGGGTGCGCGACGAAGCGCGGAGCTGGAGGCCGTGGCCGCGGAATGCCGCGCCCTTGGCGCGGAGGTCACGGTCCGGCTGATCGACGTTCGCGACGCGGCCGGGATGGATGCATGGGTTCTCGGCGCGGGAAGGCTCGACCTCGTCATCGCCAATGCCGGGATCAGCGCCGGCACCGGCCGCAGTACCGAGGCCGACATCGCCGCGCGCGACATCTTCGAGACCAACATCCTGGGCGCAATGAACACCACCCTGCCCGCCCTGAAGCTGATGGCCGAACAGGCGCCGGGCGCGGATGGCTGGCGCGGCCATGTGGCGGTGGTGGCCTCGCTCGCCGCCTTCGTGGCCGGCCCCTCGGCACCGGCCTACAGCGCCAGCAAGGCCACGGTGCAGCGCTGGACCGAGGCGCGCGACGCCACGGAACGCGCCCGCGGCATCTGTCTGCACGCGGTCTGCCCCGGCTTCGTCCGCACGGCCATGACCGAACGCAACGCCTTCCCAATGCCGTGGCTGATGACGGCCGAGGTCGCGGCGCGGCGCACCCTCGACGGCATCCGGCGGGGCAAGGTGCGCATCGTCTATCCGCGGCGGCTCTATGCCATCGCGCGGGTGGTGGGGGCGCTGCCGCCCGGACTCAGGAACCGGGTGATGGCACTGGTGCCGCCGAAGGCGATCTGAGCCAGGCCAGCACCCCCTGCCCCGCCGCGCGCCCCGTGGCGAAGCAACCCTGCAGCAGGTACCCGCCGGTCGGGGCCTCCCAGTCGAGCATCTCGCCGGCGCAGAACACACCGGGGCGGTCGCGCAGCATGAGGTGGGGGTCCAACCCTTCCCAGCGCAGCCCGCCCGCGGTGGAAATGGCGCGGGCCTGGCCCATGGGTGCGCCGATGTGCAGGGGCAATGCCTTGATGAGCGTGGCCAGATCCTCACGCGGGGCGCCGGCGCGCAGCGCCTCATGCACCAGCCCCGCCGCGGCGGGCGCGAGCCCCGCACGGCGCAGGCGGTTGGCAAGCGACTGGCTGCCGGCACCGAGCTTGCTGCGCAGCGCAGCGGCGTCGAGGTCCGGCCGCAAATCCAGCCTGGCCGTGACCGGTGCCACCGCCCGCAGCACGGCGGCGGCGGCATAGACCACGCCCCCCTCGATGCCACGCGCGGTGACCATGGCTTCCCCCCGCCAGGACTGCCCGCCCAGATGCAGCGCCACCCGCTTGAGCGGCGTGCCGGCGAAGCGCGCGGCGAAGGGCGCGGACCACGCGACGTGGAAGCCCATGTTCGCCGGCTCCAGCGGCGCCACCACGCCCTCCGGAAAGGCGTCCACCCAGGCGCCATCACTGCCTAGCTGTGGCCAGGAGGCGCCGCCGCAGGCGAGCACCACGGCGCAGGGCGCCACCTCGCCACGGTCGAAGCGCAGCGTGGTGCCCGCCCCGAAGCCCTGCCAGCGCCAGCCGGCGCGCAGGGCCACATCCTGTGCGTCAAGCCGGCGCAGCCAGGCGCGCAGCAGCGGCGAGGCCTTCATCGCCCGGGGAAAGACGCGACCGGAGGTGCCGGTGAAGACCGGCTCGCCCAGTGCTTCGCACCAGGCGATCAGCGCCTCGGGCGGGAAGGCCTCGATGAACGGGCGCATGGCGGCGGGGTAGCGGTTGAGGAAGCGGGCAGGCGGCTCGCTGTGGGTCAGGTTCAGTCCGCCACGCCCGGCCAGCAGAAGTTTCCGCCCCGGCCGTGGCATCCGGTCGAACAGCGTCACCTGCGCGCCACCAGCGGCAAGGGTCTCGGCGGCCATCAGCCCTGCGGGGCCGGCGCCGATCACGGCAACATGATGTGGGGTCATGCGGTGGACCATCCGTGGGTTGGCGGGGCTTGTCCATGCACGGCCGGGGCGGCGGCGAGGAGGTAGGCGCGCACCGCCGGCTCCTCGCTCAGCGCCGCGGCACGTTCGGCTGCGGCCCGCGCACCCGCCGCATCACCCAGTCGTGACAGGACCCGGGCGCGGGTGGCCCACCAGGGCTGGTGGTGCGCGAGGTCCGGCGCCAGAGCCTCCAGCGCCTGCCGTGCAGCCTCGAGATGGCCGGTCTCGGCGAGCGCGGCAGCCCGGGCCACCAGCACGCCGGCGGTGGGCGCCAGGCCAGCCAACGCGTCATAGAGGGCCAGCAGGGCCTCGCCAGGCCTATGGCCGGTGAGACGGGCTGAGATGTGGAAGGACTGGATCGCCGCTTCGAGCTGAAAGCGGCCGAGCTGCCTGGCCGCTGCGGCCTCGCGAAGCAGCCCCTCCGCTTCCGCCATCATGGGGCGCGACCACAGGGCCGTCTCCTGTGCCGAGAGCGGAACATAGGCACCATCGTGTCCGCGCCGCGCCAGCCTGCGCGCCTCGGCATGGAGCATCAGCGCCAAAAGCCCGCGCGCCTCTGGATCGGGGGTGAGCGCCACGACGAGGCGCGCCAACCAGATGGCCTCCTCTGCAAGGCCCCGCACCTTGGCATGGGCGCCCGAGATGTCGGCCCAGCCGGTACCGAAGGCAGCGTAAATCCCTTCCAGCACCGCGGCCAGGCGCGGGACCAGCGCCTCGCGCCCCGGCAGCTCGAAGGGGATGCTGGCGACGCGAATCCGCGTCTTGGCGCGCACCAGCTGCTGTGACATCGCGGCGGGCGAGGTGAGGTAGGCCGAGGCGATACGGGCCGCATCTAGCCCCAGCACCACCTGCAGCATCAAAGGCGTACGCGCCTCGGCGGCGATGGCCGGGTGCGCGCAGACCAACAGTAATTGCAGCCGCCGGTCTGGCAATTCCTCTGGCGCAGGGCGGGCTGCCAACCACTCGAGGGCGGGGCGGGCCGCCTCGGCCACGGCGCGATGCCGACGGGCATGGCCCAGGTGGCGCCGGGCGGCCGTGAGCAGCCAAGCCTCCGGCCGCATGGGCACCCCGGTTTCGGGCCAGCGGCGCAGTGCGATGTGGAAGGCGTCCGAAAGGGCGTCCTCCGCCGCTGCCACGTCGCGCGTGCGGGCGGCCAGCAGTGCGACGAGGCGGCCATAAGCCACGCGCGCCGCCCGCTCCGCCGCCCGCCCGGCGTTCACGCGGGCGGCGGAAGCAGCGGCCGGACTTCCACCGCGCCGTCCACGGCGCCGGGGCAGCGCGCCGCCCAGGCCAGCGCCGCCTCCATGTCCGGCACTTCAATCACGACGAAGCCGCCCAGCTGCTCATGCGTGTCGGCAAAGGGGCCATCCTGGACCTGGCGGGTGCCGGCCTTCAGGCGAAGCGTGGTGGCTGTCTCGGGCGAGGTCAGACGCTGACCACCGCGCATGACGCCGGCCTGCCGCATGGCGTCCATATAGGCCATCCAGGCGGCGAGGTCCGCTGCGGCGCCCATGGCCTCGGGCGGTCGGGCGAAGATGAGCATGGCGTGCATGGCTCAGGCCACCGCCGGGAGGATGGGGCGGATTTCGACGGCGCCGGCCGCCGCGCAGGGGGCGCGGGCCGCCCATTCCAGCGCAGCGTCGAGGTCAGGCACATCCAGGAGCACATAGCCGCCGAGTTGCTCTTCGCTGTCGGCGAACGGGCCGGCCTGCACCAAGCGCTCGGCTCCGCGCAGGCGCAAGGTGGCGCCGGCCTCGGGCGGCAGCAGCCCAGCACCGCCGCGCATCACGCCGGCGGCCTGCATGGCGGCCATGTAGGCGGACCAAGCGCCCCAATAG
>JBHYDO010000325.1:0-4366 GCA_051860645.1 Roseococcus sp.
ACCCACCAGCAGCGACAGCGCCAGCAGCACCGCCGCCCCCACCGCCGTCTGGCCGAGATTGGCCGCCCAGGGGTCCACCCGCGCGCGGGCCGGCGCGTAGGAGAGCAGCCCGGCCGCCTGCATCAGCGCGCCCAGCAGCGACAGGCCGATGCCCCAGGCCTCGGCGCTGGGCATGCCATCGGCCGCGCGCGTGGCGCCGAGCACGGCCACGCCCACCCAGCCCACGCCCAGCCCCACCCAGCCCTGCATCGCCAGGCGCCGGCCGCGCCAAGCCTCGCCCAGCGCCACGAACATCGGCGTGCAGGCCGCCAGCAGCGCCACCAGCCCCGCCGGGATATAGGCAAGCGCCACCCAGGAGCAGGCCAGATAGCCGCCCATGCCGAACACGCCCATCCAGGCCACGCGCCAGGCGTCGGGGCCGCGCGGGAAGGCCGCTCGGCGGTAATGCCAGACCAGCCAAAGCAACGGCACGATGGCGGCGAAGCGGATGGTCAGCGCCCAGAGCGGCGGCCATTCCAGCGCCACCAGCCGCGCCGCGTTGAAGGCCGAGCCCCACATCAGGACGTACAGGCCGGCGAGGAGAAAATTCACGTCCGGCCTTTCCGCCCTGGCCGCGTCATGCTCGGCCTTCGTTCCTTGTGCGATTCAGCGCCTTTGGCCCCGCCGCGTCAACGCGGCCCGGACTCCCGCCGCAGCGCCTCCTCGATGCGCGAGAGGCTGGCGGCCAGTGCCTCCGCCCGCGCCTCGGCGCGCTTCAGCGTGATGCCCAGGCCCCCGATGGCGATCAGCGCCAGCGCAGACACCGCGCCTGCCGCGGCGTAAAGCAGGCGCGAGCGCACCCATTCCCCGGCCTCGCTCCAGGGCGAGGCATTCCAGGCCAGTTCCACGCACATCAGCAGCGCGAGGATGCCGACCACCTGCAAGGTGCGGTGCAGGATCATGTGGCACTCCGCCGCGCCAGCGCGGCTTGCAGCGTGTTTTCCAGCAGGCAGGCGATGGTCATGGGCCCCACGCCGCCAGGCACGGGGGTGATGGCGCCGGCATGCGGCAGCGCCTCGGCAAAGGCGACGTCGCCCACCAGCCTGCCGCTGTCGAGCCGATTGATGCCGACGTCTATGACCACCGCACCTGGCTTGATCCAGTCGCCGCGGACCATCTCCGCACGTCCCACGGCCGCCACCACGATGTCGGCGCGGCGGCATTCGCCGGGGAGGTCGGTGGTGCGGGAATGGGCGATGGTGACGGTGCAGTCGGCGCCCAGCAGCAATTGCGCCATGGGCCGCCCCACAATCTGGCTGCGGCCGAGGACGATGGCGCGCGCGCCGCGCAGCGCGACGCCGGCCTCGGCCAGCAGGTGCATCGCGCCCCTTGGCGTGCAGGGCACGAGGCCAGGCAGGCCGGAGGCAAGGCGCCCGGCATTCATCGGGTGGAAGCCGTCCACATCCTTGGCGGGGTCCACGGCGGCAATGGCGGCCTCCGCGCGGATCTGGGCGGGCAGGGGAAGCTGCACCAGGATGCCGTCCACCTCAGGGTCGGCGTTCAGGGCGGCGATCTCGGCCAGCAATTCGGCCTCGGTGGTGGTCTCGGGCAAGTGGCGCGTGCGCGAGGCGAAGCCGGCCTCGCGCGCCGCGCGGTCCTTGTTGCGGACATAGACGCCGCTGGCCGGGTCCTCGCCCACGCGCACCACGACGAGGCCGGGCGCCCAGGGCAGGCCCGCGATGCGGGCGGCGAGGTCGGTGCGCAGCCGGGCGGCCACGGCCTTGCCGTCGATCAGGGTGGCGGTCATGCAAGGCTCTCCAGCCGGAAGCGCAATGTGGCGAGGGGGGCGGCCACGCGCAGGGTCTTTTCGCGCGAGGCGGGGCCCTGCGCCAGGGTGACGCAGGAGGGCGGCAGGCCCAGCGCCGTGGCCAGCGCCGCGCAGGCGGCCCCGGTGGCGCGGCCATCCTCGGGCGGGGCGTTCACGGCGATGACGAGGCGCGGGCCACCCGTGCCAAGGCGCAGCCCGCCCAAGGCCGCGCGGCGGGCGCGCGGCTGCACGCGGACGCGCACCAGCACGGCGTCACCCTCCGCGCGCCAGAAATCAGAAATAGATCCCCGCCTGCAGCATGTAGCCGCGGATGGCGGCCACCAGCAGCATGGCCGCCTGGATCAGCAGCAGCAGCACCAGCGGCGAGATGTCGATGCCGCCCAGTTGCGGCAGGCGGTTGCGCACCGGGCGCAGGGCGGGTTCCGTCACGCGGTAGAAGAAATCCGACAGGGTCCAGACCAGCCGGTTGCGCGTGTCCAGGATGCCGAAACTCACCAGCAGCGATAGGATGGCCGCGATGATGATGGCCCAGAAGAACAGGTTGAGCCCTGCCTGGATCAGGAAGAAAAAGGCATCGAGGATCATGCGCGTGGCGGCTCCTGGCTGTGGGGGGGTTGTCGCGGATGCGGGGCGGCCTCGCAAGGGGGTTGGTTGGGGGTCGCTTGACACCTGGGCGCGCCTGCGCGAAACGCTCGGGCCGCGCCGACCGCTGCGTCGGCGCGTGGTGCGGGGCTGTAGCTCAGTTGGTAGAGCGCGTCGTTCGCAATGACGAGGTCAGGGGTTCGATTCCCCTCAGCTCCACCACCCACACCCTGCCGATGCGGTAAACCCCAGAACGCCCTGGCCTGAGTCGGGCCTCCTCCCGCGCCTCCCTGGGGAGACCGCGCCTTGCCCCCCCGCGACAGGGCGCATGGTTGACGCCCCGGCCCAACACTGGAATCCGTGCCATGTTCCAGGAAAGCCCAAGCCACCGAGATGAACGCGACAATGAGCGCCTCCCGCGCCACCTCGGTGCGCGAGCACAACCAGGGTCTCGTCCTCGGCCACATCATGCGGTTGTCCGGCCTCTCCCGCAGCGAGATCGCGGAGCGCGTGGGGCTCACCGGCGCGGCCCTCTCGCGCATCACGCGCGAGCTGATCGACAGCGGGCTGGTGATGGAGGGGCGCACCCAGGCAGGCACCCCCGGCCAGCGCGGCCGCCGCCTGGTGGAACTGCTGCCGCGGCCGCGCGGCGCTTTCTTCCTCGCCGTCAGCCTCACCATTTCCGACCGGCGGGTGGCGCTGCTGGACCTCACGGGCCAGCGCCTGGCCGAAGCCCCGCTACCGGCCGCGCTGCCGCGTTCCTACCCGGCCCTGCTGGATGCGATCGTGGCGGCGGCGCAGGGACTGCTGGCGGGGCAGCGCGTGCGGCGGGCGCGGCTGCTGGGCCTTGCCGTGGTGACGTCGGGCGCGGTGGACAGTGCGGCGGGGCGCATCCTCGACGCGTCGCTGGACGTGCTGCGCGGGCGCGACATCGCGCAGGAGCTGGGCGGGCGCCTTGGCCTGCCGGTGGTGGTGGACACGGTCGGCCGCGCGGTCGGCATGGCGGAGGCCCTGCTGGCCCAACGTGGTACCGGGCAAGGCGGCACCGGAAGGGGCGGCGGCAGGGCGGAGCTGCACGGCCCCACCCTGGTGGGGCATGTCGCCTTCGGTCTAGGCACGACGCTGTTGTTCAACGGCGTGCCGGTGCGCTCGGTGGCCGATGAACGCCTGGCCGGGCACATCCGCGTGTCCGGGGCGAAGGGGCGCTGCGTGTGCGGGGCCACGGGTTGCCTGATGACGGCGGCGGCGGGCTTCGGCATCCTGGGCCGGCTGGCCGATGACCCTGGCCGCGCTGCCACCTGGCGCGACATGCGCCCGCGCGACCTGGCGCGCGCGGTCGCCGCCGCCAATGCCGGCGAAGCCCGGGCGGCGCGCGTGTTCCGCGAGGCGGGGCTGGTGCTGGGGCGCACGCTGTTCGCGCTGGGCGCCTCGGTGGGTCCCAAGCGCGTGATCCTGGCCGGACCGGTGCCGGCGGCGCTGCCCTTCGCCGACGCGGCCCGGGCGGGGCTGCGCGCGGGGTATGAACGGGCCGGCCTGGCGCCGCCGCCGCTGCTGATCTCGGACGTGGACTACCTGCACGCGGCGGAGCTTCTGGCCATCGTGGAGTTCGCGCTGACGCGCCCGCTCGACCTCGGGCCCTTGCTTGCCGCGCCGCTTCCGCCGCCACTATAGTTGTCGCCGGTAACCAAAACCCCGCCACCGGAGCCTGCCATGAAGCTGATCGACCTCAGCCGCGAGATCACCCACAAGATGCAGCGGCTGCCCAACCACCCCACCATCGAGGTCTATCCCTTCAGCACGCATGACGAGAAGCGCGTGGTGGACGGCTATGAATTCTCTTCCGCCACCATGGTGCTGCACATGGGCGACCATGGCGGCACGCATGTGGACGCCCCCGTCCATTTCGACGAGACGCCGGGTGCGAAGACCATCGACGAGATGCCGCTCGAGACCTTCTTCACCGAAGCGCTCTGCCTC
>JBHYDO010000326.1:0-4365 GCA_051860645.1 Roseococcus sp.
ACATGTAGAAATCCGCGACATAGCCGCAGCCGATGACGGCGATCTTCATGCGGGGCGCCCCTGCCGTTGCGCGGCCTCGGCGCGATAGAGCGCCACGCGGCGCCCCCAGCTGAGCTTGCCCAAGGCCCCCGCGGCGGCCAGCGCGGCGCGGCCGAACCGCCCGCGCGCTGCGGCGAAGGGCCACAGCGCCAGGGCGAGCGCGCCCTGCCCCAACGCCTGCGCCATCGCCGCCGCCAGCAGGCGCGGCAGGCCGATGCCGCGATGGCGCAGCATGGCCGCCGCATAGACCTGTCCGCCGCTGTAGGCGCGCAGCAGGGCGTATCGCATGGCGAGGCGGCTGCTGGGAACGACCTCGCATGCGACGGCCCCGGCGCACCAGGCGAAGCGCCGGCCGCGGCGTTCCAGCCGCAGGAACAGCTCCAGGTCCTCGCCGCCGCAGGTGCCGAAGCCGGGGTCGAAGGGCGCGGGGTCGGTGAAGCAGGTGGAGGCGCGCCAGATGGAATTTCCGGTGCCCATCACGAAGTCGCGCGGCCGCGCGGGGCCGCTGACGGCGATGGGCGCGCCATCGGGCAGCGCACCGAGGCGGCTGAACTGGCGCGATTCCGGATCCCATGGCGCGGGCGTGGCGCCGGGTTCCAGACGGGGGCGCACAACGCCCACCGCCGCGTCGGCGCCGGTACGCTCCAGCGTGCCCACCAGCGCGTCGAGCCAACCCGGCTCCACCTCCTGGTCGTCGTCGAGGAAGGCCACCAGCGGCGCGGCGGCGGCGCGAAGCCCGGCATTGCGCGCCACAGAGATGTTGGCCGGTGCGCAGGGCACGGCGCGCAGCGGCGGTGTCGTCGGGAAGCGCGCCAGCACGGCGGCGGCATACCGCGTGGCGGAGTTGTCCGCCACCACCACCTCGAACGGCAATCCCCGCCGCGTGGCGTTGGCGAGACAGGAGCGCAGCGCGGCCTCCAGCAAGCGCGGCCGGCTGTGGGTGGTGATGACCACGCTGGCGGTGGGCGCGCTCATGCGCCGCGCAGCCAAGCCGCGCCCTCGGCCACGCCCGCCTCCACGCTCACCACCGGGCGCCAGCCCAGCCCCGCCTCGGCCGCCGCGATGGGGTAGGTGACGCGCTGGCGGAAGAGTGCCCGTTCGCCGCCGGCCGGGGCGTCCACCAGCGCAGGCAGCAGCGGACGCAGCGCGGGAGCCAGACGTGCCGCGGCCTTGATTGGCATGGACAACCGGGCATTCATCGCCACCCGGCCCGGCGAGAGGCGCGGCACCGGCAGCCCCATCGCCCCGGCCAGAAGGGTGAAGTAGCCGTTCCAGGTGACCGTTGTCGCACCGCTGATGTTGTAGGCGCCGGGCGTGCCCGTCAGGGCGGCCTCGGCGGCGGCGGCCACGTCGTCCACATGCACGAGGTTGCACCAGCCCTCGCCCGCCGCGCCCATCTCGCCCACCAGGCCCGCGCGCAGCCGCGCCCCCATCTTGCGCACCCACAGCACCGAGCCCGCGCCATGCACCACCGCCGGCCGCAGCATGACCACCTCGAGGCCCGAGGCCTCGCACTCCAACTCGGCCGCCGCCTTCCAATGGGCGTAGCCGCTGCCGTGGGAAGAAACGCGCGGGCTTGCCTCGTCCACCGAACCCTCGGTCGCGGCATAGACGCTGACGGAGCTGAGATGGACCACGCGGTGCACCCCGGCCACGCGCGCAGCCGCCAGAAGGTGGCGCGTGCCAGCGATGGTTGTGTGGGCATCGCCCACGGCGCAATGGACCACGGCGTCCACGCCCGCCAGCGCCGGGGGCAGCGTGGCCGGGTCGGACAGGTCGAGTTGCACGCCGCCCGGCACGGCCCGGCGGGAGCCGGTGCGCACCACCACGCCCGGCCGCCCGGCCAGTCGCCGGACGATGGCGCCGCCGATGAAACCCTGGGCGCCGGTGACGAGAAGCGAAGTGGTGACCATGCGGAGCCGGTTCCTGGAGCCGGCCCGTGCTGGAGCAGCGGACCTCGGCGTGTCATAGCGCAGCGCCGCGCACCTGCCAGCCGCGCGGAATTGATTTCCTGGCACGCGACCCACAATCTGGCGAACAATGCTGGTGCACCAGGAGGCAGCTGAGGCGAATGTGGGACAGGCTGCGGCGGCGCTGGCGCGGCGAGATGGCACGACGCTTCGCGCGCAGCCCCGGGCACGTCGCGCTGGGCGGGCCCACCATCTCCTTCACCTTCGACGACTTCCTGCTCAACTCCGCCACCACCGGTGCCGCGGTGCTGGAGCGGCATGGCGCGCGCGGCACCTTCTACGTCAATGGCGGCAAGCTGGGCGGGGCAGGGGAGTTGGGCTCGGTCGGCGATGCGGCGCTGCTGGCGCGCGTGCATGCGGCGGGTCACGAAATCGGCTGCCACACCCACGGGCATCTCGACCTGTTCAGGGCCGGCAGCCGTGCCATCGAGGCCGACCTCGACCGCAACGCCGCCTGCCTGGACGCGCTGCTGGGCCCGGCGCGGCGTAGCTTCGCCTACCCTTATGGGCACGCCCCGCTGCGCGCCAAGCGCCTCTGCGCGCGCCGCTTCCTGGGCGCGCGATGGGTGGCCGGCGACATCAACGGCCCCGCGCTGGACCGCGCGCTCATCCATGCCCAGGCGCTGGAGACCCCGCGCGACGACAGGCCCCTGCTGGCCGCACTCATTGCCCAGGTGGCGCGCGAGGGCGGCTGGCTGGTGTTCTACGCGCATGACGTGACCGCGACGCCCAGCCTCTACGGCGTCACCCCGCAGGACCTCGACTGGTGCGTGTCCGAGGCACGGGCCGCCGGCTGCGCCATCCGCACCGTGGCAGAGGTGCTGTCCGCATGAGCGTGGGGCTGGCCGCCACGCCGGGCGTCGCCGCGCCTCCCGCCGTCCAGGGGCCGGGGCGCCTGGTGCTGGCCCTGCTCGTCGTCGCGCTGTTCAACTACCTGGGCGCCAAGGTCTCCCTGACGCCGCCCGACCCCAACACCGGCGTCAGCGGGTTCGACCCGGTGAACATGGCCATACAGGCCGTGGTGTTGGCGATGGGGCTGGTCTACGCGCTGCTGCACCCACGCCGCGTCCTGTCTCTGGCCGTCGCGGCGCTGCCCTTCGTGCTGCTGTTCGGCCTAGCGGGGGCCTCCATCCTGTGGTCGCAAGCGCCGGGGAACAGCCTGCGGCGCAGCGTCGGAATCGCGGCGCAGGTGCTGTTCGTGTTCATCCTGTATGCTGAACTCGGGCTGCGGCGGTCCGTGAAGCTGCTGTTGGGGGTGGTGCTGCTGACGGTGGCCATGGGCCTGCTGGAAGCGTTTCTCCGGCCAGCCATCGGTTTCGACATCGGCGTGTACAGCAACGCCATCCGCGGCGTGTATGTGCAGAAGAACACCTTCGGCGCGGCGCTGCTGCACGGGATGCTGGCACTGAGCTTCCTCATGCTCATGGCGGGGCGGCTCACGCTGCGGCATGCGGCGCTGGCATTGCTGTTGCTGGTGATGCTGGTGCTGGCGCGCTCGGCCACGGCGCTGGTGCTCTCGCTGCTGGTACTGGGGCTGACCGGCGCCTGGCTCGCAGCCCGCGCCGGCGGGGCCTGGCTGGCGGCGCTGCTGCTGGCGGCCGGGCTGGTGGGGGCGGCGGCGCTCGGCTTCGCCGGCGCCTTCGGCATGGAGGGATTCTTCGAGCTGCTCGGCAAGGAGGAGACGCTGACCGGCCGCACCGAGATCTGGGCCAGCGTGGACCGCGCCATCGCCGCCCGCCCGTGGCTCGGCCACGGCTACGCGGCCTTCTGGATCCAGGGGCTGACGCCGGCGGAGCTGATCTGGCTGGACCTGCAATGGGAGGCGCCGGATTCGCACAGCGGCTGGCGCGAGGTGGTGCTGCAGATCGGCTGGGTGGGCTTCGCCATGCTGGCCGGCACGGCGGCACTGACGCTGGGCATGGCGTTGTGGCGCCTTTCCGGTCCACGCCACCGCCTGGCCTATTGGACGTTGATCCTTTTGGTGGTGGCCATCATATTTGGCAACACCGAGGCGGCACTGTTCCGCGGCGACGCGCTGATGATCCTGTGGCTGCTGGGCTGGCTCGGCCTTGTCGCGCGGGAGCGCAAGGGGGAACTGGAACGCCCTGGTTGATCTGCGGTAAGCCGGCGCATGACCTGTGCTGAATCTGCACCCCTCCCGCGCCTGTGGGCCGACCTGGCCTGGACCGACTTCGCTGCCCTGCCCGCCGACACCGTGGCGGTGCTGCCCCTGGCCGCCACCGAGCAGCACGGGCCGCACCTGCCGGTCTCGGTGGACACCACGCTTAACCAGGGCGTGCTGGCGGCCGCGCTGACCAGGCTGCCGGCGGGTTTTCCCGTGCTGGTGCTGCCCACT
>JBHYDO010000327.1:0-4349 GCA_051860645.1 Roseococcus sp.
ACCCCCTCGCCGGACAAGGTGGTCCCGGGCGACGCGTGATGATGTGCGTTTTCGCACAGCACGGGCCGCATCGCCACGGCAAGCTTCCCCACATCGGGTTCCATATCCGCCACGGAGTTCCTGCATGTCGAAGTTCCTGTTCCGCCGCACGCTGCTTTCCGCCGGGGTCGGCGCCAGCCTCCCCTGGGCAGCGGCCCGCGCGGAGGCGTGGCCCAGCCGGCCCATCCGGATGTTCTCGCCGCTGCCGGCCGGCACGCCGCCCGACGCGACCATGCGCCATTTCGCCGAGGGGCTCGCCAGCCGCCTGGGCCAACCGGTGGTGGTGGACAACCGGCCCGGCGGCGAGGGCGTGGTCGCGACCATGGCCTTCCTGAACCTGCAGGACGACCACCGGCTGTTCTTCTCCTTCGCCGGCCCGATCACGGTGAATCCGCTGACCATCGCGCGGCTGCCCTATGATCCCGCGGCACTGGTGCCGCTCTCCTCCGCGGCGCTGGACCACATGGCCATCACCGGCGCGCCGGACCTGCCCGTGCAGGATCTGGCGGGGCTGGTGGCGCTGGCACGGGCACGGCCTGGCAGCCTGGCCTACATGGTCGCCCCCGGCGCCATCGGGCTTTCCTTCGAGGGCTTCCTGGCCGCGCAGGGGCTGGACCTGGTGCGCGTCGGCTACCGCTCGCCGGCCGATGCTTGGCAGGACGTCGCGGCCGGGCGGGTCCAGGTGACCGTGACGCCCATCGCCTCGGCCCTGCCACATGTCCAGGCCGGACGGGCGCGCCTCCTCGCGGCGACGGGCACCACCCGCGCCCCCGCCGCCCCGGACCTCGCCACCACCACCGAGCAGGGCTTCCCGGACTACGTCTTCCAGGGCTTCATCGGCGTGTTCGGGCCACCGGACATGCCCGAGGCCCGCCGGCGCCGCGTCAGCGCCGCGGTCCAGTCCGTCGCCGCCGAGCCGGAGACGGTGCGGCGCCTCACCCTTTCGGGGCAGATCGCGCATGGCAGCACGCCGGAGCATTTCGCCTCCATGATCGCGGCGCAACGCGCGCAGGTGGCGGCGGGGCTGGCGGGACGCGCCCAAGCGGCACGATGATGCGGCGGGGCGCAGGTGGAGAGGGAGGTCGCATGACCGAAGGGCAGCACGATCACGGTGTTGGTCGCCGCGCGCTGCTGGGCGCTGCCCTCGCCCTTGGCCTTGCCGCCCCCGCCCGGTCACAGGGCCGTCTGCATCGCCTCGGCGTGCTGGCGCCGGGGCGCTTCTCGATCGAGGGCGTGCGACGCTGGACGCTGCCGGAACTCGCGCGCCTCGGCTTCGTCGAGGGCCGCAATCTCGAGGTGCTGCTGCGCCACACCGATGGCGATGCCGCGCCCCTGCCGGCGCTGGCGGCGGAGCTTGCCGCCGCCCGCTGCGATGTCGCCATCGCGGTGGCCAACCCGGTGGCGCGGCTGCTGCGCACGGCCGATCCGCGCCTGCCCATCGTGATGGGCTTCGCCGGCAACGACCCGGTCGCCGACGGGCTGGCGGAAAGCCTGGCCCGGCCCGGCGGCTTCGTGACGGGCATCGTGATGCTGGGCGAAGAACTGGACACGAAGCGGCTGGAATTCGCCCGCGAACTGGACCCTGGCGAGGCGCCGATCGGCTTCCTCGCCGGCGCCACGCTCACCCCGGCCCGCATTGCCCGGATCGAGGCGGAGGCCGCGGCCATCAACATCCCGATCGCGCTGACCCGCGCGGGCGGCCCGGGGACCTATGCCCCCGCCTTGGCATTCCTGCGCAATGCCGGCGCGCGGGTGGTGGTCGTCGGCTCCTTCCCCGGCTTCGCCGGCGCGCCGGCGCTGCTGGCCGCCCGCGCGGCGGAGGCAGGGCTGCCGCTGCTCTGCGACTGGCGGCACATGGCCGAAGCCGGCTGCGTGATGAGCTATGGCGCCAACAATGCGGATCTGCGCCGGCGCAACGCCGTGCAGGTTGCGCGCATCCTGCGTGGCGAGTCGCCGGGCGCCATCCCGATGGAACGCCCCGACCGCTTCGAGCTGGTGGTGAATGCGCGCGCCGCCGCGCGGCTGGGTCTTGCGGTCCCGCCCCTGCTGCTGGCGCGTGCCGACGAGGTGATCGAATGATCGCGCGGCGCCACCTGCCTGCCGTCGCATGCCTCGCGCTGGCGCCCGCCGGGGCGCGGGCGCAGCGGCGCCTGCCGGTCGTCGCCTTCGTGGGCTTCGCCTCCTTCGAGGGCGACCGCGTTACCGTCGCGGCCTTCCGTGACGGCATGCGCGCGCAGGGCCAGGTCGAAGGCCAGACCTGGCGCTTCGAGCATCGGCACGCCGATGGCGACGCGGCCCGTGGCGCCGCCATCATTCGCGAGCTCGCGACACTGCCGGTGGACGTGTTCGTCGTCCCCGGCCCGGCGGCGGCGCGGGCCGTGCGCCGCGCCACGCCGATCCCGCTCGTCGCCGTCGGGCTGCCGCCGGTGGAGCACGACCCGGACCTCTTCGCCTCGCTGGCGCGGCCCGGCGGCTCGGTCACGGGCTTCGCGAGCTTCGGGGAGGAGATGTCCGCCAAGCGCATCGAGTTGCTGCGCGAGGCCATCCCCGCCCTGGCCGCCATCGGCGTTCTGCACAATGCCGCCGACCCCACCTTCGACGCCTGGGGCCGGTTGACCGAGGCCTCCGTCGCGGCCCAGGGGCTGCGGGCGATCCGCGTGCCGATCCACGCGCGCGATCCCGCCGCGCTGGCCGCCGCGATGCGCGCCTTGCGCGCGGAAGGCGCAAGCGCGGTGGTGGTGGTGCGCGACTTCCTCACCAGCTCCCTGATCGCGGAGATCGTTGCCGCCGCAGCCATCGAGCGCCTCGCCGTCATCGGCGACCAGGCGCGCTTCGCCGAGGCCGGCGCGCTGTTCAGCTACGGCGCCAGCCTGCCCGACCTGTTCCGGCGCGCCGCCGGCTATGTCGTGCGCATCTTGCGCGGGGAGAAGCCCGGTGACCTGCCGGTGCAGCTGCCGACCGCCGTGGAGTTCGTGGTGAACCTGCGCGCCGCGCGGTATCTCGGCCTCCATGTGCCTCACTCGATCCTGGCGCGGGCGGAGGAGGTGATCGAATGAGGCGCCGCGTGCTGCTCGCCCTGCCGCTGCTCCCGTCGCTCGCGCGCGCGCAGCCCCGCCTGCGGCGGATCGTGCTCATCGTCTCCAGCGCGGAGGGGGACCCCGATGCCATCGGCCGCGCCCGCGCGCTGCGCGAAGGGCTGCACGCGCTGGGCTGGGTCGAGGGCCGCAACGTCCACATCGACTACCGCTGGGGCGCCGGCGACGTCGCCCGTGCCGAGGCGCATGCGCGCGAGATGCGGCTGCTGCGGCCCGACATCATCGTCTCCAACGGCACGCCGCAGCTGGCGGCGCTGCAACGCAACGAGGTGGGCACGCCGGTGGTGTTCGTCGTGGTGGTGGACCCGGTCGGCGCCGGCTTCGTGGCCAGCATGGCCCGGCCGGGCGGCAATGTGACGGGCTTCGCCACCTACGAGCCGGAACTTGGGGGCAAGTGGCTCGATCTGCTGCGCGAATACGACCCCGCGCTGCGCCGCATCGCCGTCGTGGGCGACCCGGGCTTCCGCGGCTTCGCGGGACTTGCCGAACACGTCATCGCGCGGGCCCCGGGGCTGGGCCTGGCGGGGGCGAACCTGGCCTTCCGCCAGCCGGACGACCCGCTGGAGGCACGGCTGGCCGCCTTTGCCGAGGGCGGCGCGGCGGGCCTCATCGCCATGCCGACCGCACTGAACCTGCTGGCGCGGGCGCGCATCATCGCGGCGGCGGAGGCGCTCCGGCTGCCCGCGATCTACCCGTTCCGTCCCTTCGTGGAATCCGGCGGGCTGATGTCCTATGGCTTCGAGCCGCTGGACCTGTTCCGCCGCAGCGCCGCCTATGTGGACCGCATCCTCCGCGGCGAGGCGCCGGGCGACCTGCCGGTGCAACTGCCCACCCGCTTCGAGTTCTTCGTCAACCGCCGCGCCACGCGCGTGCTGGGCCGGGAGTTTCCCAACATGCTGCTGGCGCGCGCCGACGAGGTGCTGGAATGACCCCGCGCCGCGCCCTTTTCGCGCTGCCGCTGCTCCCGTCGCTCGCGCGCGCGCAGCCCGGCCCACGTCGCCTCGGCGCGCTGCTGCTGACCGAACGCGCCGAGGCGCTGCTGCGCGCGCATCTGCTGCCCGAACTTGCGCGCCGCGGCTGGCGCGACGGCCAGAACCTGATCCTTGATGTCCGCGTCGCCCCCGCATCCGTCCAGTCAGCCGCGGCGGCGGCGCTGGTGGCGGGCGCGCCCGATCTCATCGTCGCCGTGGGCGCGCCGGCGGTGCGGGCCGCGCG
>JBHYDO010000328.1:0-4338 GCA_051860645.1 Roseococcus sp.
GCGCTCCACTTCCGGGCTGTCCACGGTCAGGAAGCCGCGGATGCGCTCGCGCCGCGGATGCGTGGCGAAGAGGTGCCGCACGCCGCGCAAATCGCCGAGCCCCTCCTCGCCCACATCGCCCACGAACAGGATGTCATGCCGCGTGCGGATGCCGGCCGCGTCCATGGCGCGCAGGAAGGCGAGGTTCACGGCCAGGCTGCGCGTATCGTCGCCCACGCCGGGCGCGAACAGCTTGGTGCCCTCGCGCCGCACCCGCACATCGGTGCCGGCGGGGAAGACGGTGTCGAGATGCGCCGCCACCACCAGCACGTCGCCATTGCCGAAGCCGCGGCGCAGGCCCATCACATTGCCCACCGCGTCCTGCGTCACTTCCTCCAGCCCATGGGCGCGGAGCATCTCCAGGTAGGCGCGCGCGCGCTCTTCCTCGGCGAAGGGCGGCGCCGGGATTTCGGTCAGCGTGATGATGTCGGCCACGGTGCGGTCATGCTCGGCGCGCAGCACCTCGCAGGCGGCCTGGTAGGCGGCATGGGCGCGGATGGCGGCGATGGTCTCGTCGGTGGTCACGCGAACTCCCTTTGTGACGCGAGGCCGGGCGGGATGGCGCCGCGGCGCGCGGCCTCGGCCCAGACCCGCTCGATGGCGGCCGCCCCGCGGCGGATGATGGCATCGGCGTCGCCGCGGACCAGCGCGCGGTTGCGCACGCGGATCTCACCAGCGGTCATGACGGTGTGCGCGTCGCTGCCACGGCCATTGGTCAGCAGCGCGCGCAGCGGGTTCCAGACGGGTTGGTAGCGCGCGGCGGAGAGGTCGAACATCACCAGATCGGCGCGCGCGCCGGGCGTGAGGCGCCCCAGGTCCGGACGCTGCAGGGCATCCGCGCTGTCGCGCGTGGCCGCCGTGAGCAGGCGCTCCGCGCTGCCTGCGCCCGGGTTGGTGGATTGCGTCTTGGCGAGCAGGGCGGCGGCACGAAGTTCGTCCACCATGTCCAGCGTCACGCCATCCGTGCCGATGCCGAAGCGCACGCCCGCATCGAGGAAGCGTGCCAGCGGCACCCCCTTGCCCGAGCGCGCGAAGCCCAGCGGGCAGGAGGCGATGGTCGCGCCGGCATCCCGCACCATGGCGATCTCTTCGTCGGCGGCGAGGAAGGCGTGGCCCAGGATCACGCCCGGCCGCAGCAGCCCGCAGTCGCGGATATGCGCCACGCTCCCCTTGCCATGGGCGGCGCGCACGGCGGCCACCTCCAGGGGGTTCTGCGCGCAATGGATGGAGACGATGGCGCCCATCTCGCGCGCCGCGCGGTCCAGCCGGCGCAGCAACTCGGGCGAGTTGCTGTCCGGCCCATGCGGCCCGAAGCCCACCGAGGCCAGGCCCTCCGGCCCCTGGTGCCAGTCGGCGTGCAGCTTCATCACGAAGTCGAAGCTGGCGTCGGAGGCGTCCGCGCCCTGCCACACGGGCGTGCCGTCCGGCCCCATGGCGAGGTTGGGCACGGTGAAGGTGTAGGGGCAAGACCATGTCCGCAGGCCAAGCGCCGTCGCGCGGGGAATGAACTGGTGCTGCTGCGGCCGCCAGATGTCGAGCATGGCCGTCGTGCCCGTCATCAGGCATTCCAGCAGCGCCATCTCGACGGCATCGCCGATGGCGTCGGCGTCCATGATCTCGGCCACCAGGTCGCCCAGCGGCATCAGCAGCGAGAAGAGGATGTGGCCGGGCAGGGTGCCCGGCTGGATGTCGTCCGCGAGGCCCCGGAACAGTGGCGCCGAGAAGGCATGGTTGTGCAGGTTGATGAGGCCGGGCAGCAGCAGCCCCTGCGGCAGGTCTATCCGCTCGGCATCAAGGCCCGGGCGCTCGCTCAGGATGGCCGCGATGCGCCCACCCTCGATGACGAAATGCGGATGCTCGCGCAGCCCGGTCTCGGCGCACCAGGACCAGCGCGGCGAGAGCACCAGCGCCATGTTCAGGCCACCTGGTTCACGAGGGTCGCCTCGCCGCGCTGCAACCTCGCGATGTTCTCCATCATGAGGTCGAGCACGTTGATCTCATAGGCGCAGGTCTCGCCGCCGGTGTGGGGCGTGAGGTAGCAGTTGGGGAGCGTCCAGAGCGGCGATTCCGCCGGCAGCGGCTCGGTCATCATCACGTCCAGCGCGGCGCCGCGGATGGCGTTGGACTGGAGTGCCGCGATCAGCGCGGGCTCGTCCACCCCGGCCCCGCGCGCGCAGTTCACGAGATAGGCGCCGCGCTTCATGGCGGCGAGTGCCTCGGCGCCGATCAAGCCCCGCGTGGCATCCGTCAGCGGGCAGACCAGGATCACGAAATCCGCGCGCGGCAGCAGGCTGGGGAGGGCCGCGGTGGCGTGCACCTCATCCGCGCCGGCCGCACCGCTGGCCGGGTTCTGCCGCACGCCGACGACATGCATGTCGAAGGCCTTGAGCAGCTTGATCAGCCGCGTGCCGATGCGGCCCGTGCCGACGACGATGGCGGTCTTGCCGGCCAGTTCGTCCTCGCGTTGGGCGAAATCACCCTTCATGCCGGAAAAGAATTTTCCGTGTTGATCATCGCGTGCGGAAAAGAGCTTGCGGGTGATGCCCAGCATCAGGCCCACCGCGTGTTCGCTGACGGCGTTCGCATTGGCGCCGGCGGCCGAGGCCAGGCGGATGCCGTGCTGCGCGAACACCGCGCGGTCATACTGGTCCGTGCCGGCCGAAAGCGACTGCACGAATTTCAGCCGGGGCGAAAGCGCGGGCAGCGTGTTGCGCCACAGCCCGCTGACCACCAGCACATCGGCCTCGCCAATGCGGGCCTCGAGCTCGGCCAGTGAGCGCACCTCGAAATGCGGGAAGGGCGCGCCCCGCTCGGCGAAGCGCTCGGCGCAGCGATAGGCCACATGGGCGAAGCAGATGGTGGGGTTCGTGGGAAACGTCACGCGGATGCCTCTTCAAGAAAGACCTGCACGGCCTGGAACAGCGCGCCGCGGTTGCGCTCCATGAGCATGGTGTGGGTGCCCTCACCCAGCAGCACCATGCGCCGTCCGGGCGAGGCCGTCAGCAGGGGCAGGATGTTGAAGGCCATGGAGGGGGGCGTGTCGCGGTCCCACTCCGCCACAACCAGCAGGGTGGGCGCGGTGACGCGGCCGGGCTCCCAGAAGGGGCGGCCGGCCTGCCAGTATTCCCGGCTGTCCTGCAGGACGCCATTGGGTGCGCGCAGCACGGACGGGCTGCGGCGCAGGCCCTCGGGGTCGGTCGCCCAGGTCACGCCCGCCCAATGCTCGAACCAGCCGGCGGGAATGAGGTTGGCCCGCGCGCTGTCGGGCACGCCCGCCGTCCAGCGCTCGCGCGCCTGGGCCTGGGTCACCATGCGATAGGCGCCCATCTGGTTGCCGGCCGGGCTCGCGCCCTCGCGCAGCCAGACGGGCGCGTAGAGAACCAGGCGTTCCACCAGCGAGGGGTTGTCGGCGGCGAAGCGGGCCATCAGCGCCGTGCCCCAGGACCAACCCATGTGGATGATTCGCGCCACGGAGCGGCGTTCGCGGATGAAGGCGGCGGCAGCGGCGATGTCGGCCACGGCCGTCTCGCCGCGCACGAGGGGCGGGTTGGCCTCCGGCGGCTGCGCCATCTCGGGCGGGCGGGTGCTGCGGCCATAGCCGCGCAGGTCGAGGCACCAGACGTCGAAACCGCGCCCAGCCATGTAGTCCATCCAGGACAGTCCGCCCAAGGGCAGGTCGAAGGCGGTGTGCGCGGGATATGTCGCGCCATGGACAAACAGCACCGTGCGCGAGGGCGAGAAGCTGGTGAGGTTCTCCGGCCGCTTGTTGCGCAGGAACAACTCGATCCCGTCATCGCCCGAGGGGATCATGAACTCCTCGGTGGCCAGCGCGGCCTGGGCGGCGGCCTGGACGGGAAGCAGCAGCGGGGCCGCGAGCAGGGGCGCGGCCAGCACGGCACGGCGTTGCATGGAAACCTCCTCGGTTCGTTGCCCTGAGACTAGCCAAGCCCGCCCGTTTCCGCGAGAGGGCGCCTTTTCCGTCAGCGTTCGCAGCGGATGAACAGGGTGGAGCGGTGGGCGACATCGCCCACATCGGCGGTCGAAAGCTCCCGCCCACCGCTCTGGACCACCCGCGGTGTGATGCCGGCGCGCCGCGCGAACTCCAGCGCCGTGCGGCCCTGCACGGCGAAGTTCACGTTCTGCGCGATGTCACCCGTGCTCTGCGCCAGGCGCTGGGCGTTGAGCTTGGAGACGATGACGCCGACCACATGCCCCTCCATGTCGAGCAGCGGCCCGCCCGAATTGCCGGGCTGCACCTCGGCGCTGATCTGGAGTTGGTGGGGGTTGTCGCGCAGGCCG
>JBHYDO010000329.1:0-4327 GCA_051860645.1 Roseococcus sp.
CGGGGATCGTCATCGGCGTGCTCGCGCGTGTCCCAGCGCCCGGCCGTCATATCGATGCCGCCGCAGAAGGCAAGCGCATCGTCCAGCACCAGGATCTTCTGGTGCTGCGAACCGCCGGCCGGGTGGGCGCCGTCCAGCCGCGTCGTGATCCGCCCGTGCGCCTTCCAGCGCAGCAGGGTGAACAGAGTGGTGCCGCGGAACAGCGCCTTGAAGGCGCCGAGGTCCCAGCGGAGGATGAACACCTCCAGAGTGGGCCGCCGCCGCACCAGCCACAGGATGAAATCCCCCAGCCTGGGCGGCGCGCCGTCCGCCACGTCGCCCGGCGTCAGTTCGATGCGCGCGTCGAAATCCCAGCCGATGAGCATGATGCGCCGCTCGGCCTTCAGCATCGCTGCGCGGGCCGCGCGAAAATAGTCGGCCGCGTCCACGATGACGGCCAGGCGCTCGGCGCGGGCGGTGCGCCAGCAGGTCTCGCCGGGGCGGAGCGGCGAGGGAGGGACGGGCGTCATGCCGCGGCGGCGAAGCGGTTCATCCGGTCATTGCGGATGCCACGGCCGTCCGGTCAAGCGGCAATTTCGCTGGCGCAACCCCACGTGCCGGCCTGTCCTCGCGCCGCATTCCTGCAGTGGCGCGCGCCCCCGGCTTGCTGCGCGCGCAAGGCGGGGGCTATGCAGGGCGTGCCCGGGCCAGCCGGAGCCTGACCAGGAGAAATGCGCGCCCATGGCGAAGACGATGTTCACGCCGGCCGGCCCCGTCCACCTGTACCAGCACGACCTGCCCGCGGGGCTCGACCTCGGCCGCGTCGTCGCGGTGGACACCGAGGCCATGGGGCTCGATGCCCGCCGCGACCGGCTGTGCCTGGTGCAGCTTTCCTCGGGTGATGGGGCAGCGCATCTGGTGCAGCTGATCCCCGAGAGCCTGGGCGGCCAGGGCTATGCCGCGCCCAACCTCGCCGCGCTGCTGCATGACGCCGCCACGGTGAAGCTGTTCCACTTCGCCCGCTTCGACGTGGGGCTGCTGCAGCATGCGCTGGGGGTGGAGGTGCGGGCCGTGCGCTGCACCAAGATCGCCTCGCGCCTCGTGCGCACCTACACCGACCGGCACGGGCTGAAGGACCTGCTGCGCGAATTGCTCGGCGTCGAGATCAGCAAGCAGCAGCAGACCAGCGACTGGGGAGCGCTGGACCTCACCCCCGAGCAATGCGCCTACGCCGCCAGCGACGTGCTGCACCTGCACGCGCTCTGGGCGAAGCTGGAGGCGCTGCTGAAGCGCGAGGGGCGGCTCGAACTGGCGCAGGCCTGCTACGACTTCCTGCCGACGCGCGGCAGGCTCGACATTCTGGGCTATGAGGAGCCCGACATCTTTCATCATTGAGGGCGGCACATCTGCGCAGGCATCAGCCCGGTGCGTCCCGGGCGGTGGCCTGCAGCGCCGCCACCTTCGCGGCCAACTCCCGCGCCGCCCGCCCCGGCAGCAGCACGGCGAAGCGTTCGGCGAGCGTCGCGTAGTACCACAGCGTCCCCGCGCGCCCGCCGTTGAAGCGCTCGAACACCGCGGGCCCCTCCGCGCGCAGGTCGGCCAGGATGGCGCGGGCGTTGTGCAGCTTGTCGCAGGCCGAGACCAGCAGCGCCTCGCGCGGGACGTGGTCCAGATGCGCGATATAGGCCTCCTTGCGCGCGCGCCAGGGCGGCTTGGGCAGCACCTCCGCGTCGGTGCAGGCGCGCACGATGGCGGCGACACGAGGGCCGAAGCGGGCCGCGATCACGGCCTCGTGCTCCACCCCGCAATCCTCGATGGTGTCGTGCAGCAGGGCGGCGATCGCCTGGTCCTCGTCGCCGCCATGTTCCAGCACCAGCGCGGCCACCGCCATCAGGTGGGCGACATAGGGGATGCCTGTGCCCTTGCGGCGCTGGGCGGCGTGCAGGCGGAAGGCGAGTTCGGCCGCCTCCGCCAGCCGCGCGAAGTCGGTCCCTAGCCCGGATCGATCCACCCGATATTCCCATCTTGCCGCCGATAGACCACGTTTATGGACCGGCTCACGCTGTTGCGGAACACCACCACCGGCGCGCCCGACAGGTCGAGCCGCATGGACGCCTCGCCCACCGAGAGCAGGTGCAGTTCGCCCACCGGTTCCGCCACCACGGCGGGGTGGTCGGCATTGGTGATGGCCTCCATCTCCTCCGTGTCGTCCTCGGGGGTCACGACATATTCGCGCAACACCTCGGAGGTCTCGCGCTCGACCGCCTGGCCGCGGGCGTGCTCATTGGCGCGGCGGCGGTAGCGGCGCAGGCGCTTGGCCACATGCGCCGCCGCCACGTCGAAGGCGCGCTGCGCGTCGGTGCCATGGCCCTCGCCGCGCAGGCTCAGCCCGCGCCCGGCATGGAGGTTGATGTCGCAGGCGAAATGCCCGCCCTGGCTGCCCTTGGCCTCCTTGTGGAAGGTGACGCGCGCTTCCAGCGCGTGGTCGAAATACTTGCCCGTGATCGCTTCCAGTCCGTCGGCCACATGGACGCGCAAGGCGTCCGACGTCTCGACCTGCTTGCCGGCGACAGTGATGTGCATGGGCTGCTCTTTCCTCGTTTCTCCAGCCGCCATCCGGCCAGCAGGGAGGAAGCCCTTCAGGCCGTGACGGCCTTTTCGCGTTTGCGCTGCACCGATGAGGGGATGCGCATCGCTTCGCGGTATTTGGCCACGGTCCGACGCGCGATGTCCACGCCTTCTTCACGCAACCGCAATACGATTGCGTCATCCGAGAGAACGGAACAGGGGGTTTCCGCCAGGATCATTCCGCGGATGCGATGACGCACCGCCTCGGCACTCACGCTCTCGCCCCCGGCGGTGCCGGAAATGGCGGTGGTGAAGAAGTATTTCAGTTCCAGCGTGCCGCGCGGCGTGGCGAGGTACTTGTTCGCGGTGACGCGGCTGACGGTGCTCTCGTGCATCTCCACCACCTCCGCCACGTCGCGCAGGATGAGCGGGCGCAGATGCTCCACCCCGTGCCGGAAGAAGGCGTCCTGCCGGCGCACGATCTCGGTCGCCACCTTCATGATGGTGTTGGCGCGCTGCTCCAGGCTCTTCACCAGCCAGTTGGCCGATTGCAGTTGTTCGGCGAGGAAGGTCTTCTGTTCCTTGTCGCGCAACTTCACCACGGCGCGCGCGGCGAAGCCGCGGTTGACCAGCACGCGCGGCAGGGTGTCGGGGTTGAGCTCCAGCGCCCAGTCGCCCTCGGGGGTCGCGCGCATCAGCACGTCGGGCTGGATGGTCTGAAGCGGCGTGTCATCGGCCCCGGCGCCGGGCTTGGGGTCGAGCCGGCGAAGCTCGGCCACCATCTCGGCCAGGTCCTCGGCATCCACGCCGCAGGCCTCCATCAGCCCGCGCATGTCGCGCCGGGCCAGCAGGGGGAGGTTGTCCAGCAGCCGCGCCATATAGGGGTCGTAGCGGCCGCGATCCTCCAATTGCACCTGGAGGCATTCGCGCAGGTCGCGGCAGAACATCCCCACGGGCTCGAAGCGCTGCATGGCGCGGCGCACGCGCTCCACCAGCGCGACGTCGCAGCCCAGCCGCGCGGCCATGACCTCGGCATCCAGCACGAGCCGCCCGCTCGGCTCCACCATGGCGAGCAAGGCCGCGCCGATCAGCCGCTCCTGCCCCTCGGGCAGGTTGAGGCGCAGCTGTTCGGCCAGGCGCTCGCGCAGGTTGGGGCCGGCGCCGGCCATCTCCTCGATGCCGGAGAGGTCATCGCTGAAATCGGCGCGGCCGCCGGAGCCGACCGTGCTCCCCGTGGGCCCGAAATCGGGCGTGTGGGCCTGGCCCTCGTCCACCACATTGGAATAGTCGGCGTCGAGCGCCTGTTCGGGGAAGGTGTCGGCGCTGGCGGCGGTGGCGGCGTCGGACGCCGGCGCCTCGGGGGCCACGGCGACGAGACGGGCCTCGTCGCGCTCCAGCAGCGGGTTGCGCTCGAGTTCCTCCTCGACGAAGGCCATCACCTCCATATTGGAGGATTGCAGCAGCTTGATCGCCTGCCGCAGCTGCGGCGTCATCACCAGCGATTGCGACTGCCGCAGGTCGAGGCGGGGTCCGAGCATGGGCGTGCTCAGCCCGCGTCAGGCAGGGGGGGTCGGACCTTGTGCACCGCCCTGCTCAAAGGCTGAATTTTTCGCCCAGGTAGACACGCCGCACGCCTTCATGGGCGACGATCTCCTGCGGGCGGCCCTCCATCAGCACCTGACCGTCATGCATGATGTAGGCCCGGTCGATGATCTCCAGCGTCTCGCGCACATTGTGGTCGGTGATGAGCACGCCGATGCCGCGGTTCTTCAGGTGCTTC
>JBHYDO010000330.1:0-4323 GCA_051860645.1 Roseococcus sp.
GCCGGTGACGCGGGCGCCGTCGGTCATCAGTGCCTCGACCGTGGCGCGGCGGATGCTGCCCCCCATGCGCTCGATGCCGCGCGCCACGGTGCGGGCGTGGCGCAGCGGGTTCACGCAATGCCCCTGGTCGGGCAGGAAGACGCCGACCGTGTAGGCCGCGGCCACGCCGGGTTCGAGCGCCAGGATCCCCGCGCGGTCCAGCACGCGCATGTTCAGCCCGTGCTGGCGGCGCAGCGCCCAGGCGGCGTCGTCCTTCGCCAGATGCGCGGCGTCGCGGTAGAGGTAGAGCTGGCCTTCGTCGCGGATCAGGTCCAGCGCGCCCTCGGCCGCCAGGATTTCGCGGTGGCGGTCCTCCGCGCCGTGCAGCAGCGTGGCCATCCCGTTGGCGATCTCCTGCACGCGCTCCGGCCGCGCACTCAGCACGAAGCGCCACAGCCAGGGCAGGGCGGCGGGCCAGTAGCGGGTCGGAATGTGCAGGGCGCCCTTGGGGTCCAGCAGCATTCCAGGCACCGTCTTCAGCACCCCCGGCATGGCGAGCGGCGCGACCGACCCGGCCGAGATAGCCCCCGCATTGCCCGACGACGTGCCCTCGCCCGGCCCGTCCCGGTCCAGCACCGTCACTGCCGCCCCCCCGCGCGCCAGATACCAGGCGACGCACAGGCCGACGATTCCGGCGCCGACGACGATCACGCGGGGTTGAGCTTCCATGGGGCGTGATGCTTGCCCAAACCCGGGCGCGCGTGAAGGCGTTGACCCGCGCGGTGCCTGCGCGGAAGGTCGCGGCCAGGGACAAGGGAAATGCCATGAACGCCAGCCATGAATCCGTCCGCGCGCAGATCACCGCCATCCTGCTCGCCTGGGGCAGCCCGCCCGCGCTGGCCGAGACCACGGCCGAGGTGATGACCGAGACGGACCTCATGGGCGTGGACAGCCACGGCATCTCGATGCTGATGGGCTATGAGGAATTGCTGCGCCTGGGCCAGTTGCGCATCGCCGGCCCGCCCCGCGTGGCGCGGGATTTCGGCGCGACGGCACTGGTGGATGGCGGCGACGCGCTGGGCCACCCGCCCGCCGTGATGGCCATGCGGCTGGCGGTGGAAAAGGCGCGGGTCTTCGGCATCGGCGCGGTGGGCGTGGTGAACAGCCACCATTTCGGCGCGGCCGGCTACTACGCGCGGATGGCCGCCGCGGCGGGCTTCATCGGCCTGGTGTATTCCTCCACGCGCGGCATCAGCATGGTGCCGCCGCGCGGCGCCGAGCCGGTGCTGGGCACCAACCCCATCGCCTTTGCCGCGCCCAATGGCGAGGGCGCGCCGGTGGTGCTGGACATGGCGACCACGACCGTCGCGGCCAACAAGGTGAAGGTCTATCACCTGCAGGAAAAGGACGTGCCGCCCGGCTGGGTGGTGGATGGCGCGGGCAACCCCGTGACCGACCACGCTGAGGCCAACGACTACGTCTTCAAGCGCCAGGAAGGCGGGCTGACCCCCCTGGGCGAGCACAAGGGCTACGGGCTCGCGCTGATGGTGCACATCCTCGCCGGCACGCTGGTCGGCGCCAGCTTCTCGCCCATCCGCAACCGCAGCCAGAAGCCGGACGAGCCAAACAACATCGGCCACCTGATGCTGGCCATCGACCCGCGCGCCTTCCGCGACCTGGACGCCTACACGGCCGACATGCAGGGCGTGGTGGAGGTGTTGCGCAGCACGCGCGCCGCCAACCCGGCCGAACCGGTGCTGATCCCCGGCGATCCGGAGGATGTCTCCCGCGCCGAACGCCTGGCGGCCGGCATCCCCATCCCGGCCAGCCTGGAACGGCATGTGCGGGAGATCGCGGCGCGGGCGCGGGTGCCCTTCGTGCTGCAGGGGGTGTAGGGGCGCCGTCCGCCTTACTACCTTACCATCTTACTATCTTACCGCGGGGAGCGCCCGGCCTGGGTGGGGCGCCGCCTGACAAGTCGCAACCTGCCACGAGACGCCTGAAAAATCAAGAAAATGAGGCCGTCGCGCGGCCGAATCCGGCCAACGGCGCGACCTGACATCCCCCTGGAGGGAGTGTCAGTCTTCCACCCTCCGACATGGAACGCGGCCCTACGCGAATGCGCCGGCAAGGCCGGCGCCGCGCCCAGACTGGCAGCGCGGCCAGCACGCCTCACGCGGCGCGGAAGCCAAGCCGCCGGAGGCGGCGCGTCACGCCGAAGGCGTGCCTCCGGCACGACGCGCTTGAGGGCGGCAAAGCTAGGAGCGAAGCTCCGTATGAAAGCTCTTGGACACGATCCGCCAGCCCTCATTCGTCTTCAGCAACAGAAGAAAGTCGGTGAAGTAGCGCGGCGGAATGCAGCAATTCACCTTCACGCAGGCCGCGTCATCGCCTGCCAGGTCAATCGCCAGGATGCGATCCTCGCGCGCCAGGCCCAGCGACTTCGGCGAGGCGCGGCCCTTGATCGCCGTCAGCCAATCCGCGCGGGGAAAATCCACCACCTCGCCCTTGGGCGCGCTGTAGAGATGCGCGCAGGGGTGGAAGGCGGCGGCGATCTTGTCCGCATCGCCCTCGTGCAATCCGTCCAGATAGGTGCGCACCACGGCCTCGATGGCGGCGATGGCGGGCAGGGTCATGGAACCTTCGGGCATGGCGTCCTCCTTGTGTCGGGGCGCAGCCTGCCACGCTTCCGGGGCTTCCGCACGCCCGAATGGCGGGCCACAAAGCAGGGCAGGAGGACAATCCATGGCAAACCCGGCCCTCAAGGCGGCGTTCGAGGCGAAGCGCTTCATCACCGCCCCCGGCATCTTCGACATGATCAGCGCCAAGGTGGCCGACGGCATGGGGTTCGACTGCCTCTACGCCACTGGCTTCGGCACCGTGGCCTCGCATCTGGGCGTGCCCGATGCCGGCATCGCCACCTACACGGACATGGTCGGCCGCATGGGCCGCTTTGCGCAGGGCACGCGCACCCCCGTCATCGCGGATGCCGACACGGGCTATGGCGGGCTGCTGAACGTGCGCCACACCGTCATGGGCTATGAGCAGGCCGGCATCAGCGGCATCCAGCTCGAAGACCAGGAGGTGCCGAAGAAATGCGGCCACACGCCCGGCCGCCGCGTGATCCCGGCCGAGGAGATGGTGCTGAAGATCAAGGTCGCCGTCGAAGCGCGCCGCGACCCCAACTTCCTCATCGTGGCGCGCACCGATGCCCGCACCACGCTGGGCCTGGAGGAGGCCATCCGCCGCGGCCGCATGTTCGCGGATGCCGGCGCGGACGTGGTCTTCGTCGAAAGCCCGGAGAGCGAGGCCGAGATGGCCGAGATCGGCCGCAGCATCGCCGCGCCGCTGCTGGCCAACATGGTGGAGGGCGGCCGCACCCCCATCCTGCCTGCCGCCACGTTGCAGAAGCTGGGCTTCGCCATCGCCATCTACCCCGCCGTGGGCTTCCTGGCGGCGGCCGCCGCGCTGGAACGCGCCTTCGGCCATCTGAAGGCGCATGGCGACACGAACGCGCTGGCCCCCTCGGATTCCTACGGCTTCGGCCGCATCTGCGAGACGATGGGTTTTCCCGAGGTGTGGGATTTCGACAAGCGTTGGGCCGTGAAGGACGCCGCGGAATGAAGGATGTGCAGGCTTTGGTGTTCGACGTGTTCGGCACCGTCGTGGACTGGCGCAGCGGCGTGGCCCGCGCGCTGGCCGAATTCCTGCCCGCCCGTGGCGGCGCGCATCTCGACCCCTTTTTGGTGGCCGACGCCTGGCGCCGCCGCTACCAGCCCGCCATGGAGGAATGCCGCGCCGGCCGCCGCGAATTCACGCGGCTGGACGTGCTGCACCGGGAAAACCTGGAACTGGTGCTGCGGGACCATGGCATTGACCTGGCCACCTGCACCGAGGCGGACCTCGACCATCTGAACCGCGCCTGGCACCGGCTGGACCCCTGGCCGGACGTGCTGCTCGGCCTGTCGCGCCTCAGCCGGAAGTACTTCCTGGCGCCGGCGTCCAACGGCAACATCCTGCTGCTGGCGAACATGGCCAAGCGCGCCGGCATTCCCTGGGATGCGGTGCTCGGCGCCGAGGCGACGCAAGCCTACAAGCCGCAGCGCGAGGCCTATACCCGCACCGCCGAGATCCTCGGCATGGCGCCGCACCAGGTGTGCCTGGTGGCGGCCCACAATGGCGATCTGCGCGCGGCGCGAAAGGCGGGGCTCGCCACCGCCTTCGTGGCACGGCCCACCGAGCACGGGCCGGCGCAGGGCACGGACCTGACGGCCGAGGACCCCTGGGACTGCGCGGCGGAGAGCTTCGTGGACTTGGCGGCGAAGCTCGACTGCTGATAGGCTT
>JBHYDO010000331.1:0-4292 GCA_051860645.1 Roseococcus sp.
CACACGGGCCCGGCGGACCCCTGTCGCCCACAGGGTTATCCACAGGGACGGGGGATAGTTTGGTGCACGCCACGCGCGTGAGGGAAAGCCGCCCCTCTTGCCCCCTCGCGCCCATGCCGACGGGCAGGCAGCACAGCCGCAGGTTGTCAAACGCCTATGCCGGTTGAAGAAATTCCAGAAGACGCCATCGGCACGCCCGCGCCTTCCGGCGTGGCGGTGCTGGAGGCTGCGTTGGCCAACCTGCCATTGTCACCGGGCGTCTATCGCATGCTCGATGGCAAGGGCGATGTCCTCTACGTGGGCAAGGCGCGCGCCATCCGCAAGCGCGTGGCGCAATACACCCAGACCGCCCGCCTTCCCGAACGCCTGCGCCGGATGGTGTTCGAGACCCGCCGCATCGAGGTCATCACCACGGCCAGCGAGGCCGAGGCGCTGCTGCTGGAAGCGAACCTCATCAAGAAGCTGCGGCCGCGCTTCAACATCGTCCTGCGCGACGACAAATCCTACCCCTGGCTGATGGTCAGCGACGACCATTCGCACCCGCAGATCGCCAAGCACCGGGGCGAGCGCCGCAAGGGCGCCAGCTATTACGGCCCCTTCGCCAGCGTCTGGGCGGTGAACCAGACCATCACGGCGCTGCAGCGCGTCTTCCTGCTGCGCACCTGCCGCGACACGGTGTTCGAGACGCGCGACCGGCCCTGCCTGCTCTATCAGATCAAGCGCTGCTCGGCGCCCTGCGTGGACCGCATCAGCCGCGAGGATTACGGCGCGCTGGTGGAGGAGGCCAAGCAGTTCCTGGC
Source organism: Roseococcus sp. (assembly GCA_051860645.1). Lineage (GTDB taxonomy): Bacteria > Pseudomonadota > Alphaproteobacteria > Acetobacterales > Acetobacteraceae > Roseococcus. The sequence continues at coordinate 801 of JBHYDO010000331.1, forward strand.
GGGCGAGGTGCCCAGCATCCAGCGGCGCCTGGCCGCCGAGATGGAGGCCGCCGCCGCCGCGCTGGAGTTCGAGCGCGCGGCCAGCCTGCGCGACCGCATCCGCGGCCTGACCCATGTGCAGGGCAGCAGCCGCATCAACCTGGACGGGGTGGGCGATGCCGATGTGGTGGCGCTGCACATGGCCGCCGGCCAGTCCTGCGTGCAGGTGTTCTTCTTCCGGGGCGGGCGGAACAACGGCAACCGCCCGTATTTCCTGACCCACGCCAAGGCCGACATCACGCCCGAGGAGGTGATGGCGAGCTTCCTGGCCCAGCTCTACGACGACCTGCCGCCGCCGCCTTTGGTGCTGACCAGCCATGAGCCGCCCGAGGCGCCGCTGATCGCCGAAGCCCTGGGGCTGAAGGCCGGGCGGCGGGTGGAACTCCATCGCCCCCAGCGCGGCGACAAGCGCGCCATCGTGGAACACGCCGAGACGAACGCGCGCGAGGCGCTGGAGCGGCGGCTCGCGGAATCCACCGCGCAGGGGCAGTTGCTGGAGGGGGTGCAGCGCCTGCTCGACCTGCCGGAGCGGCCGGAGCGCATCGAGGTCTATGACAACAGCCATATCATGGGCGCCGCCGCCTATGGCGCCATGATCGTGGGCGGGCCGTCGGGCTTCCTGAAATCCGCCTACCGGAAATTCGCCATCAAGGAGGCCAAGCCAGGCGACGACTTCGCCATGATGCGCGAGGTGCTGGAACGCCGCTTCGGCCGCGCGCTGAAGGAGGACCCGGCCCGCACTGGCGAGGGCTGGCCCGACCTGGTGGTGATTGATGGCGGGCAGGGGCAGTTCTCGGCGGCCACTTCCGTGATGGAGGAGCTGGGGCTGCACGACATCCCGCTCATCGCCATGGCCAAGGGGCCGGACCGCGACGCGGGGCGCGAGTGGTTCTTCATGGCCGGGCGCGAGCCCTTCCAGCTGCCCCCGCGCGACCCCGTGCTCTACTACCTGCAACGCCTGCGCGACGAGGCGCACCGCTTCGTCATCGGCAGCCACCGGGCGGGGCGGGCCAAGGCGCTGACGAAGTCGGAGCTGGATGACATTCCGGGGGTGGGGCCGGCCGTCAAACGCCGGTTGCTGAACCATTTCGGGTCGGCGCGGGGGGTCAGGCAGGCGGGGGAGACGGATTTGGCCAACTGCCCAGGGGTGGGGGCTGGGTTGGCCCGAAAAATCCACCAGCATTTCCATCCGGGGGTGTCGCAGGGGTAGGCGCGCGTTGGGGGGCAACGGGCCTTGGCCCTTTCCCCCCGGGCCCCCCAAATCCCGTTTTGCTTGAAAGCGGATGTGATCCGGGCAAGCTTGGCAACCTCTGGGTGAGGGGGTGGCGGTGGCGCTGGGCGTGCTTAAGACCGTGGTCGGCGGGGCGGTCGGCGGCGTCGTCGGTGACATCGGCGGCAAGCTGGCCGCCGCCGCGCTGGAAAAGCTGCTGGGCCGGAGTTGGGACGAGGTGCGGCTGCACGCCGCGGCCTATCTCGAACGGCCGGTAAACCACGACCTCGAACGCAGCCTGCGCTTTTCCATGCTGGTGGCCTGCTTGGCCTTGGTGAATGACCAGGCCTTGGTGGAGGAAGGCGAGCGCTTTGACGACCGCACCACGCGGCCCGATGGCTTCATCCCCGCCGCGCGCATCTGGCTGCATGGACAATTGCGCGCGCTGGACGAGGTGCCCAAGGGCGCACACGCCGCCGAGATCGAGACCTTCCGCGCCACACTCGACACCGCGCTGCCGCCCCGCCACGACCCGCGCGACGCGGCCGAGGCGGCGCGCCGGCGCCAGGCAGCCGAGGCGGCAATGTGGGCGGAACTGACGCGGGCGATTGCCGACGCGCCGCTCCCGCCCGGCTTCCAAGAGCGCTTTGCCAGCAACGACCCCGAAAGCCCCGGCTGGTTCGCCTATGCCATCGCCTTCCTGCGCGAAAGCCTGAAGGACAAGCCCGACGCACGGATTGGGTTCTTCGTGGGCGGGCTGTCGGAATTGAAGAGCGCGGTTGCGCGGGTGGAGGCGAGGCTCGACACGCTTTCCGATGAGGTGGCAGCCCAGGTGTTCGCCGCGCTGCGGGAAAGCGGGGCATTGGCGCGGGCTGCGGGCGAGGGACTGGGAGAACCCCTGGTCCTGGCTCTTGCGCAGCGGCTGAGCCCGGCTGAAACCCCTAGCCTTGTTGACGCGGTGCGCAGGCTTGAGCGTGCGCTCGGGATCGCCCTGGCCGAGTTGCGCGCCGGCAAAGTGCCTGCGGGGGATGAGAAGCTTCTCGTCGATTCCGTCCTGGCCAAGCTGAAGGCAATCGAGGACGGGCAGCGAGCGGCACGTTGGAAGTGGCTGGGCGCCGCCGGCGCAGCGACCGTCCTCGTCTTGGTCGCCATCGGCGTTACCGCATGGCAGGGGCAAAAGATCCGCGACGAAGCCCGCGACAGCGCGACGCGGATCGAGGTCGGCCAGGAACGGCAGGGGCAGGAGGTCCAGGCCCGTCTTGAAACTATGCCCGATGCCGTAACGGCCCAGTTGCTGGCGGCGCTGCGCCAGAGTGGGGTTCTAGGCCGCGCCGAGTCCCAGGGCCTGGCCGAGCGAACCGTTCTTGCCCTCGCGGCCCGCCTCAAGCCGGCGGAGATCGGCAACCTGGAACAGGCGATCCGCGAAGTGGAACACGCGGTGGAGATCGCTCTGGCGACCTTGCGTCGCGGGGAGCGACCCGCCTCCAGCGAGGACGCCTTTGTTGACGCCGTGCTGGCCGAGGCGGCGGGCCGCACCCGTGCGGGAGCTTTGGACGCAGCCGTGGGCGCGGTGGATGACGGGCTGGCGGAACTGGCGGCACGCGAGGCGTCGCAGCGCGAGGCGTTGCGACGCGCGCGTGCGACCTTGCTCGGAGCCGCGATTGATCAGGAACTGCTGCGCCGCGATGCCGAGGCTGTCGCGCGGCGGGTGGAAGCTCTGGTTGCGCTCGATGCGCCGGAGCGGCCAGCCTGGGCGCCTGGCTTCCTAACGCGCTGGGACGCATTTCACGAGGAAGGGCGCGACAAGGGCCTAAACCTGTCCCTCGAAGTGGCCATCGCCCTCGCGCGCCGCATGGCCGCCACGGCGGCCACGGCCGATGAGCGCGGCGTGGCGGGCAATGTGCTTGGCATCGCGCTCGGGAGTCTCGGCGAGCGCGAGAGCGGCACGGCGCGTCTGGAGGAGGCGGTGGCGGCCTACCGCGCAGCGCTGGAGGAGCGGACCCGCGAGCGTGTGCCGCTGGACTGGGCGGCGACGCAGAACAACCTCGGCAACGCGCTCGCAACGCTCGGCGAGCGCGAGAGCGGCACGGCGCGTCTGGAAGAGGCGGTGGCGGCCTTTCGCGCGGCGCTCGAAGAATTCACACGTGAGCGGGTGCCCTATCGCTGGGCGCAAACGATGGAAAACCTCGCCCGCGCCCAGGATGTGTGGGGCAACAAGACCAAGGACCCCGCCCGCTGGCGCA
>JBHYDO010000332.1:0-4288 GCA_051860645.1 Roseococcus sp.
GCCTTGGCGAAAGCGGCCCCACGGCCCTGTCCGGGCTCAGCCCTTCGACGCCTGCCCGGCCGGCTTTTCGGCGCTGGGCTTGCCGCCCAGCCGCCCGGCCTCCGCCCCGCGGTCGTGCTCCTGCGAGAAGTGCCGCGCGATGCCGGGCGAGGGGCTCGGGCCCTGCGGCGGCACGCCGGTGAACTTGGGTTCGGCCAGGGCGGGGTCGGCGGCCTTGCTCGGGGAACTGGGCCTGGGGTTGCGCTTGTCGGCCATGAGCGGTCCTCCTGTTGCTGACGCCCGCGGCAGGGTGCGGGCCAAGGCATAACCCGCAGGGCGGCGTCGGGTTGCGCGTCGGCGGCGCACCACGAAACCCAGCGTGGCAAGTTGATGTTGGGAGCCGGGTCCCACACACTCCAGACATGAGAACCTGTCTCACCACGCTCGCGCTACTCTGCGCGCTCCTCCCCGGCCTTGCCCACGCGCAGTCGAACCGCACCCTGGAGCAACAAATTCAACGTGAAGCCGTCGGCTGCAGCGTGGTGGGCTTCGAGGCGGTGCACCGTGGCCCTCTGGGACAGGAGGGCAGGACGGTGGTGGTGGCCCGCTACACCATCGAGGGGTGCGGCGGTGGCAACAACTGGACGGCCACCTTCGGCGTCTTCCTCGCCGAGGGCGGCCGCTTCCGCGCCATCGCCGTGCCTGACGATCCGCGCAGCCAGCAGGCGCTGCCGCAGGTGGTAGAGCGCGTCAGGGTGGAGGGCGAGCGGATCCTCGTCGAGGGCTTGAACTACAGCGCCGATGATGCGCGCTGTTGTCCTTCCATTCCGCGCCGGGCAACGCTCGCCCTCCTGGAGGGGCGTCTGGTCATCGCCCGGTGAGGGCAGGCCGCCCGGCCAGCATCTCCTCGAACGACGCGACCGCAACCAGGCTTCGGGCCGCCTCCGCCAGCGCTGGGTCCAATGTCACGAAGGCATCGGCCTGCAGCTTCGTCAGCGCGACGTATTCCGCGATGAAGGTGTCCTCCCAGCAGAGCCGTTCCGCGAAATCCCAGGCGAATTTCTGCAACACCCGGTCGCCGAGCAGGCGGATGTCGAGGGCCCGCATGTGGTCGAGCCGCCCCTGGGCCTCGGCGCGACCGATCTCTCCCTTGTGTGCCGCGCCGTAGAGATGCGCCAGGGCCTGCGAGCGCAGCAGGGTGGGCGCGAGAAGCTTCGTCCCGGCGGTTGGCCGTGCTCGCTCCCGGAACAGTCTCAGCGCCGCATCGAGGGCAATGACATAGCGCATGGGCACCCCCTGGTGCAGGCAAAGTCCTGATCCCACGGCCGCACGCGGCCCTCATCGCGGTGGCCCTGCGGCTCGACCCTTGAGCCGTGCGCGCCCGGCCTTCGGGGGAGGCCGTTCTCCTCACTCCCACTCGATCGTCCCGGGCGGCTTGCTCGTGATGTCATAGGTCACGCGGTTCACGCCGCGGACCTCGTTCACGATGCGGTTGGACACGCGCGTCAGGAAGGACATGTCGAAGGGATAGACATCCGCCGTCATGCCGTCCGTGCTGGTCACGGCGCGCAGCGCGCAGGCGCTGTCATAGGTGCGGCCATCGCCCATCACGCCCACGGTGCGCACCGGCAGCAGCACGGCGAAGGCCTGCCAGATGGCGTCGTAGAGTCCGGCCGTGCGGATCTCCTCCAGGAAGATGGTGTCCACGCGGCGCAGGATGTCCGCCTTCTCCCGCGTCACCTCGCCGGGGATGCGGATGGCGAGGCCAGGCCCGGGGAAGGGGTGGCGGCCCACGATTTCCTCGGGCATGCCGAGTTCGCGGCCGAGTGCGCGCACCGCGTCCTTGAACAGGGCGCGCAGCGGTTCCACCAGCTTCATCCGCATGCCGGCCGGCAGCCCGCCCACATTGTGGTGCGACTTGATGGTGACCGAGGGGCCGCCGGTGGCCGAGATGCTCTCGATCACGTCCGGATAGAGGGTGCCCTGCGCCAGGAAATCGGCGCCGCCCACCTTGTTCTGCTCCTCCTCGAACACCTCGATGAAGAGGCGGCCGATGGTCTTGCGCTTCACCTCGGGGTCCGTGACGCCGGAAAGCTGGCCCAGGAACAGGTCGGAGGCATCGCGGTGGACCAGCTTGATGTTGAAGCGGTCGCGGAAGGTGGCCACCACCTGCGCGCTCTCATTGGCGCGCATCAGCCCGTGGTCCACATAGATGCAGGTGAGCTGGTCGCCGATGGCCTCGTGCAGAAGCACGGCGGCCACCGAGGAATCGACCCCGCCCGACAGCCCGCAGATCACGCGGCCATTGCCGACCTGGGCGCGGATCTTGGCGATGGCCTCGGCGCGATAGGCGCCCATGGTCCAGTCACCCTTGCAGCCGCAGACCCCCTGGGTGAAGTTCTGCAGCAGCTGCGCGCCGTGCGGGGTGTGCACCACCTCGGGGTGGAACATGGTGCCGTAGAAGCGGCGGGCGTCGTCGGCGATCACGGCGAAGGGCGCGCCCTCGCTGCTCGCCACCACCCGGAAGCCCTCGGGCAGGCGCGTGATGCGGTCGCCATGGCTCATCCAGACCTGCTCGCGCGCGCCGGGCGCCCAGACGCCCTGGGTGATGGCGCATTCGCCCGTCACGTCCACGAAGGCGCGGCCGAACTCGCGGTGCTCGGAGCCCTCGACCAGCCCGCCCAGATGGTGCGCCATGGCCTGCTGCCCGTAGCAGATGCCCAGGACGGGCAGGCCCATCTCGAAGACCAAGGCGGGCGGGTGGGGGCTCTCGCCCTCGTTCACGCTGGCCGGGCCGCCGGAGAGGATGATGCCGCGCGGGTCATACGCGCGGATCCGCGCCTCGGGGGCGGCATTGTAGGGCCAGATTTCGCAGTACACCCCGGATTCACGCAGGCGGCGCGCGATGAGCTGCGTCACCTGGCTGCCGAAATCGAGGATGAGGATGCGATCGTGCTGGGACATGGCCGCTTGGACCATTTTTCCCCGCTTCCCTCAAGCGCTGCGGCTCAGCGCGGCAGCTTGGTGGTGGCGGTCGCCGTCAGCAGGGTGTGGATGGGGTCCCAGGCATAGGCGAGCTGGTTCACCGTGGTGCCCGCATAGTTCAGCGCCTCGCGCGCCACCAGCCGGGCGCCCAGGCGCTCATAGAACCAGCGCGACGGATTGGCCTCGAGCACCCAGGCGAAGGCCGACTGCGCGCCGAGCGAGGCCAGGTGCGACGCCGTGGCGCGCATCAGCCGCCGGCCGATGCCGCGCTCGCGGAAGTCATCCAGGAGATAGAGCGTCTCGATCTCGCCCTCGGCGAGGCCCTGGCGGCGCGCGAGGCCGCCGGTGGCGAAGCCCACCACCCCGGCTCCGGCCGGCTCATTGCCGTCGGCCACGGCGACGAAGCCCGCATGGCCGCCACGGCGCTCGACCATGGCGCGCTCGTAATCAGCCGACTCGCGCAGGGCGGACATGCCGGCGAGATAGGCGGGCGGCAGGATGTCGGCATAGGTGCTGCGCCAGCAGGCGAGATGCACGCGCGCCATGCCCTGGGCGTCGCTCGGGCGGGCGCGACGGATGGTGACCACGTGCGCGGCCGCCCGTCAGACCGGCCGTTCAAGAATGGCGCAGAAGAAGCCATCCGTGCCGTGGGCGGCGGGCGAGAGCAGCAGATAGGGGTCGGGGCAGGGGGGCGCACCGGGGAGCGTGACCTCGGCCCAGGCCTGCGCCAGCGGGACCACGCGGAATTCCGGACGGGCTTCCAGCAGACGCTTGACCTGCACTTCATCCTCCTCGGGCAGCAGCGAGCATGTCGCGTAGATGAGCCTACCCCCAGGCTTCACCAGCTGTGCCGAGGTTACGAGAATTTCACCTTGCTTGGCAAGAAGCTCCGCCAGGTCCACCGCGCTGGTGCGGCTGCGGGCATCTGGGTTGCGCCGCCAGGTGCCGGTGCCGGTGCAGGGGGCGTCCACCAGAACGCGGTCGAAGCTGCCGGCGCGGCGCTTCACGAAGCGGTCACCGGGTTCCAGCAGGTGGGTCTCGGCGTTGTGGACGCCGGCGCGGCGCATGCGCTTGGTTGCCCCCTCGAGACGCGGGGCGGAGACGTCGCAGGCGGTGATGCGGCCCTGGTTCTGCATGGCGACGGCCATGGCCAGCGTCTTGCCCGCCGCTCCCGCGCAGTAGTCCACCACGCGCATGCCGGGCCGGGCGTTCACCAGCGCGGAGATGAGCTGGCTGCCCTCGTCCTGTACCTCGACCAGCCCCTGTGTATAGGCGGCGGTGGAGGTGATGGGGGCGCGGTGCGGCAGGCGCAGCCCGTCGGGCG
>JBHYDO010000333.1:0-4279 GCA_051860645.1 Roseococcus sp.
CTGCTGCAGTTCCTTCAGCAAGGTGAGGATCTGCGCCTCGGTGGTGACGTCGAGTGCCGTCGTCGGCTCGTCGGCGATGATGAGCCGCGGCTCCAGCACGAGGCTCATCGCGATCATCACGCGCTGGCGCTGGCCCCCCGAAAGCTCGTGCGGATAGGCTCCAAAAAGGCGGGCCGGATCAGGGAGTCGCACATCCTCGAACGTCGCGACCACGCGGCGGCGGCGTTCCGCCTTGCCCCAGCCGGTATGCGCCTCGAGAATCTCGTCGATCTGCCGGCCGATGGTCATGAGCGGATTGAGCGCGACCATGGGTTCCTGGAAAATCATCGCGATCTTCCCGCCGCGGACCTCTCGCATCCGCGCGTCATCGGCCTGAGCCAGGTCTTCACCGTCCAGCAGCACGCGCCCGCCGACGATGCGCACCTGTGGCTCGGGCAGCAGCCGCAGGATGGCGCGCGCCATCACCGACTTGCCCGAGCCGGACTCGCCCACCACGCAGAGCGTCTCCCCTGCGCCGATCTGGAGCGAAACCTGCCGGACCGCCTGGGGCCGATCAGCCCAGTCGGGCAGCGCGACCGACAGATCGCTGATCTCGAGGACCGGGCCTGCGCAACCGGCTGTCGCCGGGGGGGCACTCATGGCGTCCGCAGCCTCGGGTTCAGCGCGTCGTTCAACGCCTCCCCCACCAGGTTGATGCTCAACACCGTCAGCAGGATCGCCACGCCGGGGATGGCGACCAGCCACCAAGCATCGCGGAGGAAACTGCGCCCCGCGCCGACCATGAAGCCCCAGCTCATCAGGTTGGGCGCGCCGAGGCCCAGGAAGGAGAGGGCCGATTCCGTCAGGATGGCGGTGGCGACCAGCAGGGACCCCGTGACGATGAGCGGCGAGAGCGCGTTGGGCAGGATCTGTCGCAGCAGGATGGCGGCGTCGCGTTCGCCCAGCGTGATGGCGGCCTGCACGAACTCGCGCGATCGCAGCGTCAGCACCTCGCCCCGCACGATGCGCGCGATCGGCGGCCAGCTGACCGTCGCGATGGCGACGACGACGCTGGTGGCCGAGGGCGAGAGGATGGCGACCAGCAGGATGGCGAAGATGAAGGAGGGGATGGTCTGGAAGAACTCCGTCAGCCGCATCAGCACATCGTCGATGCGTCCGCCGTAGAAGCCGGCGAGCGCGCCGACAAACCCGCCGAAGGCCACCGCGCTGATCGTCGCGATGATGGCGATCAGCAGCGTCGTGCGGGCGCCGAATACAAGGCCCGACCAGACACTCCGGCCGAGCGAGTCCGTGCCAAGCCCGAAACCGGCGAAGGGGCGCGAGAAGGGCGCGCCCGCCATGGCGAAGGGGTCCGCCTGCGCGATCAGCGGTGCCGCCAGCGCCGCCAGGACGACGAGCGCCAGCCAGGTGAGCCCGAATGCCGCCCGCGGGTTGGCGACGAGGCGAAGCCAGAAGGGCCGGTTCATGCCCCGCCGCCCACCCGGATGCGCGGATCGAGCAGGACGTAGATCACATCCACGATGAGGTTCACGACCACTACGAGGCAGGCCGACAGGAAGAAGATGCCGAGCAGCAGGTTGAAGTCGCGCGCGAACAGGGACTGGAAGGCGAGCTGCCCGAGGCCCGGCCAAGCGAACACCGTCTCGACCACCACCGAGCCGCCGAGCAGGGCGCCGACCTGCACGCCCGCCATGGTCACCACCGGCAGCAGGGCGTTGCGCAGGATGTGGCGGCGCGTGATCCTCGATTCGGTCAGGCCCTTGGCCCGTGCCGTCGTCACATATTCAGCCCCGCGCTGTTCCAGGACCGTCGCGCGCATCAGGCGCGTGTAAAGCGCGAGGTAGAACAGCGAGAGCGTGACCGTCGGCAGCACGAGGTGATGCGCGATGTCCGCGACGCGCGCGAAGCCCTCATGGAACGCGACCACATCCTCCATGCCGGAGGTCGGGAACCAGTCGAGCCAGATGGAGAAGACCAGGATCAGCATCAGCCCGATCCAGAACAGCGGCGTCGCATAGGCGACCACGGCGACGACTGAGATCAGGTGGTCGCGCCATGTCCTGACCCAGAGCGCAGCCAGCAGCCCGATGAGCACCCCGCCGCCGACCGACAGCACGAAGGTGGCCCCCATCAGCAGCAGCGTGGGCCAGAGGCGCTCCAAGATGAGTTCGAGCACCGGCGCATTGTTGCGGAAGGAATAGCCGAGGTCGAGCAGGAGGATGTTCTTCAGGTACAGGCCAAGCTGGACAAGCATGGGCTGGTCGAGCCCAAAGCGGGCCCGCAGTTGCTCGATGTACTCGGGCGGCGCGCCGCCGGCCTCGCCGGCCAGCACCGTCGCGACGTCGCCGGGTGCCAGTTGCAGCAGCAGGAAGTTCAGCACCACGACGCCCAGGACGACGGGCACCGCCTGGAGCAGCCGCAGAAAGACGTATCGGGCAAGCCGGGTGCCGCGCATGCCCTACCCCTTCTCCCCGGCGGCCCGGCGGACCTGAAGCTGCTGCCCTTTCCGCAAGCCTATTCGCGCCACGCGCGGTCGAAGGAGCCGAAGAGGCCGAGGGGGCTCACGATGACGTCGCGCAAGCGCCGGTCCAGGACCGTGGCGAAGTTGATCTCGTGGGTCCAGGCCAGCGGGGCGGCGGCTACGACGATCCGCTGGATCTCGGCGTACTGCTCCGCCCGCCGTCGCGGATCAGGCTCGATCGTGGCCTGGTCCATGAGCGCGTCGGCCCGCGGGTCGCTCCAGCGCGCGCCGTTGACGAACACGGTGCCGGGCCGGATGAACCGGGAGTGGAACGCCCGGTGGACGCCGATGACGGGGTCCGCCAGATTGAACAGGTGGTTCGACGACACGTCAAAGTCGTAGTCTGTGTAGATGCGCCGCAGCCACGTCGGCACATCCTCGTAGCGCAGGCTCGCCCTGATGCCGATCCGCGCCAGTGCCTGCTGCGTGTATTCGCCGAAGCGGCGCCATTCCTCGCCATAGGGCGTGATGTCATGGACGATCTCGAAGCGGACGCCATCGGCCCGGCGCGGAAAGCCCGCCTCGTCGAGCAGCCTGTTCGCGCGATCCACCGCATCGGGCACGGTGAAGTCCATGACATCGGCGTTGAACAGGCCGGTCGGCGCGAAGTTTGAGCTGATTGGGCCATTGGTCGGCTTGCCGAAGCCGAACCAGATGTTGTCCACCACGAACTTGCGGTCGATGGCGAAGGAGATTGCCTGGCGGACCTTCTCATTGTCGAAGGGTGGCTTGCGCGTGTTGAACATCAGCTCGACCACGGGCGAGATCATCTCGTACCCGCGCGTCTCGATCCGGATGTTTGGCAGCCGCTCGAGCCGCCTGACGTCGTTGTAGGGAACGGCGCCGAAGCCCGCGACATGCACGTCGCCCCGCTCGAGCGCGGCCGCGCGGGTGCCCGTATCGCCGATGAAGCGCACCACGATGCGGTCGAGGAGGGGCAGGTTCGGCTTCCAGTAGTCCGGATTGCGGTCCAGGCGGACGAACTCGCCGCGACGCCACTGGAAGAACTTGAACGGGCCGGTGCCGATCGGCGAATTGGCGTTCTGGTGGCTGCGGATGTCGCCCTGGCTGAACACGTGCTTCGGCAGGATCGGCGATTCATATCCGGACAGCGCGGCCATCATGTAGGGCGCGGGGCGACTGAGACGGAAGATCACCGTCTGGGCATCGGGCGTGTCGACGGCGGTGACTTCGGCGAAGGTGTTGATCCCGCGCGGATGGACCTTTTTAAGCACCTCCATGATTGTGAACTGGACGTCGGCGCTGGTGCAGGGCTGGCCGTCGTGGAACTTCACCCCCGAACGCAGGCGGAAGGTGATGGTCCGGCCGTCGTCGGACACGACCCAGGATTCCGCAAGGCAGGGGATCGGCCTCAGCTCGAAGTCGTATTCGCAGAGCCCGTCATAGATCTTGGCCGCCACCTGCCCGATGGGCAGCGCGGTGGAGATGTAGGAGCCGAGCGTGGGCGGTTCGGGCTGGACCACCATCACCAGGGTGCCGCCGCGCCGCTGCGCCGCGGCCGGCTGGGGCATGAGGCCTGCACCGGCCAGGCCGGCCAGCGACATCTTTCCAAGAGCACGTCTGTCGATGCTCATCACGGTTCCCTTCGGTGAAGCGGCAGGTCTGTCCCGAGGGCCGGCCCCGGGCAGGTTGAGTGAAACCTAGCTGTAGCCTTGAGATCACGGCCATTGCTATTTTTCGATCGATTATGCGAAATTCTCATATGATACAGGTGCAATAGCGGCCCCGAACCCACCC
>JBHYDO010000334.1:0-4274 GCA_051860645.1 Roseococcus sp.
CCACCAGCGCGTCGAGAAGGCGCGCGCCGAAGCCGGTGGGCAGATGCCGCGCGGCCAGCCCGTCGCCAGTCCCGGCCGTGTCCATGCCCGCGATGTCGAGATGCGCCCAGGGCAGGTTGCCTACGAATTCACGAAGGAAGGCGGCGGCGTGGCAGGCATCGGGCAGCAGGGGGCCGGCCGGCGCGCATTGCCGCAGGTCGGCGATGGGGCTGTCCAGGTCGCGCCGGTGCGCCTCGCCGATGGGCAGCGGCCACAGCCGCTCGCCCACCACCTCGCCCGCCGAGGCCACGGCCGCACCCAGGGCCGCGTCATTGCCGAAAAGCCCGGCGCGGTGATGGCCAAGCGCCGTCACCACCGAACCGGTCAGCGTGGCCAGGTCCAGCAGCGCCTGCGGCTTGAAGCGCGTGGCCGCCAGGTGCAGCGCGTCGGCCAGCACGAGGCGGCCCTCCGCGTCGGTGTCGATGATCTCCACCGTGCGCCCTGAGAGCAGGGTCAGCACGTCGCCCGGCCGGTAGGCGTGGCCGCTGGTGGCGTTCTCCGCCAGGGCCAGCACGGCCACGGCGGGGCAGGGGGATTTGCGGCGGGCCAGCGCCAGCATCGCCCCGGCACAGGCGGCGGCACCCGCCATGTCGGCCCGCATCGCCTCCATGCCCAGGGCGGGCTTGATGGAGATGCCCCCCGTGTCGAAGCACAGCCCCTTGCCCACGAAGGCGACCGGGGGTGCGGCGAAGCTTCCCCTCCAGCGCAGGATGACCATGCGCGGGCCTTCCGCCGCGCCGCCCCCCACCGCCAGCAGCCCGCCGGCACCGAGCTTGCGCAGGGCGGCGGGCTTCAGCACCTCGACCTCCAGCCCCTCGGCCTCCAGCGCCTTTAGCCGCCTGGCGAATTCGCGCGGGCCGAGGCGGTTGGCGGGCTCCGCCACCAGGGCGCGGGCGAAGATCGCGCCGTCCAGCCCGGCCTGGGCGCGGGCCCAGAGCGGGGTGGCGCGCTCCGGGTCGTCCAGCAGCAGGGACAGCCGCCGCGGCCCGGGCGTGCGCCTGGACTTCAACGCATCGAAGCGCCAGGCACGCAGCACGGCGCCCACGCCCAGCGCCACGGCGACGCTGTCCGTCAGGCCGCGGGCGTCGAGCGCCACGCGCGGCGCCTTGCCCGCCGCGCGGATGCAGGCCGCCCCCACCTCCTCCCATTGGGTGGGGCTGGAGGCGCCATCCGCTCCCACCCAGCACAGGCGCGGGTTGAGGTGCAGCACCTCGCCCGGCCGGCCGGCGAAGCCCGAGGCATGCGGCGCGCCCTCCTCCAGGAGGGGCTTCAGCACCAGCGCGCCGGCGGGCGCCTCCGCGCGGAGACGCAGCACCGGGCTCAGCCCTCGTAGTGCTCGGCCACCATGCGGTCGAGCAGCCGCACGCCGAAGGCGGTGGCGCCCTTGGGCGTGGTCGGCGTGTCCTTGCTGGCCCAGGCGGTGCCCGCGATGTCCAGGTGCGCCCAGGGCTTCTTCTGCACGAAGCGCTGGATGAACTGGGCTGCGGTGATGGACCCGCCCGCCCGCCCGCCGCCCACATTCTTCATGTCGGCGATGTCGGACTTGATCTGCTTGTCATAGGCCTCGCCCAGCGGCATCCTCCAGCAGGCCTCGCCCGTGGCCTGGCCGGCGGCGATGATGCGCGCGGCCAGCTCCTCGTCATTGGCGAACAGCCCGGCATGCTCATGGCCCAGCGCCACGATGATGGCGCCGGTCAGGGTCGCGAGGTCCACCATGAACTTCGGGTCGTATTTCTGGATGGCGTGGTGGATGACGTCCGCCAGCACGAGGCGCCCCTCGGCGTCGGTGTTGATCACTTCGATCGTCTGGCCGGAGGCCGAGGTCACTACGTCACCCGGGCGTTGCGCGTTGTGGCCGGGCATGTTCTCGACGAGGCCGAGCAGCCCCACCGCGTCCACCTTCGCCTTGCGGCCGGCGAGTGCGGCCATCAGCCCGGCCACGGTGCCCGCACCCGCCATGTCCCACTTCATGTCCTCCATGCCGCCGGCGGGCTTGATCGAGATGCCGCCGGTGTCGAAGGTCACGCCCTTGCCGATGAAGCAGACCGGGTTCGCGGGCTTCTTTGCCTTGGAGAGCCCGTTCCAGCGCATCACCACCAGGCGCGGCTCGTTGATGGAGCCCTGCGCCACGCCCAGCAGCGCGCCCATGCCAAGCTTCTTCATCTCCTTCACGCCCAGCACCTCGACCTCGAGGCCGAGCTCGGCCAGCGCCTCGCAGCGCTTCGCGAACTCCACGGGGTTGAGCACGTTGGGTGGTTCGGAGACGAGGTCGCGCGCGAGGAACACGCCGTTTACCACGCCCTTCATGGGCGCCCAGGCGGCGCGGGCGGCGGTGGCCTCGGCGGTGGCGAGGGTGAGCTTCGTGAGCTTGGGCTTGTCGTCGGGCTTCTCGGTGGTGCGGTAGCGGTCGAAGCGGTAGTGGCGCAGCGCCGCCCCCATGGCCAGGCTGGCCGCCTCGGCGGCGGGAATGCCGTCGGCGGCGACCGTCGCCACGGCCTCGCTCGCCATCGCCGCGGCGGCGCTGCCGCCCAGCTTCTCGGCCGCCTCCGCGCCGCTCTCCTTGCCCATGCCGAGCACGAGCAGCTTGCCCAGGCCGGGCACCGGGGCCCAGAGGGTCACGCTCTGGCCCTTGCGGCCCTTGAAGCCTGCGGCCTCCAGCGCGCGGGCGAGGCCGCCCTCCATGGCGGCGTCGAGCTGGGCGGCGAGGCCCGTCGGCGCCGCCTCCTCGGGCAGCAGCAGGACGAGGCCACCGGCTTTCGGCAGCGCGGGCTTGGCGAAGGCGATGTCGAGCATGACGTTTCCTGGAAGGTTCATGAGCATCCAAGATAGGCCGCGCGGCCGATTGCGTCAGCCCATGGCGCGGGGATACACGGGGGGCATGGATCATTCCGCCCTCCTCGAACTCGCCGCCCGCCTCGCGCATGACGCGGGACAGGCCATCGAAGCCATCCGCCGCGCGGGCTTCGCCGTCGAAAGCAAGGGGGACAGCAGCCCCGTGACGGCCGCCGACAGGCTCTCGGAGGGCGTCATCACGGAGGGGCTGCGCGCCGCGACTCCGGCCATCCCCATCATCGCGGAAGAAGCGATGTCCGACGGCGTGATCCCGCCCGTGGCCCCGCGCTTCTGGCTGGTGGACCCGCTGGACGGCACCAAGGAATTTGCCGCCGGCCTGCCGGAATACTGCGTGTGCATCGCGCTGATCGAGGAGGGCCGCGCAGTGCTGGGCGTGCTGGGCGCGCCGGCCGAGCCTGCGCTCTACGCAGGCATCCTGGGCCAGGGCGCCTGGGTGGAGCGCAACGGGGTGCGCACGCCCATGCAGGCCCGCCGCCCGCCGGCCACGGGCCTCGTGATGATGGCCAGCCGCAGCCACCGCAAGGACACCGGCGACGAGGCCTTCAAGGAAGCGCACCCCGTTGCCGAGATCATCCCCATGGGCTCCGCGCTGAAATACGCCCGCGTGGCCGAGGGCCGCGCCGACGTCGTGCCGCGCCTCAACGGCCGCACCATGGAATGGGACACGGCCGCCGCGCAGGCGGTGCTGGAGGCGGCCGGCGGGCGCATGTTCGACCCCGCGGGCGGCGTGCTGATGTATGGCAAGGCCAACTACCGCAACGAGGGCTTCATCGCCTGGGGCGCCGAGTGACCCCTTGACCGCCCTGCTGGACGACGCGCTGGACGCCGCCGCCCTGCTGCGCGCCGGCGCCCTCGTCGCCTTCCCGACCGAGACGGTCTATGGCCTCGGCGCCGATGCGCGGAACGGTGCGGCGGTCGCCGCCATCTTCGAGGCCAAGGGCCGGCCGCACTTCAACCCGCTGATCTGCCACTTCCCCGACACCGAGGCCGCCTTCGCCGAGGTCCGCGCCGACGATCGCGCACGCGCGCTCGCCGCCGCCTTCTGGCCAGGGCCGCTCACGCTCGTGCTGCCGCGCCGCGCCGATTGTCGCGTGGACCTGCTCGCCGGCGCGGGGCTCGACACGCTGGCGGTGCGCGTGCCCGACCATCCATTGGCCCTGGCGCTGCTGCGCGCCGCGGCGACACCCGTGGCCGCCCCTTCCGCCAACCGCTCCGGCCGCGTCAGCCCGACCACGCCCGCGCATGTGATGCAGGAACTGGAAGGGCGCATCGCCGCCATCCTGGACGGCGGCGTCTGCGAGGTGGGCGTCGAATCCACCGTGCTGGATCTCAGTGCCGGCGGAGCGGCGCTGCTGCGGCCGGGCGGCGTGCCGGTGGAGGCG
>JBHYDO010000335.1:0-4256 GCA_051860645.1 Roseococcus sp.
CTGGAAGCCTCGGAGCCGGCGTTCATGCCCGCACTTGTTCAAGCGAGGCCACAGGCTGGCAAGGCCGTGCCCCAGGATACCGTCCGGGCCGGGAACGCCGGTCGAGGGCGCCAATCTCACGCACGGGGAATGACCCCCAAGCGCTCTGCGGCGACCCTCTCCCAGCTACCGACGCAGCACCTTAGCCAGGAGATGCGCCGGTGAGTGGAGGAGTTACAAGCGCCACGTCATTCGACGCCGCCGCCGCCGCGCGGTCCTGGCGCCCGCCGCCGCTGATCGAGAGCCCGCTGCTGCGCTACGCCGTCTATCTCGGCGCGCTGGTCTACGTGTTCCTCGGCGTCATCACGGTGGAGGTGAACTGGGCCCGCGCCGCCGCGGGCATGGGCCGCGCCGCCGGCTTCCTCTCGGGCTTCCTCCCGCCCGACTTCATCAGCAAGGGCGACGACATCTTCGCCGGGCTGATGGAAAGCCTGACGATGACGGTGGTCTCCACGGCCCTGGGCATCGCGCTCTCCATCCCCGTGGCACTTGGGGCGTCGCGCAACCTGGCGCCGTTGCCCATCTACCTGTTCTGCCGCGCCATCATCACCGTCAGCCGCACCTTCCAGGAGATCATCATCGCCATCGTCTTCGTGGCCATGGTGGGGTTCGGGCCGCTGGCCGGCATGCTGACGCTGACCTTCGCCACCATCGGCTTCATGGCCAAGCTGCTGGCCGAGGACATCGAGGACATCGAGGCATCCCAGGCCGAGGCGGTGCGCGCCACCGGGGCGGGCTGGTTCTCCTGGGTGGCGTGGTCCGTGCTGCCGCAGGTGAAGCCGCGGCTGATCGGGCTTTCGGCCTACCGGCTCGACATCAACTTCCGCGAATCGGCCGTGCTGGGGCTGGTGGGCGCGGGCGGCATCGGCGACACGCTGAACACCTCCTTCGACCGCTACGAGTTCGACACGGCGGCCGCCGTGCTGCTCATCATCATCGCCATCGTGCTGGTCTGCGAATACACGAGCGGCTGGATCCGCCGGAAGGTGCAATAGCATGCCCGTCCTCGAACGCGCGGGCGGCCTGCCCGAATGGAAGCGTCGCACCACGGGCCAGGACCTGGTGGTCTGGACCGGCTGGCTGGCGGCCGTGGCGCTGGCCGTCGCCTGCTTTCAGTTCATCTCGGACCGCACCATCTGGGCCTTCGTCTGGGACGCGCCGCAGCAGGGGGCGGACCTTGTCAGCCGGATGTTCCCGCCGCGCTGGTCCTATGCCGACCAGCTGTGGAAGCCGCTGTGGGACACGATCAACATCGCGACCCTGGGCACGCTGATCGCCATCGTCCTGGGCGTGCCGCTTGCCTTCCTGGCGGCGCACAACACCACGCCCTCGGCGCTGTTCGTGCGGCCGGCGGTGCTGTTCATCATCGTGGCGAGCCGGTCCATCAACTCGCTGATCTGGGCGCTGATCCTGGTCATCATCCTGGGGCCGGGCGTGCTGGCGGGCATCCTCGCCATCGCACTGCGCTCCATCGGCTTCATCGCGAAGCTGCTCTACGAGGCGATCGAGGAGATCGACCCCACCCAGGTCGAGGCGCTGCGCGCATCGGGCGCCAGCGGCGCGCAGGTGCTGGCCTGGGGCATGGTGCCGCAGGTGATGCCGGCCTTCGCGGGCATCAGTGTGTTCCGCTGGGACATCAACATCCGGGAGGCGACGGTGCTGGGCCTGGTGGGCGCGGGCGGCATCGGGATGCAGTTGGAGGCCTCCATCAACACCCTGGCCTGGCCGCAGGTGACGATGATTTTCATCCTCATCCTGGGCACGGTGGCGGTGAGCGAATGGCTTTCGGCAAGGGTGCGGCACGCCATCATTTGATTGTCATCGAAATATCAAACTGAAATTCGGCCGGGCGGGCTAGCCTGCCCGGCATGGACAGTGAGAAGGCCGCTCTCGGCTTCACCGCACTCGGGCAGACCACCCGGCTCGACCTGCTGCGCCTGTTGCTGGCTCGCGGCCCCAACGGGCTGGCGGCGGGCGACATCGCAGCGGCGCTTGGCGTCACCCCCTCCACCCTTTCCTTCCATCTGCGCGCGCTGGACCAGGCGGGGCTGATCCGCCCGACCCGCCAGGGCCGCAGCCTGGTCTATGCCGCG
The DNA here is from genome assembly GCA_051860645.1 of Roseococcus sp. Lineage (GTDB taxonomy): Bacteria > Pseudomonadota > Alphaproteobacteria > Acetobacterales > Acetobacteraceae > Roseococcus. The sequence continues at coordinate 2,133 of JBHYDO010000335.1, forward strand.
CAGGTCGCGGCGCTGCGCGAACTTCTCGCCTTCGTGGCCGATGCCTGCTGCGAGGGCCAACCCGAGCGATGCGGCGACCTCGCCGCGCTGCTCTCACCCAAGGCCGAGGAAGCCCCCATGTCCGTGTTCAACGTGCTGTTCCTGTGCAGCCGCAATTCGGCGCGCTCCGTGATGGCCGAGGCCATCCTCAACAAGCTGGGCGAGGGCCGCTTCCGCGCCTACTCGGCCGGCTCCGAGCCCTCGCCCGAGGGGCCCATGCCCGAGGTCATCGCGCAGTTGAGCGCGCTGGGCCACGACGTCTCGGCGCTGTCGAGCAAGTCCTGGAACCTGTTCATGGAGCCGGACGCGCCGCGGATGGACTTCGTCATCACGCTCTGCGACATCCTGGCCGGCCAGGTCTGCCCCGATTTCGGCGAGACCATGATCACCGCCGCCTGGCCGATGCCCGACCCCGCCAAGTTCACCGGCAACGCGGCCGAGCGCGCCACCTTGCTGAACGAGCTCTATGCCGGGCTGCACCGCCGCATCGGCATCTTCGCCAGCCTGCCCATCGCGGCGCTGGACCGCATCGCGCTGAAGGCGCGGCTGGACGAATTGGCCAGCCCGAACGTCACCAGCGTGTGAAGGCCCTTTTGGAGACCTGCGAATGAAAGTTGGCATCAACGGCATGGGCCGAATCGGGCGGCTCGCCCTGCGCGCCGCCATGGGCGCGGCCGAGCGCCAGCCCAGCGACCCGCGGGCGGGCAACCGCCTCGAGGTGGTGCACGTCAATGAGCTGAAGGGCGGCGTGGCCGCGACCGCGCACCTGCTGGAATTCGACAGCGTGCAGGGCCGCTGGCGCGCCGACATCGCGGCCGAGGATGGCGCCATCCGCGTCGACAACCGCCGCCTGGGCTTTTCCGAGCACGGCAAGCCCGGCGACATCCCCTGGGGCGAGATGGGCGTGGACCTCGTGCTGGAATGCACGGGAAAATTCCTCAGCCCGGACACGATCCAGGGCCATCTGGACCGTGGTGCCAAACGCGTCATCGTGGCGGCCCCGGTGAAGTTCGACAGCGTGCTGAACGTGGTGGTGGGCGTGAACGAGCACCTCTACGAGCCGGCGCGCCATCCCATCGTCACCGCCGCCTCCTGCACCACCAACTGCCTGGCGCCGGTGGTGAAGGTGGTGCACGAGGCCATCGGCATCCGCCACGGCCAGATCACCACCATCCATGACCCGACCAACACCAACGTGGTGGTGGACGCGCCGCACAAGGATCTGCGCCGGGCGCGTTCGGCCATGCTGTCGCTCCAGCCCACCACCACGGGCAGTGCGACGGCCATCGCGCTGATCTACCCGGAGCTGAAGGGCAAGCTGAACGGGCATGCGGTGCGCGCGCCCGTGCTGAACGCCTCGCTCACCGACTGCGTCTTCGAGATGCGGCGCGAAACCACGGCCGAGGAGGTGAACGCCCTCTTCGCCGAGGCCGCCGCCGGCCCGCTCGCGGGCATCCTCGGCTACGAGACCAAGCCCCTGGTCAGTGCCGACTACGCGCGCGACACGCGCAGCGCCATCGTGGACGCGCCCAGCACCATGGTGACGGACGGCACGCTGCTGAAGATCTACGCCTGGTACGATAACGAGATGGGCTATGCCTGCCGCATGGTGGACCTGGCCTGCTACATGGAGGCCGCCGGGCTGTGAGGAACTACGCCGTCGTCACCGCCGCCTATTGGGGCTTCACGCTGACCGACGGCGCGCTGCGCATGCTGGTGCTGCTGCATTTCTTCCAGCTCGGCTACTCGCCCTTCACGCTGGCCTTCCTGTTTCTTCTCTATGAGGCGGCGGGCGTCGGCGCGAACCTGATCGGCGGCTGGCTGGCCACGCGGTTCGGCATCGCGCGGATGCTGGCGGTCGGCCTCTCCGCGCAGATCGTGGGCTTCCTGCTGCTGTCTGCCGTCTCGCCCACATGGGGGGCGGCGCTGTCGGTGGTCTGGGTGGTGATGGCGCAGGGTGTCTGCGGCGTGGCCAAGGACCTGACCAAGACGGCCAGCAAGTCGGCCATCAAGATCACCCATGACGACGCGCGGCGCGGCGGCGGTGAAAGCCAGTTGTTCAAGTGGGTCGCCTTCTTCACCGGC
>JBHYDO010000336.1:0-4254 GCA_051860645.1 Roseococcus sp.
CATTTCGCCCCGCAGCACGTTCAGCAGTTGTGGAAGTTCATCCAGCGCCGCGGCCCGCAAGGCCCGGCCGAGCCGCGTGAGCCGCTCAGCATCGGAGCCGGTGCCCTCATGCATCGTGCGGAACTTCAGCAAGGTGAAGGGCGCCCCGCCGCGTCCGGCCCGCGCCTGCCGGAACAGCACAGGCGCCCCCAGCTGCACCCGCACCAGCACGGCCACCGTCGCCATCACCGGCCAGAGCAGCGCCAGCAGCAAAGCCGCGCCCGCGACGTCCAGCACACGCTTGCCGCCGCGCCTATACATGGCGAAGCGCCCCCGCCCGCGGCCGTGCCGCCGCGCCCAGCGAAAGTGCGAGGCCCAGTGTGAACCAAACCATGCGGTTGCCCAGGTCGGTCGAGACCATGGCGGAGAGCGCCACGGGCAGGCAGACGGCAAAGACCTCGGCCGCGCGCCGCGGCGCGACCGCGAAGGCGCGGGTCATGGCCAGGGCCGTGGCACCCAGGAACAGCAAGCCCCACAGCAGCAGACCCACCGCGCCGCCTTCAACCAGGGCCTCCAGCGCGTGGTTGTGCGGGTGCAGGCCACGGTCGAGCCCGGCGCCGATGGCGGGTGGGAAGCCACCCGGCCCCAGCCCGGCCCAGCCGCCCAGCCGCCAGCCTTCCGCCCACAGTATCTCGCGCGCGCTGTCCACGCCCGCGCGCGACCGCAGCAGCCGCTCGAGTGTGACGAGGTGGTCGGCCAGGCCGGGCAGCGACCACAGCGCCGCCAGCCCCAGGCCGCCGGCAAGGGCCGTGGCCCCAAGCCAGAGCGCCGCCGCCCCCGCGCGCCGCTGCAACACGAACAGCAGGGCCGGCCCTGCCGCCACCGAAACCAGAAGGGCCAGGAACGCGGCCCGCCCCCCTGGCAGCAGCGCCAGGGCGCCCAGGGCCAGCAGCGCCCCGCCCCAGCCCAGCCGTGCGAGTCCCGTCGCCTGGGTGAAGCGCAGCGCCGCCAGCCCCCCCGCGCAAGCGATGCACACCCCCGCGATCTGATAGGCGACGCGCAGCCGCGAGGGGTCCCGCCCCACCTCGCCGCCGAGCACGAGCCGGCCGCTCCAGAGACTTTCCGCCAAGGCCAGACCCACCAGCACGCCGATGCCGATGGTGGTCGCCATGAAGGCCGCGCGGGCCCGCGGATCGGCCCCGAGCAGCAGTCCGGACGCTACCATGATCGGCCCCAGCAACAGGATGTCGCGCAGCCGCTCGGCGGCGGCGGCGGGCCAGGGGCTCCAGGTCGCGGCCAGCACCCACCACAGCCACATCGCGCCGCAGGCCAGCAGCGGCAGGCCGAGCCCCGGTGACAGCACGAAGTCGCGCGTCGCCAGCAGCAGGACGAGCCCGCCCAGGACAGCCAGCAATGCCAGTAGGGTGAGGTCCGCCGGCAGCCGTGCCAAAGGCTCGATCGCCTTCAGCCCCCCCGCGAAATGCAGCACCGCCCCTGCCGCCCCGGCACAGAGCGCGATGGTGCCGGTCATCCCGCGCGTTCGTCCCGCTTGGCCCGGCTGCGTGCCGGCAAGGGCTCGCGCCGCAGCACCGGCCCGGGTGGCCAGCCCGCCAGCGACGGCCCAAGGGCGGCGCGGCGTTGCGGCCCACGCAGCAGCAGCACGGCCGTGCCGAGCAGCAGCAAGGCGAGGGTCACCGCCACCGCCAGCAGCGCCAGCAGCAGCGGGCGGTTGGGCACCGAGGGCCGCAGGGCGGCCGCCGCCGGCGAGATCAGGCGTGCGGCCGCCGCCTCGTCCGCCGCGACCACGAGCGCCGCGCGCTGCTGCTGTGCCAGCAACTCGTGCAGTGTGTTGCGCAGGAACAGGTCCTGCTCGGTGCGCAGCCGCGCTTCCAGCGCCAGGATGCGCCGCGCGGCCAGTTCGGCCAGCGTCTCGCGCACCCGGGCTTCGGCGGCCATGTGGACGCGCTCCAGCATCGCCAGCGCCAGGTCGCGGTCGCGGTGCACCAGGTCGAGCGTCCAGGTCACTGAGGTGAGCGACGGCGTGGCGGCGAGGTTGCGCTCCAGGTAGGTCTGCACATCGTCCTCGTCGGCCCGCATGCGCAGGCCGAGCCAGGCACGCAGCGCGCCCAGCGGCGGCCCGGCGCGGCGCGCCGTGAGGTCGGCCATAATGGCAGTGTCCTGCGCCACGGCGTGCGCGGTCTCGGGCGTGCGCAGCGCCGCGAGGTAGACGGCGAAGTTGCCGCCGGGCCGCTGGTCCAGCAGCGAGGGTTGCAGGAAGGGCGCGGGCGTCAGCAGCGCCGAGGTCGCGATGCCGGTGGTTTCCGCCGGGGCGACGACCAGCCGCGCGACATGGCTCTGCGGCCAGTTCCAGATCACCGCCGCCAGCAACCCATAGGTGCACGCTGCCAGGAGGATGATCCGCCCCCGCCACCGCCACATCCCACGCAACACATCGTCCAGGCCCACGATACCCCGTCCAGACCCAAAGGCCCGACCAACCCAGGGTAGGTTCTCCGTTCGGACGCGGGAATGCAACCTAAAGCTTCAAGGCAGGGCGATACTGGTCGTGACCCGCGCAATCTCGGGCGCCATCGCCACCTCCAGCACGGGCGCCGGCGTGGCCTGCCCGTAGGCCAGGCTCTCCTCACTGGCGACGAGGCGGTGGCAGAACGGGCCGTCGGCCGTAATGTCGAGGCGGCCCCAGGGCCCGGCCACGCCCGTCGCGGTCATCCTCCATTCGCCGGGCGCAAGCCGCCAGCGCAGCACCGCCTCGCGGAACGGGCCGGAGATGGTGTCGCGTACGGTCCAGACGCGCCCCTCGGCCGCGATCTCGCGGCTATGGCGGCGGCCGCGGTGGTCGCGCACCCAGCCGCCATCGGGCAGGCGCCCGGTGCGCGGCCAGCGCGCGAACAGGAAGGGGCCGAGGCGCGGCATCTGATCCTCGCCGTCGAAGCCGATGGTGTTGTGCGCGGCCGTCCCCTGGAAGAAGGTGGCCCGCGCCGGGTCGGCGGGGTTGTAGGCGAAGCTGCCGCCGTCGCGCAGCACGTTGCGCGACCCGTCCCACAGGTCGAGGTGCAGCAGGTCGGCATGGCCGGGGCGGAAGCGCAGCGGCCCGGTGCGCAGGATGGCCCGCGCGCCCGCCTCGCTGCGGCCGAGGAAGCCCTGGCCCTGCCACTGCGCCTCGCGGAAGAGCCGTGCTTGCGGCCGCGGCAGGCCCAGCGCCGCGCAGCCCACATCCTCGAGGAAGCCTGCCGATGCGTCGCAGAACATCCGGGCCGCCCGCTCCAGGCTGCCGCGCGCGTCATCGGGGCCGCAGCCGGACAGATCGGCGACGCAGCTGCCATCCTGGTGGCCGATGCGGGGAAGCGCGCCGGTGTGCCGGCAGGTGAGGCGGTCCAGCCAATCGGTCGCGGCGGCCAGGCGTGCGCGGGCCTCGGGCGAAAGCGGCGGGCCGCCCATGCGCGTGCGCAGCCATTCCGTGACGGCGGCCACGTCCAGCATCATGCGGTGATAGGCGGGGCTGGGCTGGGCGAAGCTGCCATCCGGGTGGATGAGGCGCGCCACCGCCGCCTCAAAGCGCCGCGCTCCGCGCCGGGCCATGGCCTGGTCCGCGAGGCTGAGGCCGCACAGCATCAGGCCCGCCGCCTCGCTCAGCGGGTGGTTGTTGTCCTGCGCCATGGCGTAGAAGGGATTGGCCGCGATGCGCTTGGCCAGCACCGCGAGCACCTCCGGCGGCGCGGGCTCCCGCGCCAGCCTTGCTGCCAGCAGCAGGTGCAGGGCGCGCAGCGCCGCTTCCTGGCCGCACAGCCAGAGCGGGCCGCGGTAGGGCGGATGTGCCGCCAGCCAGGCGCGTGCCGCTTGCATGGCCCGTGCCCCTTCACCGGCCAAGGCCAGCCCCGGCAGTTCGGCCCAGCGATGCGCTTCCCACAGGGGGCGCAGGTCAGCACCGGCCAGGGTTTCGGTGTGTGTGAGCCCCGGCAGCGCGCGCCGCAGCCGCCGCCGCGCCAAGGGGCCGCGCCCGAGAAGGGCGAGGAAGACGGGCCGCGGGCCGAGCTGCCGCGCGGCATGGAGCTTCAGGAACCAGATGGATTGCGACATGGCGCGCCAGAGGCCTCGCGAAGAAGTTGCATCAAAGGCGAATTTTCATGCAAGAATCATCGCCAACAGGAAAGATTCCGTCCGCGTGCCATCCTTCAGTTTCCTTGTTTCCCGGACATGTCTACTTCTTAACCTTATAGCCGGGGTTTCGGCACCTGTCTTTGCGCAGCAGGGTCT
>JBHYDO010000337.1:0-3828 GCA_051860645.1 Roseococcus sp.
ATCCCGCAGATGGCCGACACGGCCGAGGTGCTTCAGGCGGCGAAGCAACTGGACGGGCTGGAATGCACCGTGCTGGTGCCCAACCGCCGCGGCTTCGACGCGGCCGTGCAGGCGGGTGCCGATCGGCTCGGCTTCTTCATGTCGGTGACCGAGAGCCACAACAAGGCGAACCTCAACCGCACCCGGATGGAGAGCTTTTCCGAACTGGTGAAGCTGGTGCAGGAGACGCCGAAGGGAACGAAGATCCGGTTCAACCTCTCCTGCGCCTTCCACTGCCCCTTCGAGGGCGTGGTGCCGGAGGCGGAGGCGCTGGACTGGGTGGAGCGCGCGCAGGCGCTGGACGCCGACATGGAGGTCGCCATCGCCGACACCACCGGCAATGCGGCACCCGACCAGGTGCGGCGCGTCTTCACCCACGCGATTGAGAGCTGGGGCAACCGCTTCGCCTTCCACGGGCATGACACCTATGGGCTGGGGCTCGCCAACATGCTGGCGGCGTGGGAGGCGGGATGCCGGGTGTTCGACGCGGGCTCGGGCGGCATCGGCGGCTGCCCCTACGCGCCGGGCGCCACCGGCAACACGGCCATGGAAGACGCGGTCTGGATGTTCGAGCGCATGGGCGTCTCGACCGGGCTGAACTGGCCGAAGCTGCTGGAGGCCGCGGACATGGCGGCGGCCATCCCGGGCGCCATGCCGGGCGGGCGCGTGCGCGGCGTGCCGGGCGCGCGGGCGAACTGAGGCCGCGCGCGCCGGCCGGGCCGAGGCTTGCGGCCCCGCGCCGCTTCCCCTAAACCCCCGCCCAAGGCGGCACCCCTGGAGGCTGCCTGTTTCCGCTTGGGCGTCGCACTTCTGGTGCATGGTGGCCGGGCGGGGGCGAAACATACCCGCATATAGGAGCACTGGCATGGTCCAGACCATTCGGATCGAGGCCGAGGCGCGCGGGCGTGCCGGTAAGGGGGCGGCGCGCGCGACCCGGCGAGAGGGGCTTGTCCCCGGCGTTGTCTATGGGGCGAAGCGGGAGGCCACGCTGGTCGCCTTCGACCCCCGCGACATCATGAAGGAGCTGCACAAGGGCTCCTGGCAGTCGCACGTCTATGACGTCGCGGTGAAGGAAGGCCCGACCGAGCGCGCCCTGCTGCGCGAGGTGCAGTTCGACCCGGTGACCGACCGGCCGATCCACATCGACTTCCAGCGCCTGGCCCCCGGCGCGCGCATCCGCATCAAGGTGCCCGTGGTGTTTCGCCATGAGGACACCTGCCCGGGCATCAAGGCGGGCGGCGTGCTGAACCTTGTCCGCCGTGAGCTGGAAGTACTGGTGGACCCCGAGGCCGTGCCCGAGACCTTCGTTGTGGACCTGGCCGAGGCCAAGATCGGCGACAGCATCCGCTGGTCCGCCGTGGCGGACAAGGGTGGCGCCAAGCCCGTGATCACCGGCCGCGACTTCGTGGTGGCGACCATCGCCGCACCGACCGTGATCGAGGAAGTGGCGCCCGTCGCCGCTGCGCCGGAACCCGCTAAGAAGGGCGGCAAGCCCGCCCAGAAGGCGCCGGCCGCCAAGGCCGCAGCACCGGCCGCCCCGCCGAAGAAGAAGTAAGCCGGGAGGGTTGTGGTGCTGTTGTGGGTGGGCCTCGGCAATCCGGGGTCCGAACATGCCAAGCAGCGCCACAACATCGGCTTCATGGCGCTCGACGCCATCGCACGCCGCCACGGCTTCGCGCCGTGGCGGTCCAAGTTCAAGGGCGAGGTCAGCGATGGCAGCGTGGGCGGGCAGCGGCTGCTGCTGCTCAAGCCCATGACCTACATGAATTTGAGCGGCGAGGCGGTGCAGGCCGCCTGCGCCTTCCACAAGATCGCCCCCGCCGACATCTGGGCCTGGCATGACGAGCTGGACCTCGCGCCCGGCAAGATGCGCGTGAAGAAGGCCGGCGGCACGGCCGGCCACAACGGGTTGCGCGACATGCAGCGCGCTCTCGCCACGGCCGATTTCAACCGCGTCCGTCTGGGCATTGGCCATCCCGGCCACAAGGACCGCGTGACGGGCCATGTGCTGAGCAACTTCGCCAAGGTGGACACCTGGCTGGAGCCGCTGCTGGACGCGCTGGCCGATGCCGCGCCGCTGTTGGCCGCCGGCAAGGCCGAGGAATTCATGACGCGCGTGGCTTACCTCACGCAGGAGACGCCCTGACATGGAGCCGATGGTCGTGGAAGAATTCTTCGGCGGGCCCGGGCCCGAGGACATGGCCAACGCCGCGGCCGCCATCGCCCAGGCGCTGCGGCAATTCGCAGCGACCGAGGCCCAGGCCGCCGCCGGCCTGCGCGCCTGCCTGCCCACGCCGACCGAGGCCGGCCCCATCTCCGACGTGCGGCGCCTGCGCGCCGTTTCGGCCGCCGCCGGCGAGGCCGCCATCCGCGCCGCGCTGCTGCTGGAGGCGGCGGACATCCTCGCCCCCGGCGGCGCGCCGGCCGACCTCGCCGGATCGCTCGCAGCCGCCACGAAGCGGGTCGGGCTGCCGCCCGCCGTGCTGGCGCCGCTGCTGCGCGCCGCTGCCCTCAGCCTGCCCACGGACGACGCCTCGGCCCGCATCGCCGCCGCCATCCGGGTGCAGGAACTCGCCGCCGCCCTCGGCGGCTGACACAACCTCACGCAAGGCCAGACACATGGGTTTCAACTGCGGCATCGTGGGCCTGCCCAACGTGGGCAAATCCACGCTTTTCAACGCGCTGACGCAGACGGTGGCGGCGCAGGCCGCCAACTACCCGTTCTGCACCATTGAGCCCAATGTGGGTCGGGTGGCCGTGCCGGACCCGCGCCTCGCGCCGCTCGCCGCCATCGCCAAGAGCCAGAAGATCGTCCCCACCAGCCTCGAATTCGTGGACATCGCGGGCCTGGTGCGCGGGGCCTCGAAGGGGGAGGGGCTGGGCAATCAGTTCCTTGGAAACATCCGCGAGGTGGACGCCATCGTCCATGTGCTGCGCTGCTTCGAGGATGGCGACGTCACCCATGTGGACGGCAATGTGGACCCGATCCGCGATGCCGAGACGGTCGAGACCGAGCTCATGCTGGCCGACCTCGACAGCCTGGAAAAGCGCCTGCAGCAGCTCCAGAAGAAGGCGCGCGGCAATGACAAGGAGGCCGCCGCGCAGCTGGCCCTGGTCGAGGCGCTGATCCCCGCGCTCTCCGACGGAAGGCCCGCCCGCACCGCCGTGCCCAAGGGCGAGGAGGAGGCGGCCAAGCGCCTGGGCCTCATGACCACCAAGCCCGTGCTCTATGTGTGCAACGTGGAGGAGGCATCCGCTGCCACCGGCAATGCGCACAGCGAGGCCGTGATGGCGCGCGCCACTGCCGACGGGGCGCGGGCCGTCGTCGTCTCCGCCGCCATCGAGGCCGAGATCGCGCAGATGGCCGAGGCCGACCGCGGCGAATTCCTGGAGACCCTGGGCCTGAACGACAGCGGGCTGGACCGCGTCATCCGCGCGGGGCACGACCTGCTGGGCCTGATCACCTACTTCACCTGCGGCCCCAAGGAGACGCGGGCCTGGACCATCATTCGCGGCATGACCGCGCCCCAGGCCGCCGGCGTCATCCATGGCGACTTCGAGCGCGGCTTCATCGCGGCCGAGACCATTGCCTATGACGACTACATCAAGCTGGGTGGCGAGCAGGGCGCCAAGGAAGCCGGCAAGATGCGGGTCGAGGGCAAGACCTACATCGTGCGCGACGGCGACGTGATGCTGTTCCGCTTCAACGTCTGAGGGGTGGCGGCCCCGCGGGGCGGGGGGGCCCCCCCCGGCCCCAGAAAAAAAACAGTACCCCCCCCCAGCGGTCCC
>JBHYDO010000337.1:3838-4246 GCA_051860645.1 Roseococcus sp.
GGGGGGGGCCGCGGGGGCGGCCGGCTCCCTCCGCGGCGGCACCTTCAGAAATCGCTGACCCGGCCCTTGCGTTCCCAATCATTGTAGCGCGTCGGCTCAGGTCCGGCGGGACCACCATGTTCTTCGCCGGGGGGCGAGGGCGGGTGCTTCGGGCGGTCCAGCTTCGTGAGCGGGGGCGCGGTGCGTGGCTTGCCGGCGGGCGGGGCATCGGTCGGCTTGTCTGGGGCGTTCATGCACACGATCTGGGGGCACGGAAGGAGTTTCGGAAGATGGTGAAGACCTTCATCCTGCTGGCGGGCATGACGGCATTGTTTCTCGCGGTCGGTTTCCTGGTGGGGGGGCAGGCTGGGGCCTTGATCGCGCTGGCGGTGGCGGGCGGCATGAACCTGTTTGCCTGGTGGGGCAGCG
>JBHYDO010000338.1:0-4234 GCA_051860645.1 Roseococcus sp.
GCCCCTGACAGCCCGTCCGCCCCGCGGTGCCCTGACACCGTTACGTCATTGTAAAATCTCGATCCCCGTTCATGGAGAAACCATCGCCCCCGCCGCCTGTTGACTCCACGTCCGCGCCAGACGCGGGCATTCCCCACAGGAGGCAGACGATGTCAGGCAAGAAGAGCGACCGGGGCTTCGCCTCGATGGACGAGCAGAAGCAGCGCGAGATCGCGTCGAAAGGCGGCCAAAGCGTGCCGAGCGAGAAGCGCAGCTTCTCCCAGGACCATGAGCTTGCCGCCCAGGCCGGGCGGAAGGGCGGCCAGAGCGTCGCCGCGGAGGACCGTTCCTTCTCCAAGGACCACACCCTCGCGGCAGAAGCCGGCCGCAAGGGCGGCCAGGCCAGTCATTCGGGCGGCGGCAATTCGGGCAGCGGACGCCAGGCCGGCGGCAACTTCGCCGATGATGCGGAACGCGCCGCCGAAGCCGGCCGAAAGGGCGGCCAGGCGAGCCAGCGCGACGGCTGAAGCGCCCGCGCAGTCTCCATCCGGCCGGGTGGAAGCAGTGGATCGCATGTCCTTCCCTGAAGCCTACGTCGGATGGAGCAGGTTGGCCCGCCCCAGGGCGCGGTCGCCGGACGGATGCACGTCCGAAGGGGTTGACCGCGCGATCATGCATCGCGCGACCATGCAAGGAGAGCCGGCGCAGGGCCGGTGCTTTCTTCAGGACCGGCTGTGCCAGCACCGGCTGTGCCAGCACCGGCCGTAGTCCGGGACGAGAGGCGCGGCGGGACATCTTCGCGCCCCTCGGCCGTTCAGACGTTCAGCCGGTGCAGGCTCCAGCTCAACGCCACGGCGAAGCCCACCCAGAGCAGGTAGGGCAGCATCAGCGCCGCGGCCCAGCCGCTCGCCGCCAAGAAGGCCAGCACGCAGGCCAGCACCGCAAGCCACAGGGCCACCGCGAGCATGAAGGCCGCGGCCAGGTTCATCAGGCCAAGGAAGACCAAGGGCCAAGCCAAGTTGAGCGCCATCTGCGCCACCCACAGGACCGTGGCCACCCCCCACCCTTCGCGCGTCCAGACCAGCCAGCCGGCCAGCAGGATCATGGGGTAGAGCGCCGCCCAAACCAGCGGCACCATCCGGTCCGGCGGCTTCCATCCGGGCTTGCGCAGCCCGGCATACCAGGCGCGGCGGTTCATCCGATCACCAACCCGCGCCAGTGGCGGGCAGCACCTGCCCGGCCTTGGCACAACTCCGCCAGGGGTCGGCCAGGAGGAGGTGGCAGGGCGGCATCGCGTCCGGCTCGCCCACGCGCTTGGGCGGCAGGCCCGCCCGGTGCCGCGCCGCTCGTGCCTCACCGAAAGAGGAAGGGATCGGCGGCGTCTGGGGCATATCGAGGGAATTCCTGGGGTCTGGTGTGTCCCCGCAACGCCGCCCCCGCGCCCAGGGTTTCACCGGTTGCGCAAAACCCGCCATGCTGCGTATTCCTCAGGCAAGGGGCCGCCCGTTGATCATCCTGCACGGCATCCGCAACTGCGACACGGTCAAGAAGGCGCGCGCCTGGCTGGACGCGGCCGGCATTGCGCACGCCTTCCATGACTTCAAGACACAGGGGCTGCCGCCCGAGACCCTGGCCAACTGGGTGGCCGAGCATGGCTGGGCGGCACTGCTCAACCGCGCCGGCACCACCTTCCGGAAACTGCCCGAGCCAGCGCGGACGGGGCTCGACGAGGCGCGGGCCGTGGCGCTGATGCTGGCGCAGCCGTCGATGGTGAAGCGCCCCGTCCTCGATCTCGGAGGGCGGCGCCTCGTCGGGTTCCGGCCGGACGCCTATGCGGCGGCCCTCGCGCCACCGGCCCAACCACCCCCTGGCGCAACCCCCCTTACGCCCTAACTCCCTCGCTCAGCAGGAAGGACAACGCCATGGATGAGAAGATGTCGAAGCCGGTGCGCCACGAGGTCAGCATCGCCGGCCGTTTCGTGGGCTTCAGCATCATCGGCTCCGCCGTGCTCTTCATCATTTTCCTGGAGGGCTTCGGCGCACCGGAATACCAGCCCATGATCAAGTGGATGCTGCTGGGCGCGCTGGTCGCCGGGGTGGGCATTCCGCTGCTGTTCTTCCGCCGCCGCGTGGAGTGAAGCCCGCCCGGGGGCGCGGCGCGCATCCGGCCACTGCCAGTTCGCCCTCACCACGTCGGGAGGCATCGCAGATGGTTTTCCAGTCACTCTCACCCATCATCGCCACAGGCGACATGGACCGGTCCGTTGCCTTCTATGTCGAAGTGCTCGGCTTCACCTGCGGCATGCGAACCACGGTCTACGCGAACCTCCAACGGGATGGCGTCAGGCTGATGTTGGCCGCGCCGAACGCTCACGAGCTTTGGACGGGCGCAAAGTTCACGGGCCAACTCTACATGCAGCTCGGCTCGCCGAAACAGGTCGACGCTCTGTGGGAAGCGATCAGGGAGCGCGTCGATGCGATCTATCCCCCAGACGATTTCGCTTACGGCATGCGCGAGTTCGGTATCCGCGATGACAACGGCTACCAACTCACCTTCGGATCGCCCGTAGGGGCGCGTTCGCCGGCATCAGGGGCCTGATCCTGTATGCCCGAAGCTCCGCCTTGGGTCGAAAGGGGTCAGCCGGCGCGGTGTGGAGTTCTTGACATGTGCGGCGGCGGCCCCTCGCATGGCGGCCTCCATCTCCGGAAGGGATCCTTCGATGCAGCGCCGCACACTCCTTGCGACCCCCCTTCTCGCCTTGCCGGCCGGCATGGCCCGGGCCCAGGCCAACCGGCCGCTCACCGTGGGCATGGGCGGCATCCCCACCGGGATGGACCCGCACTTCCACAGCAGCAACAACAACAACGCCCTGCTGCTGCAAATCTTCGACCCGCTGGTGGTGATTGATACCGCGGGCGAACTCCGGCCGCGCCTCGCGCAGTCCTGGCGGGTGGTGGATGACCTGACCTGGGAGTTCAAGCTGCGCCCCAATGTGCGCTTCCACGACGGCACGCCCTTCGAACCCGACGACATCGCCTTCAGCTTCGAGCGCATCCCGCAGGTGCCCAACTCGCCCGGCCCCTTCACGCCCATGGTGCGCAGCGTGCGCCGCGTGGAGGTGATGGACCCCACCACGGTGCGCATCCACACCGCCCTGCCCACGCCCTTCTTCGCGCGCGACATCATCAGCGTGATGATGCTCTCGCGCCGCCTACACGCGAACGCCAACCTGGCCGACTTCAACGCCGGCCGCACCATGATCGGCACCGGGGCCTACAAGTTCGTCTCCTACACCCAGGGCGAGCGCCTGGAAGTGGAACGCAACCCGGATTTCTGGGGCGACCCGGCACCCTGGCCGCGCGCGGTGTTCCGCTTCATCACCAACCCGGGCGCGCGCAGCGCCGCCCTGCTCTCGGGCGATGTGGACCTGATCGACAACGTCCCCTTCCAGGACCTGCCGCGCCTGTCCGGTGACCCGCGCATCGGCATCTTCAGCGTGGACGCCACCACGACCAGCTACATCATGCCCGACACGGTGCGCGAACCGGCGCCGCACATGTTCACGCGCGCCGGCGCGCCGTTGGAGCGCAACCCGCTCAAGGATGCGCGGGTGCGCCAGGCGCTCAGCCTCGCCATCCCTCGCCAGGCCATCGTGGAGCGGCTGTTCCAGGGCCAGGGGCGGCCGGCCAACCAGTTCGCCGCCCCCTCCCTGCCCGACCGCATCCCCGACCTGCCCGACATCCCCTACGACCTGAACCGCGCCCGCGCCCTGCTGCGCGAGGCCGGATGGGGCGACGGGTTCCGCCTCAACATCCATGGCCCCAATGGCTGGATTCCCGGCGACACGGAATTGCTCCAGGCCGTGGCCCAGGGCTGGACGCGCGCGGGCGTCGAGACCCGCGTCGAGGTGCTGCCGCCGGCCAATTTCTTCAGCCGCGCCACGGCGCGCGAATTCTCCGTGATCTTCACCACATTCACCACCAGCACCGCCGCCAACATGATGCGCCAGGTGATGATGACGAAGGACGCCACGACCGGGGTTGGGCCCTTCAACCGCCTGCTCTACTCCAACCCCGAGATGGACGCGCCGCTGGCCGAGGCGCTGCAGACGATGGACGAGGCGCGCCGCACCGAACTCACCCGCCAGGCCATGCGCATCGCCACCCGTGACCTCGGCGTCATTCCGGTGCACTACCTCCGCAACAACTGGGCGGGGCTGAAGGCGCGGGTGAAGTATGACGCCTCGCCGCTGTT
>JBHYDO010000339.1:0-4224 GCA_051860645.1 Roseococcus sp.
TCCTGAATGGCCATCCTGCTCTCCACCAAAGCCGCCACCATGCAGGATTGGCGCGCCGCGCTGCTGGAGGTGGACCCGAGCCTCGACATCCGCCTCTTCCCCGAGGTGGGCGACCCGGCCGGCATCGAGGCCGCCGTGTGCTGGACGCAGCACGACATGGCGGAGCTGCGCCGCTATCCGAACCTGAAGCTCATCGTCTCGATGGGGGCGGGCGTGGACCACCTGCTGCGCCAGCCCGGGCCTCCGCCCGGCGTGCCGGTGGCGCGGCTGAAGGATGCGCGGCTCACCCAGGGCATGACCGAGTGGGTGCTGCTGAACGTGCTGCGCTTCCACCGGCAGGACCCCGAGTACCGCGCGCAGCAGGCCGCGCGCGTGTGGAACGAGCTGCCCGCGCCGGACACGCACAAGCGCCGCGTGGGCATGCTGGGCCTGGGCGAACTCGGCAGTGCCGCGGCGCGGGCCATCCGCGCGTTGGAGTTCCCCGTGATGGGCTGGACGCGCAATCCGCGCCGCCGGGACGGCGTCGAGACCTTCCATGGGGCGGCGGGCCTGGACGCGATGCTGGCGCAGACCGACATCCTGGTCTGCCTGCTTCCACTGACGCCCGACACGCGTGGCGTGATCAATGCGCGCAGCCTCGCCCTGCTGCCGCGCGGGGCCTTCCTGATCAACGCCGCGCGCGGCGGGCATGTGGTGGCGGACGACCTGCTGGCGTCGCTCGATTCCGGGCACATCGCCGGTGCGGCGCTCGATGTGTTCGAACCTGAGCCGCTGCCTTCCGGCCACGCCTTCTGGTCCCACCCCAAGGTGCTGGTGTGGCCGCACGCGGCCAGCATCACCATCCCGTCCAGCGCGGCGCCGCAGGTGGTGGAAAACCTGCAACGCGCGCGCGAGGGGCGCCCGCTGATCAACCTGGTGGATTTCTCCGCGGGATACTGAGGCCCTCGGCGGCCCTCGCCGGCCGCGCGTTGCGGGGATGCCGGCGCCACGCCTCGCGCCCTGGGCCATGATCGGCGCTGACTGAAGCGCCGATCATGGTTCAAGCCCTGGCTTGGCCGCGTGCCTCGCATCTCCGGTCGTTCCGCCCTTCGGCGATGGCCACCCTAGCCCTACACCCGGGACATCGCCGGATTTTCCACCACCTCCGCGGACGCTACCCCGGACCTGGTCATCGAACGGCCGGCAGAGCTGCGCACCCTACATCCCGGATTCGCTGCACCAGATGAGGCTGGCCGGCCTGCTGCCCGCGCCAAGCGAGGCCGAGGCGTTGCTTGCCTCCCGACGGGAGTATCCCGTCTTCCAGGAGGAGCTGGACCGAACCGGCCGGCTGGAGGTGCGGCGGCAGGATGCGGTGAAGCAGGCCTCCAGCGCGTGCATCCTGCGGGCCTTCCGCGAAGGGCTGGGCGCGCCCGGCGACGAGGCGGTGGACATGGCTCTCTCAGAGGGGGCGCGGCGGTGAAGGAGACGCTGGCCGCCCTCGCCGCCGAGGGCCTGGCCTGGGAGATGCTGAGGGTATCCGGCGGCGCGGCGACAGTCGTGCTGGTGCACCAGGTAAAGTAGCACGCCAAGCTTATCGTCCTGAAGCAGTACCGGCTGCTGTGCACCGGCCTGTCGTCGCGCAGCCCGGAGGTCGTGCGCCGCGCGCAAAAGACGCTGCGCGCCATCAAGTTTCCGCGCGCGCCGATTTCGCTCCGGATCGACCACAGCTTCGAGCGCGCGCTGGGTGGATCGCTCCGCATGTTCCAGCGTGGCTGGCGCGGCAGTGTCCCGCGCGGCAGGTGGTCAGCGCCGCCCGTCGTCGATCCGCACCTCCACGCGGCGGCTTTCCAGGCTCTCGAAGCCCGGCGTCGGACCGCGCGACAGGATGCGGATGCGCGAGGCCATGATGCCCTTTGTGATCAGCGCATCGGCCACCATCCGCGCCCGGAGCCGGGCCAGCAGGGCGTTGGCCTCGCCGCTGCCACGCGGCCCGGTATAGCCCAGCACCAGCACGCCCACGCGCGGGTTGGCCTGCGCCATCTGTGCGACGCGTGCCAGGCCCTGCTGCGAAGGCTCGGACAGGTTCGCGGACCATTCCTCGAAGAACACGACAAAGGCACGCTCGCTGCCGTGCTCGGGCGGGGCGGCGGGGGCGGGCGTCGCGGCCGGGGCCGGCGCGGCGGCGAGCGGCGCCGCGTCACCGGTCAGGACGGGGGCGGGGAAGCGCGTCGTGCTCGCCGGGTCGGCGCAGGCGGCCAGCAGGCCTATCAACGCGGCGGCGCCGGAAATCCGGATAAGGGCCATGGAGTCTCTCCTTGAAGGATGGCACGCACTCTTGCCGCCTAACCGGCGCGCTGTCACCGCGCCGCGTGGCGATGTTCCGGTCCGACGCATCAGGCATTCAGGGTGACCGCCGGATGCGGGAGCAGTCACGCGCCCCTTGACCCGCGCGCCTTGGCTCAGGAAGTCTGGAGACATGACGCATATCCTCGACGACGGCACCGGCTTCCCGCGCGATTTCCTGGGCTACGGCCCCAACCCGCCGGATCCGAAATGGCCAGGGGGCGCGCGGCTCGCCCTCTCGTTCGTGCTGAATTACGAGGAGGGCGGCGAGAACACCGTGCTGAACGGCGATGCCGGCAGCGAGGCCTACCTGCATGAGGTTCCCGGCGGCGCCCCCACCATGGGTGCCCGCAACCGCAGCGTGGAAAGCCAATTCGACTACGGCGCGCGGGCGGGCGTCTGGCGCATCCTTCGCCTCTTCGCTGAACGCGGCTTGAAGCTGACCGTCTACGGGGTGGGTCGCGCGCTGGAACTGAACCCGACCGTCACGCGCGCCTTCGCCGACCAGGGCCACGAGGTCGCCAGCCACGCCTTCCGCTGGATCGACTACCACGGCATGAGCGAGGCCGAGGAACGCGCCGACATCGCCCGCTGCGTGGAGACCATCGAGCGCCTGGCCGGCCGTCGCCCTGTGGGCTGGTATACCGGCCGCATGTCGCCCAACACGCGCCGCCTGGTGGTGGAGCATGGCGGCTTCCTCTACGACAGCGACGCCTATGATGACGATCTGCCGCATTACGTGCAGGTGGCTGGCAAGCCGCACCTCATCCTGCCCTACACGCTCGACAACAACGACATGAAGTTCGCCGTGCCGCCCGGCTTCGGTGACCCGCAGGGCTTCGAGAACCATCTGCGTGGCGCCTGCGACCTGCTCCGGGCAGAGGGCGGCCGCATGATGAGCGTGGGGCTGCATTGCCGCCTGGTGGGCCGCCCCGGCCGCGCCGCGGCGTTGGCGCGCTTCCTGGACCACGTGGTGGCCTGCGGCGATGTTTGGGTCGCGCGGCGCGAGGAGATCGCGCGACATTGGTGGGCCACGCACCCGCCTGGCTGACGCCGATGGCATGGTGACGGCGCGGCAGGGCGGCCGTCATGCAGCGACAGCCCGTGGATCTGGTCTGTCGCCGTCACGAACGGAGCTGCTGCGGCAGGCAACAGCCCCTGCCTCACGGCACGGACGCGCTAGAGTCGTTTCCGTTCGTCTTGGCTCACGGCGACGCCTCTAGCGCCTTGTTTTCACGAGCATCTTCACCCGATCAGGTGGTTCCACCTGATAGGGATCTGCTCTAGGCGTCGTCTTCGGTGAAGCGGTTGGCCAGCCCGGCCAGCACGGCACCCAGCATCGGCGCCAGCCAGAACAGCCAGAGCTGCTGCACCGCGAGTCCCCCGGCGAAGAGGGCGGGGCCGGTGCTGCGCGCAGGGTTCACGCTGGTGTTCGTCACCGGGATGGTGACGAGATGGATCAGCGTCAGGCAGAGGCCGATGGCCAGCGGCGCGAAGCCTGCCGGTGCCTTCTTGGCCGTCGCACCGAGGATCACCATGAGGAACAGGAATGTGAACAGCATCTCCGTCAGGAAGGCCGCGGCCATCGAGTAGCCGCCAGGCGAAGCCGCGCCATAGCCGTTCTGCGCGAGGCCTCGCGCTGCGAGGTCGTGCCCGCCCGCAACGCCGCTTGCGATGAACCAGAGCACCATGGCCGCGAGGATGCCGCCGGCCACCTGCGCGATCATGTAGGGAATGGCGTCGTCGGGGTCCATGCGGCCCGCGGCCACCACGCCCAGCGTCACCGCCGGGTTGAAATGCCCGCCCGAGACATGTCCCAGCGCATAGGCCATGGTCAGCACCGTCAGGCCGAAGGCCAACGAGATGCCGACCAGCCCGATGCTCTGCCCCGCCAGGACTGCG
>JBHYDO010000340.1:0-4206 GCA_051860645.1 Roseococcus sp.
GGTGTCGCAGCGCTGGGTGGCAGGACAGGTTCAGCCCGGGGAGACGAGCCTCGCGGCGCTGACCACCGCCATCGCCGAGGAATTGCCTGGCTTCAGCCGCGCCGATTGGCGCCTGCCCCTGGCCTCCTTCACCGCCCGCTTCGCACACAGGGCCGTGGCGCCAGCCGATCCGGCGCCGGTGATGCTGCAGCAACTCGTGGCTGCCGCCCCCGACATCGCCGCCAGCGCGGCGACCTATGCTGGCTTCTGGCTGCTCTTGCATGCCAGCGTGCAAAATCCGCAACGGCCCGGGGTGGTCGGCTACCTGGCCGGCATCGCCCCGCACGGAAAGGTGCTGCGCATGGCGGCGCAGGGCGGGGTGCACGGCACCTGGCGCGCCGTGGGCCCGCTCTTTGCGATCCGCAAGCTTCTCTACATGATCCTGGAGGAGGATGCGCCGGGCGACAGCGTGGCCTTCGGGGTGCTCAACGGGACCACCACGGGCAAGGCCATGGTCATTGACGGCATCGGCTCCTCCTCCGCCTCCTCCCTGCGCGGCCCGGCGGCGGCGACCCGGCTGATGGGGCTGCGCCTGGATGACGACCCGGAGCCCGGATGGCAGGGCGAGGCGCTGCGGCGCCTGGTCCGCCAGAACGGCCGCGGGCTGCAGCACGCCCTGCCCTCCGCGCTGCTGCAACATTTCCAGCTGGGCCCCATCGCGGCGCCGCAGGGCATGGTTCTGACCGTGGGGGCGGAACACAGCCTCGCCTGCGATGCCGAGGAGATCGCCCAGGGGCTGGCGCCGGAATCCGCCGAGGCCGTCGCCGCGGCCCGCACGATCTGCGGGCGGTAGGGCCGGGCGCCCTTTGGTCGTGGGCGCCGGGCCACCGTGCCCGCAGGCGGAAAGCCGCGCGGCATGCACCATGCCGCAGTCCAGACATGGGCGCGGCCCCGGCGCATGCACCAGCCAGGCCCCGGGGATCCTCCACCATTCCGCGCGCCTCACAGCACCGTGCATGACAATGCACGTCCTTGCATCGTGATGCATCTGCCAGCGCGTCGGCGCGCTCCATAGAGTCCGGCTGCCCGCCGCATACGGGCAAGGGGGTGGCCGCGATCTTCGCGGCACAGCGCGCGGCGCCGGCCGTCGCGCCGGCCGGTTTCGGCGCAACCCGTTCAGGTCGAGGGCGCGAAACATGTCTGGCTCACTCCCCATCATCACCTCGGGCAACACCGCGAGCTTCGCGGAGCGGGGCACCGGGATCGCCTATCAGGGGACCGGGCCGAACATCACGAGCTGGGCGGTCTTCGGCACCGATGCCGGGGATTTCACCATCGACGCGAGCGGCGCGCTGCGCTTCGACCGCGTTCCGGACTTCGAGGCTCCGCGCGACGAGGACGACGACAACGTCTACCACGTGATCCTGACGGCGAAGAACGCGAATGGCGCGACCGACATCGCCGTCACCATCACCGTCACCGACGTGGACGAGGCGCCGGTCTTCACCTCCTCGGCCAGCGCCAGCTTCGCCGAGGGCGGCACGGGCATCGCCTACCAGGCCCGCGCCACCGACCCGGAAGGCGGCGCGGTGCTGTTCTCGCTGGGCGGGACGGACGCGGCGCTGTTCGAGATGGACGCGGCCGGCGCGCTGCGCTTCCGCCGGGCGCCGGATGCCGAGACCCCGCGCGATGCCGATGGGGACAACATCTACCGCCTCGTCGTCACCGCCTCCGACGGCACGCTGAGCAGCACCCGGGACCTCGCCCTGACCGTCACCAACCGGGTGGACGCCAGCAGCCTGGCCGGCCTTCCTCCCGAGGTCACCTTCGCCGAGAACGCGGCCAATGCGGCGTTGCTGCCGCTCGCCCCCGAGGTCGCCTTCAACCTCGGTGACGGCGCGATCCCCGCGCGGCTGGTCGTCTCCGGCCTGGTGGCGGGCGATGTGTTGACCGTGATGAACCAGGGCAGCGGCCCCGGCCAGGTCGAACCCTGGTTCAACGGCACCGTCCGCTACGAGGGCGTGGTGGTGGGCACCATCGCGGGCGGACGGGACGGCGTGCCGCTGACCATCACCTTCAACGGCGCGGCCACCGGTGCCGCGGTGGAGGCGCTGGCCGGGGCGCTCGGCTACAGCACCACCAGCGACACGCCGGCGGCGACGCGCGTGCTCACGATCGACGTGGTGGACACCGAGGGCCGCAACCTCGGCGGCCCCTGGACGCCGGGCTTCACGGAAACGACCGGCGGCGCCAATCCCTTCGCGGGCCTGGCCCCCGGCGCCTACAGCGCGCCCAGCTTCGCCGACCTCGACAATGACGGGGATGCGGACCTGGTCTGGGGTTCGGCCAGCGGCCGCATCCAAAGCCTGCAGAACAATGGCGGGGTGTTCCAGCCCTGGAGCGGCCGCAATCCCTTCGAGACCTACGACTTCTCCTTCACCCCCCCCGACAGCGCGCCCGCCTTCATGGACATCACCGGCGACGGGCGGCCGGACATGGTGTTCGGCTGGGCGCAGGGCGGCCTCTACGCCACCTTCCACTCCGGCTACAACGGCGTGGGCGAGACGCCGGAGCGCTTCTTCCCGGTGGGCTTCGACGCCACCGGGCTGATGGCCGTGCGCAACATCGACGTGGGGGATGCGTCCAAGCCGACCTTTGGCGACATCACCGGCGATGGCCGCCCCGACATGGTGATCGGCAACAAGGCGGGCGAGCTCTTCACCTGGCAGAACACCCCGGGCGGCTGGGTCGCGCTGACCGGGGCCAGCAACCCCTTCGCCGGCATCGACGTGGGCTTCAACGCGGCCCCCGCTTTGCTGGACCTGGATGGCGACGGGCGGCTCGACCTCGTTGTCGGCACCGCCGAGGGCACGCTGCGCAGCTGGCGCAACACGGGGTCCGGCTTCGTCGAGCTGGCGGGCACGGACAACCCCTTCGACGGGTTCGACGCGGGCGAGCTCGCAACCCCCGCGGCCGTGGACCTCAACCGCGATGGCTACACCGACCTCGTGGTCGGCTCCGGGGCTGGCGCCTTCCGGGTGCTGCTGAATGACGGCCCGCCCGGCGCGGCGCGCATCACGGTGAGGGTGACCGCGGAGGATGACGCGCCGCGCTTCCTCTCCACCGGCGCGGCGAGCTTCGTCGAGAACGGCACCGGCATCGCCTACCAGGCCCAGGTCGTGGACCCGGAGGGCGATGCGATCACGTTCTCGCTCGCCGGCGTTGACGCCGCGCTGTTCACCCTGGATGCGGCGGGCGCCGTGCGCTTCGTGGCACCGCCGGACTTCGAGGCACCGGGCGACGCCGACGGCGACAATGTCTACGACATCGCGATCCTCGCCACGGCCAACGGGGCCACCACCAGCTACCCGGTCGCCATCACCGTCACCGACGCCCGCGACTACGCGACCTTCACCGATGTCGTGGCGAAGCGCGACCTGCTGGAGGCCGATGTGCAGGCCGGCCCGCAGCGCCTCGACACGGAGGTCAGCTACCAGCGGGGCGATGCGGCGCCGACCCAGCTCGTCGTCAGCGGCCTGCTGGCCGGAGACCGCGTGACGATCCTGCCCGAGCCGGGCGGCATCGGGCTCGACGGCGCGATGGTCACCTTCGCCGGTGCCGCGATCGGCCGGTGGTCGGGCGGGGCGGGGAGCTGGCTGTTCGTGGACCTGCTGCCCAACCTCCCCGACGCCGCGGTCGAGGCGCTGGTGGAGAGCCTCGCCTTCGCGAACGACAGCCTGGTACCTGCGCCGCTGCGCCGGCTCCAGGTCAGCCTGGTCGAGGATGATGGCACCGCCATCGCCCGCACGATCGATGTGGCGATCTCGCCGGTGCCGCCGGCACCTTCGCCGGTGGCCGATGTCGCGATCGAGACGGTCGAGAACACGCGGCCGCTCCTCTGGCAGCCGGCCGATGCCGGCGCCGGTGGCTGGTCGCTGGAGGGCGCCGATGCCGCGCTGTTCACCATTGATCCGGCCAGCGGCGCGCTGCGCTTCCTCGCGGCGCCGGATTTCGAACGGCCCGCCGATGCCGGCGGCGACAACATCCACGAGGTCACGGCCGTCTCCGCCGGGCTGCGCACCAGCTTCGCGATCACTGTCCGCAATGCGCCGGAGCCCGCCCAGCTTGGCAGCCTGCCGGCGCAGGTCACGATCGGCGAGAATGCCGCCAATGCGGGGCCCGTCACGCTGTTCGGCGGCGTCACGCTGACGGCGGGCGATGACCTGC
>JBHYDO010000341.1:0-4130 GCA_051860645.1 Roseococcus sp.
CCTGGCGGAACCAATCGGTCCGCAGGCGCATCTGCGTGGCCAGCGCCTGCTCGGGCGGGACGGGGCCGGGGTCGGGGTCGAGGGGGCGGCCGCGGGCCTGCGCCTCCTCGCTGGCCGCGATGCGCGCCAGCGCCTCGGCCCGGCGCTCCGGTCGCCCGGCGATGAACTCCAGGTGGTGGGCGAAGCCCGGCTCGTCGGGCCAGCGGCCCAGCACGCCAAGGTAGAGGTTCACCACCACATCCTCGTCGGTGCCATGCAGCAGTTCGGCGGCGCGAAGGGTCGTCATGCAGCGGTCTCCGCGAAGGGCACGCCCAGCCGCGCATGCAGCGCCGCGAGGCGGGTCCGGTGGCGCGCGGGGCTGAACTGGGCGGCGCGGGCGGGCCCCTCCGCCTCCAGCCGGGCGCGCAGCTCGTCATCGCCATCGAGCGCGATCATCGCTTCCGTCAGCGCGCGCAGATCGGTGGGATCGACCTTCAGCGCGGCATCGCCCACCACCTCGGGCATGCAGGAGACGTCGGAGGTCAGCACCGCCGTGCCGGCCTGCATGGCCTCGATGGCAGGCAGGCCGAAGCCTTCGTAGAGGGTGGGGAAGCACAGGCTGCGGGCATGGCGCAGCAGCACGTCCACATCTGTGCGCGGCAGGTAGCCCAGGTGCCGGATGCGCCCGTCGCGGGAGAGGGTGCCGTTCGCCTCCGTCAGCAGGCGCAGCTCCGGCTCGGCATTGCCGCTCTTGCCGCCCACGATCACCATGGGCCGGCTGATGCCCGAGGCGACATAGGCGTCCAGCGCCCGCGCCAGGTTCTTCCGGGGGTCCACCGCCGAGAGGCAGAGATGGTAGCCGCGGTCCTCCAGCCCGAACACCGCCGCCAGCCGCTCGCGCGACATGCGCGGATCGAGGCCATGGCTCGGCGGGAACACGGGTTGGTAGGTGTTGGTGATCCGCTCCTCCGGGATGCCCAGCAGCGTGATCAGGTCGCGGCGGGAGTGCTCGGAGACGGTGACGATGTGCTCGGCGCTGGCGGCCACGGCGCGGGCGGTGCGCAGCCATGCGCCCTTGTGGTCGAGCGTGGCCCAGGGCAGGCGCAGCGGGATGGCGTCATGGATGGTGTAGACGTTGCGCGCGCCATCCAGGCGCAGCCCGTGCATGTGCGTCCAGTGCATCAGCGCGGGCGGCGGCCCGCCCTGCGCCGCCAGGTGCAGCAGCCGCCCCCGCACCCGCATGTTCACTACGGCGCGGCCGAAGATGTCGTTGGCATTCCACAGCGCGTCAGAGGGCGGTACGTTGGAGGTCGAGAAGGTCTGGTGCAGGCCGGCCGAGGTCAGTCCGCGTTCCACCGCGCCCGTGGCCTGCACCGGCGTGGCGCGCTGCGGGCCCCACAATCCCAGCAGCCGGCGCTGCAGCGGGCGGCGCAGCCGGGTCTGGCTGTCGAAGAAGGCGATCTCGCGCGCCATGGGGTCGCCGCCGTCGGCCATCGGCCTGCCATAAAGCAGCCCCAGGCCGAGCCCGGTTTCGCCCAAAGTGGCGGCCAAACCACGGGAATAGGTCGCGATGCCCGTGCCGCCCACGAGCGAGAGGCCGAAGCCGTCCATCCAGACCCGGGGCCAGACCCGCGGCGCGTCATGCGACATCGGCGCAACTTGCCTCCGACCACCGATCGGGACAAGGTCGCCCCGCCCAACATGCCGCGTCCAGACCACAGGAAGCCATTTCGCATGAGCCTGAACGACATCGTGCCCGTCCTGCTGTCCGGGGGCACGGGAACCCGCCTTTGGCCGCTTTCGCGCGAGGGGTATCCCAAGCAGTTCTGGCCGCTTGTCTCCGCCCGCAGCATGATACAGGAGACGGCGCTGCGCGCGGTCGGCCCGGGCTTCGCGCCCGCCGTGGTCGTGGCGAACGAGGCGCACCGCTTCCTGATCGCGGAGCAGTTGCGCGAGGCGGGCATCGAGGCGCCGCGCATCCTGCTGGAGCCGGAGGGCCGCAACAGCGCGCCGGCCATCGCCGCTGCCGCTGCCCTGGTGGCCGAGGAGGCGCCGGGTGCGGTGCTCTGGATCATGGCCGCCGACGCTGCCATCGACGACGTGCCCGCCCTGCATGTGGCGCTCGGCCAGGCGGCCGCCGCCGCGCGCGAGACCGGCCGCATCGTCACCTTCGGCATGCGCCCGACCGCGCCCGAGACCAGCTTCGGCTACATCGAGATGGGCGCACCCCTGCCCGGCGCGCCCGCCGTGCACGCGGTGGCGCGCTTCACCGAGAAGCCCGACGCCGCCACCGCCGCCGCCCTCCTGGCCGATGGCAAGCATGTGTGGAACAGCGGCATGTTCGTGGCCACCGCCGGCACCCTGCTGGCCGAGCTGGAGCGCCACGCGCCCTCCGTTATCGCCGCCGCCCGCGCCGCCCTGGAGGCGGCCTCGCGCGATCTCGACTTCATCCGCCTGGGCGCCGAGGCCTTCCGCGCCGCGCCTTCCATCTCCATCGACTACGCGGTGATGGAGCGCACCGACCACGCCGCCGTCATCCCGGCCGAGCTGGGCTGGTCGGATGTGGGCAGCTGGGACGCGCTCTGGGCCATCGCCGCGCGCGACCATGCGGGCAACGCGCTGCAGGGCCCCGTCACCGCCGTCGATTCGCGCAACTGCCTGGTGCGCAGCGAGGGCATCCGCACCGCCGTGCTGGGGCTGGACGACGCCGTGATCATCGTCACCGAGGACGCCGTGCTGGCCATGCCGCGCTCGCGCGCGCAGGACGTGAAGAAGGTGGTGGAGCGCCTGCGCGCCGAGGGCGCGCCGGAAGCCGGGGCGCATCGCCGCGTCTATCGCCCCTGGGGCCATTATTCCGGCCTGATCATGGGCGACCGCTTCCAGGTGAAGGAGATCGTCGTGCGGCCGGGCGGCAAGCTTTCCCTGCAGAAGCACCACCACCGCGCCGAGCACTGGGTGGTGGTGAAGGGCACGGCCCGCGTGAACCGCGACGCCGAGAGCCTGCTGCTGAGCGAGAACCAGGCGGTCTACCTGCCGCTCGGCTGCATCCATCGCCTGGAGAATCCCGGCATGATCCCGCTGCACCTGATCGAGGTGCAGGTGGGCTCCTACCTCGGCGAGGACGACATCGTGCGCATCGAGGACACCTACGGGCGCAGCTGACGCATGGCCCGCATCCTCGCCGACCTGACGGACCTGCTGCACTACTTCCGGATCAACCGGCTGCCGCTCGGCGTGCCGCGGGTCCAGATGGCATTGACGGAGGCCGCGCTGGCGGGGCCGGAGCCGTCCCTGCTCGAACCCATGGCCTTCGAGCCCGCCAGCCGCCGCTTCCGCCCCCTGCCGGCGAGGGAATTGCTGGCGCTGCTGGCCACCGCACGGCGCGGCGCGGACCCGGCGGCGCCGGACTGGGTGGCGGCGCAGGCCAGCCTGGCGGAGGCCCACCAGGCCGCCCCCGAACTTCGCTTCGCCAGCGGTGACCGTGTCTTCACCCCCGGCCAGCCCTTCCAGGTGCCCGGCCAGATGCGCCGCCTGCGGGAGCTGCGCCAGGCCCATGGGGTGGCGCTCTGCGCTCTGTTCTACGACGCCATCCCGCTCGTGGTGCCGGAGCACTGCACGCCGGCACTCACCATCGGCTTTGCCGAGAATCTGCTTTCGGTCTGCCTCCAGGCGGACCAGGTGGTGGCCATCAGCGCCTGCGCCGCGCGGGATTTCCGGGACTGGCAGCGCCGCCTGCTGCCTGACCTGGACATTCCAGTCTCGACCATGCCGCTGGATGCGCCGCTGCCGCCGCTGGGGGAGGGGGATTCGCCGCCCCTGCCGGATGCGCTGGCGGATGGCCGCCCCTATGTGCTGTGCGTCTCGACGCTGGAGAGCCGGAAGAACCAGCCGCTGCTGCTGCATGCCTGGCTGACGCTGCTGCGCCGCCACGGCGAGCATGCGCTGCCGCGGCTCGTTCTGGTGGGGCGCGAGGGCTTCGCCGCCGAGCCGGCCCGTCGCCTGCTGGAGAACGCGCCGGAATTGCGCCGCAACGTGGTCTGGCTCCGCGACGTGGGCGATGCGCTGCTGGCGCGGCTCTACGAAGGCTGTCTCTTCACCGTGTTCAACAGCTTCTACGAGGGCTGGGGGCTGCCCGTGACCGAGGCGCTCTC
>JBHYDO010000342.1:0-4114 GCA_051860645.1 Roseococcus sp.
GCCGAGCATCCCGGCGCGCGGCTCGTCTTCGTGGGCGGCGCGCAGGACGGGCTGGATGCGCGGATCACCGGAGCCGCGGCCCGGCTGAACCTCGCGGCCCGCGTCACCGTGACCGGCCGGCTGCCCACGCGCAGCTACCGCCAGTGGCTGGCCGCCGCGGACATGGCCGTGCAGCTGCGCGCCGACAGCACGGGCGAGACCTCGGGTGCGGTGAAGGACGCGCTGATGGCCGGGCTGCCCGTCGTGGTGAATGCCCATGGGGCCATGGCGGAGCTGCCCGGCGAAGCCTGCCGCACCATCCCCGATGCCTTCACCGAGGCGGACCTGGCGCAGGCCCTGCGGGAGCTGCTGGCCTCCTCCGGCGCGCGGCAGGCGCTGGGGCAGGCCGGCCGGGACTGGGCGCTCGCCGCCCTCGCGCCCGACAATGTGGGCCGGCGCCACCGCCAGTTGATCGAGGAGGCCTACCTCTTCGGCCCCCACGCCGGCGGGTTCGATGTCGGCCGCTGGGCCGCCGAACTGCCGCTCTCGGCCGAGGATGCGGCGCTGGGCGGCGTCGCCATCGCGCGTGGCTGGCCGGGTGCGCGGCGCCCGCGGCTGTGGCTCGACACCGCGGCACCCGGCTGCGAGGCCGGGCTGCTCGCGCTGCTGCGCGACGGGGCGGGGCGGTTCCGCCCGGAGCCCTGCCGCCGCGCGCGTGAGGGCTTCGTCACCGACCACGCCTGGGCCTGGCCCCGGCTGGGCCTGCCCGGCATGCCCCCGGCGGAGGGCCCGGCGGTGCTGACCGCGGCCGACGCGCTGCTGACGGCCGCCCCCGCCGGGGCGGAGGCGGCGGCGATCTTCGGCTGCCGGCTGCTGGGCCTGCCTGGCGCGGCGCCGGGCGAGGCACAGCGCGGCGAGGTGCTGGCCCAGATCCTGGACGGTGGGATCTCGGATGGTCAGCCCATGGATGGCCCGCTCACGGATTGACGGTGATGCGCGCCACATTCTGACGGGCGAAGAAGGCCGGGCGATACATGTCCACCACCTCCGCCCCCGGCAGCTCGAACCGGCCCGGCGTCACCACACGGATGCGTGCGGCGATGCGCGTCTCCCGCACGCCGTCGCGGAAGGTGACGGCGGCGGCGAGGCGGTCGTCCAGCGCCGGCATGGCGTCGGTCTGGGGCAGGTCGCCGAGGGCCGGGAAGCCCGGCACCGCGCCGCCCGGCAGGCGGGAGACGATTTCCCACCCCGCCGGCAGCCCCTGCGTCACCATGACGATGTGGTCCTGGCCGCTGTCGGCCCGCGCATCCAGCACCAGCAGGAACTGCACGCCGGGGCGCAGGGCATCGAGGCTCTGCGCCTGGCCGTCGAGCGCCAGGAAGCGCCGGCGGATGGTCATGCCCTGGCGGCCCGCGGGCCGGGCCTGGGCGGGCGTGCCGGAGACGGCCACCTGCACGGTGAGCGGCGCGTCGCCCTGGTTCAGCAGCCGGCCGCCACCGGTGACGTCCAGCACCCGGGCGGTGATGGGGGCGGCGTCCAGGCTCGCGCGGACCGGGCGCCCATCGCGGCCCAGCGTGGCCGCGGCCAGCACCGCCCAGGCCTGCTCCTGGGTGGAGGCGATGGCGGGCGTCAGTTCCGGCCCGGGCAGCCGGGCGGCGGCATCGCGCTGCATGGCGGCGGGCAGGCCCGACTCGCGCGCCAGGACCAGCAGCGCCAGCGCGTCGCGCGCGGCACTGCCGTAGTCATACAGCCAGTCGCGCCGCTCGGGCGCGGCCAGGGCCTCGGCGAAGGCGAGGCCGGCCCGCTCCAGGTCGCCCGCGCGGGCGAAGCTGGCCGCCAACTGCGCACGCGCCAGGGGCGTGGGCAGGCGGGGTGCCACCTCCAGCAGGCGCCGCGCCGCGCCCAGCCGGTGGCGGCCCGCCCGGGAGAGGGCGTTCAGCCGGGCCGCCTGGGCGGCAAAATCGGTGGGCTCGTTGGGGCTTGCTTCCAGCCGCTCGTCGAGGTCGTTGAGCGCGGCC
Organism: Roseococcus sp.; assembly: GCA_051860645.1. GTDB lineage: Bacteria > Pseudomonadota > Alphaproteobacteria > Acetobacterales > Acetobacteraceae > Roseococcus. The sequence goes on from JBHYDO010000342.1 coordinate 1,998, forward strand.
AGCAGCGGCGCCTCGGGCACGGCGGCGCCGGCCGTCCGCGCCCGCAGCAGGGCCTCCACCGCATAGGCCGAGGTCCAGAATTCCGGCTCCCCCTGGGCGGACCACAGGCCGAAGCTGCCGTCGAAGCGCTGGCGGGAGAGGATGCCGTCCACCGCGCGCTGCAAGGCCACGGCGTCGCGCGCCGGGCTGCCCTCGTTCATGGCCGCGGCCATCGCCATGGCCTGGGAGGAGACCTGCTCCAGGCAGGCCAGCGGGAAGGCCTGGAGTGCCGCCAGCATGCCCGCCGCGTCGTAGCGCACGGGCGGGCCGAGGCGGGCCACGGCGCGCCAGCCGGGCAGGAAGGCGGCGGCGTCGGGGGCGATGCGGGCCTGCGCGCCGGGCGCGACCTCCAGCGTCGAGAGCGCCGTCGCGATGGGGCGCGAGGAGCGCACGGTGATGCGGGCTTCGCGCATCGCGGCGAAGCCCTGCGGCCCGGTGACGGAGAGGCGCAGCACGCCCTCGCCGGGGGCCACGGCGCGCAGGGCCAGCGGCGGCTGGGCACGCTCGCCGGTGCCGAGGCGGACGGTGAGGCGGGCCTCGCCGGCCAGCGCCACGGCGCCCTCGGAGGTAAGCGTGACGGCCACCTCGCCCGGGGGCAGTTCCAGGTTGTGCAGCAGCAGCGCCGCCGCAGCCTCATCGCCGGGGGCCAGGAAGCGCGGCAGCAGGAATTCCGCCAGCAGCGGGTCGCGCACGACCACGGTGCGCGCGGCCGAACCCACGCGCGGCCCGGCCCAGGCCACGGCCATCAGGCGCAACTCGCCCGCGAAGTCGGGGATGTCGAGGGGGATGGTCGCGCGGCCCTGCGCGTCCGTCTCCACCACGCCGCTGAACAGCACCACGTTGCGCTGCGGGGGCGTGAGGGCCGCCAGCGCGTCCACGTCGTCGCCGCCCTGGCGGAGTGCCACCGGCGTGCCGTCGGGCGGCGGGATGAGGCGGCCATAGTCGTCGCGCAGGTCCACGCCGAGCGTGCGGCGGCCCATGTAGTGCGCCAGCGGGTCGGGGGTGGCGAAGCGCGTCAGGCGCAGGATGCCCTCGTCCACGGCGGCGAGCGTCAGGCGCACCGGGCCGCTGGCGCCGGTGATGGCGACGGGCAGGTCGAGCCGCGTGTTGGGCCGCACCCGCTCGGGCGCATCCAGCGCCACGGCCAGCGCGCGGGAGCCAGGATCCATCTGCACCCAGGCGAGGCCGAGCGCCCGTCCGGGCTGCTGCGGGCCGGCTTCCGGGCGGTGCACCGTCACGGCCACATAGGCGCCCGGGCCCCAGGCGGCGTCGGCCGGCAGGGTGATCTCGGTGCCGGCCTCGGGCACCTCCACCTCGCGGAGCGAGAGCAGACGGTCGGTCAGCACGGCCACGGTCGCTCGGCCGGCGAAGGGGGGCGTGATGCGCAGCGTCACCGTCTCGCCCGGGGCGTAGAGGCGGCGGTCGGCGGCGACATCCACCTTGTCGGGCACCTCCGCACTTTCGCTGGCCACCCAGCCGGCGCGCAGCCGCACCGATGCCAGCGCCATGCCGCCCACCTCCTGCGCCTCCAGCCGGTAGCGGCCGAAGGGAAGGGTGCGGGCGAAGCGGCCGGGGGTTCCGGTGGTGAGGCGCAGCGGCGTGCTGTCCACTGGCTCATCGGTCCAGACGGTCTCGTAGCGCGCCTGGCCGCCGCGCAGGACGATGCGCCAATCGGGCCGCTCGCGCACCAGGCGCAGCGTGACCTCGCCCTCCTGCGGGCGGCCCTCGGCGTCGGTCAGCACGATGTCGAAGGCGGCCTCGGCGCCGGCATCCACCGCCTCGGGCGCGCGGAGGCCCAGGAAGCGCGGCTGTGCCGCCACGGCGAGGTCCAGCGTGGCGCGGGAGGCGCGGCCGCCCGGCTCCTCCACGAAGACGGTCAGCGCGCCACGCAGCGGGCGGGTGGTGTCCGGCGCCTGGGGCAAGGCGAGGCTCAGCACCGCGCGGCCATCGGCGTCGGTGGTCGCGGGCTCGACCTGGAGGAGGTCGGGCGCGAAACCCTCGTCCTCCAGGCCGAAGCGGAAGTCGCGCCATTGCGGGAAGGGGCTGCGCTCGGTGGTGAGGCGCAGTTCCGCGCTGGC
>JBHYDO010000343.1:0-4105 GCA_051860645.1 Roseococcus sp.
GGATGAGCGCGCCGGCGGCGGCGAAGCCGTTCATGCCGGCGCCGACCACCACCACGTCCAGCCGCTTCTGGCCCGCGCGGGTGCGGGGCGGCACCCAGTTGCGCGGCGGCAGGTTCAGGAATTCGAGGTCATGCCGGACCCGGGCTTCCAGGCCATCCCCGCTCACACGCGTGGTCTGGTTCATGCCGCATTCTCAGCGAGGGGGTGGGTTTGCTGCATCGCGGCAATATTGTGTCACCGCCCCCCTGCCCTGTCCATGTGAAGCGCGGCTTTTGGGGCGAAGTGCGGGTCAGGCGAGGCCGGCCCGCTCCATCAGCGCATTGTAGGTGGCTTCGGTCAGCGCGTCGCTGGCGGGCAGGCCGGCGTCGCGGCGAAAGGCGGCGACGGCGCGGCGGGTGTTCTGGCCGATCAGCCCGTCGGGCTCGCCCGGGTTGTAGCCGAGGTAGAGCAACGCCCCCTGCGCCGCCCGCGCACGCACGTCGCGGGTGACGCCGGCGCTGAACTTCGCGTGGGCCTCGGCCAGCTTCACGTCATACTGGTTCTTCCAGAAGCCGGCGCCGTTGTAGCGGCGGGCGAAGCCGGTCCAGTCGCGCGCGCGCAGCTTCGCGTCCAACCGGTTGTGGGTGATGAAGCAGGCCATGGCCAGAAGCTGCGCGTCCTCGCTCTCGGCCATGGCGCGGACCATCGCGGCCGCGGTGTCGAAGCGGCAATGGGTGCAGTTGAAGCCCATCACCTGGCCCATGCCCCAGCTCGCGCTGCGCAGGGCGGGCTCGTCGCCCAGCCCCTGCGCGCGGCTGAGGGCCAGGGCGCGCCCGAGGCGTTCGAACTCCGCCGTCCCGCCCTGGTATCCGCCGCCGCGCGGATCGCAGAGGTCCGGCGCCTCCTGCGCGAAGCGGCCGCCGGTCTCCTTGTGAAAGACATGGCGTTCGAACAGGATCTTGGGGCGCCGGTCGGGCAGGAAGCCGAAGCCGCGGCTTTCCACCAGCAGCACCGCCCAGAGCACGGGCAGGTCCGCCACCGGGTCCATGCCCAGATGTTCCAGCGCCGCCGCCATGCCAGCCTCGGTCATGGGGCGGCCCTTGCCATGGAAGTTCATGTGCGTGGCCTCACGGGTCGAAGGTCAGGTCGTAGTGGGCGGGAAAGGGCGTGCCGGCGCCGTCGGGCGGGGTGGCGGCGCGCAGGTTTTCGCGGCGCAGCAGCGGCTTGAGGATATGAGGGATGGCCACGCGGTTGATGTGCCCGCCGAAGCAGGCATGCATCCCGTAGCCCCAGAGCATGTACTGGTCCCAGGGGCGGCCGGGGCGGAATTCCTCCGGCCGTTCCAGCGCCAGCGGGTCGAACATGGCCGAGAGGTTCGACGCCAGAACCATGTGCCCGGCCGGGATGGTCACCGCCCGCCGCGTGCCGCGCGCCAGCACCGCCGTGCGGTTGGCACGGCGATAGATGACGGGGTTCATCGGCGAGAAGCGCAGCGCCTCGAAGACGATGTCGGCCAGGCGCGCATCGTCATCGGCGCGCGCCGCGGCCTGGGCCTGGACCAGCGCATCGGGGCGCTTCAGCAATTCTTCCAGTGCCAGGATGGAGGCCTTGGACAGCGTGGGCACCAGCCCGATCAGCAGCCCGATGAGGTTGTTGCGGATGCCGAGGTCGTCCATGCCCGGCACGCCGGCCGCCTGGAGGGCGAGACAGCGGTTCAGCACGTCATCGGCGTCGGTGGGGTGGGCGTGACGGTCGGCGATGGCCTGGTCCAGCCACGCGCGGCATTCGGCCGCGGCGGCCAGCGCGGGGCGCGTCACGTGCTCCTCGCCGGCGAGGTCCACGAAGAGGTACCAGAACATCACCGTGGTCCAGGCGATCAGCCGGTCCTCATCGGCCTCGGGCAGGCCGAAATAGCGGGCGGCGAGGCGCGCGGGCACGCGGCGCGTGAGGTGGGCGGCGACATCCAGCCCATTCTCCGCGCGGCCCATGATGGCGGCGGCCTCCCCGGCCACGAGGGGGATCACATGCTGCGGCACATCCTCTCGCCGCACCGCAAGCCGCATGGCGGCCACGTCGCGCGTATAGGCGGGGCTGTCCTGCATCCCGAGAAAAAAATTCTCGCCCGCGGTGATCAGGCGCATCTTCGGCTCATAGACCACGGCGAAGTCGGCCTCGCGCTCCAGCACCTCGGTCACGTCGGCGTGGCGGGTGATGATGGCGGTGCCGCCATTCTCGTAGCCGGTGATGAAGCGGCGCTTGAGCACCAGGTTGGGCGCGAAGGCGCGCAGCGTGGCGAACACCAGCCGCTGCGACGGCGTCTGCCCCAGCAGCGCGCCCAAGCGCCCCGCGCGCCACGCGGAGAGGCCCTGTCCCGCCAGCCGGGCCGCCGCGGAAAACCCGGCGCCCCAGAGGCCGAGCCGCAGGCCCATCGCCTGGATCACGTCGGGTCCACCAGGCCTTGGGCGATCATGCGCAGCGCCGTCATGGAGGGGATGAAGAAGTAGTCGCCGCCGCGCACCTCGACGAATTGCGGCATGCCGGTCGCGAAGAAGGGCGGCTTGCCGCTGTCGGGGTCCGCCGCGATCACGAATTTGGAGTCGCGGCCGTGGTTGCCGATGATGGGGCAGACGTCGCTGCCCTGGTTGAAGTCCAGCCCATACTGCATCCATTGCTGCTGCAGGAACTCGAACTGGCGGAACAGGTTCGCGCAGCCCGCCAGCATGACGATGCCGTGCTCCTTCGTGTCGTCGCCCTCGGCGTCGGGCGGGCCATAGGGCAGGCCGCGGCGCAGGATGCGGCGTCGGTTGTTCAGCGCCGAGCCCATCCATTTCTTCGGGTCGTCGCTGGAGAAATAGGGGTCGAGCATGTCGCGCGTGTTGGACCGTCGCAGATGCGCGCCGAAGGGGCATTTCGCGCCATGCGGGTCGGCGCGGAAGGTGAAGTCGGTCAGCGCGCGGATCTGCTCCATGGGGGTCATGGTGGCGAGCTTCGCGCTGAATGCCTGCTTCTCGGCCCAGGTGGGGGCAAGGACGATGGGCGTGCCGTCGGTCCAGCGCCCGGCCATCTTGGCCAGCAGCGTCTCGCGCGCCTCGTCCTCGGGCATCTCCATCACGCGGGCGTAGGACTGCGCGGTGGTGGCCACCCATTCGTGGAAGGCGCGGACATTCTGATGCAGCTTGCGGTAGGCGAAGAAGGTGCCGTTGCGGCTGAAGTCGAGCGGCATGGCCGCACCCGGGATCTCCTGCGATTCGTCGGGGTGGCCCAGCAGGAATTCGCCGGTGGCGAGCGGCGCCCAGGACTGGTCCGGCAGCAGCTTGCCCTGGCCGATCACGGCGGCGGGCATGAGCTCGGGCGGCACCTGGCCCTCGAAGACCGGGTCGCCGATCGCGTCCAGGAAGCCGAAATGCTCGCGCGGGGAGGCCTCCCAGGTGCCGTCGGGGCCCGGTTGCAGCAGCGCCGAGAGGTCCTGCCAGCGCGCGTCATCGCCGCGGTGGCCTTCCAGCACGCGCACGCCGCCCTCGGTCGCGGCGCAGAGGTCCAGGATGTCCTGCGTCACCTCGTTCAGGTGCGGGATGGCGGTGCCATCCGGCATCATCTGGGCGTTCAGCGTCACCAGGATGTGCACGCGCTGCGCGGGGTCGTCGGTGCCGGCGAGCCAGACGGGGTCCCATTGCTCGGAGATGGGCCTGGGGTGGTTGTCGCCCAGGATGTCGGCGCGGGCGGGCATGCCGTCGATGAACTCGTCGGGCATGCCGCGCAGGGTGCGGATGGGCACGCCCAGCGCCAGCAGGCCGCGGAAGGTGAAGCCGAAGTTCAAAGCGACCTCGGGCCGCTTCTGGTAGACCGTGCCGGCCGGGTAGGGCTTGCGCGTGGAGGGCCAGCGCAGCGCGGTGGTCACCTGTGGGCGCAGTCGGCGCAGGAAGGCGCGGCCGGCCTCGGCGCGAACCACGTGCAGCAGCAGGAAGCGGCCCTTGGGGAAGCCCAGCCGCCCATAGGCGGTGAGCACATTGCCCTGGATGTCGGCGAGGTCGAGCTGGACGGACATGGGCGCCCCTTCAGGAACGGATGACGCCGCGCGGCTGGGTTGGCCCCGCCACATCGTCGGGCTTGTGGGTGGCGAGGAATT
>JBHYDO010000344.1:0-4099 GCA_051860645.1 Roseococcus sp.
GTGGACATCCTGCGGGAGAACCCCTTCGGCACAACCCTCGCGTTGCGCCTGTTTCCCGCAGGCAGCAACCTCGCCATGAACGCGCTGGCGGGGCTGACGGGGGTCGCGGTGGGTCCTTTCCTGCTGGCCTCGGCCCTGGGCTACCTGCCGCAGACCCTGGTCTTCGCCCTGCTGGGCAAGGGCATCCGGGTGGAGGGCGCCTGGCAGATGGGCCTTTCCGCCGCGCTGCTGTTGGCGAGCATCGGGCTTGGCCTGTGGCTGATGCGCCAGCACCGCGCCGGAGGGGCGGTGGGCGGGTAGCTCAGGGCAGTTCCCGCGCCGCGGGCACGCGCTTCCGCCGGCGGATCAGCCACATCACGCCAAGCATGTCGTCGATGCCGACCCAGAGCCTGTCGAAGAACCCGTATTTCGAGACACCCGCCTGGCGCGGCCGGTCGCGAACATCCACGAAGACCACGCCCAGCCCCTCGCGCTTCACCAGCGCGGGCAGGAAGCGGTGAAGCCCGTCGAATTGCGGCAGGGCGAGGAACACCTCGCGCGGCAGCAGGGCGAAGCCGCAGCCGGCATCGCGCGTCGCGTCTCCCAGCAGGCGCTTGCGCACGCCGTTGGCGAGACGCGACTGCCAGCGCTTGAAGGCGGTGTCCTTGCGGCCGAGGCGCTGCGCCATCACCAGCACCGGCGCGCCCGCGGCATCATGCGCGGCGAGAAGCTGCGGCACATAGGCGGGGTCGTTCTGCCCGTCGCCATCCATCAGCGTGATCAGCGCGCCCCGGGCGGCCCGCGCGCCGGCCCGCAGCGCCTCGGCCTTCCCGGCGTTCGCGTCGAGCGTCAGCAGGCGGAGGTGGGGCCTGCCGTCCGCCAGGGCAAGGATTTCGGTCACCGTGCCGTCGGTCGAGCCATCGTTCACATAGAGGACCTCGAAGGGCACCACCGGGGTCAGCGCGGCCTCGATCTCAGCCACCAGCGGGGCGATGTTGCCCGCCTCGTTGCGCACCGGGATCAGCACGGTCAGGCGCAATTCTGTCATGGCGCGCGCCGCCACAGCACCATCCGGCGCCAATGCCCGCCATTCATGTTGCGGCCCTCGACCACGGCCAGGCGCTCCGCCCGCACGTCCAGCGCGGCGAGGCGTTCCAGGAAGGCCGCCTCCTGCGCCGGCTGGCCGCGGCGGCCAGGGGCGGCGTCCACGAAGGCGACGCGGCAGCCCTCCAGCGCCAGAAAGTCGGCCGCCTCGCGCCCGCCGGTCAGGAGCGCGTCGGTGCGGGTGAGGAAGGCGAAGCTCGGCTCACGGTAGCCGGCAGAGGCGATCATCGGGTCGGGGCAGGTGGCGTGCGCCTGGATGGCGGCGGCCATGCGCGGCGAGAGCCACAGGCTGTCCATCCGCGCCAGCATGGGCCAGGTGCCGAGCCATGTGAAAAGTGCGGCCGCCACCACCACGGGCACCGTGGCCATGGCGGAACGGTGCGCGACCGCCACCGCCAGCGCGCCCAGCCCCACCGCGCCCAGCAATGCCAGGACTGAAAGCGGCGGCAGCCAGCCCTCATACCACCAGAAGGCCCCGCCGCCGGCCAGCAGCAGCGCCAGCGGCAGCAGCCAAAGCCCCTGCAGCACGAGGCGCGACCACCAGCCGCGCACCAGCACCCCCACGTCGGTCAGGGCCAGCGCCACCAGGGCGGCCAGCGCGGGATAGGTGGGCAGGACGTAGTGCGGCAGCTTGGTTGCCACGATTTCGAAGACCAGCCACATCGGCACGATGAGGCACAGCAGCGCCAGCACCTCGCGTCGCCGCCGCTCCGCCCATATCCACGGCAGCAGCGCCGCCAGCAGCGAGGAGGCCGGCCAGAAGGTGATCCAGACCAGCGCCAGGTAGAAGCCCGGCGGCCCGCCATGGCCCTGGTGCGCCCCGGCCACCTTGCCCAGCGCATTCCAGCCCAGCGCGTTGGCGAAGAAGGCCCCGTCGGTGCGGATCATGATGGCGACGTACCAGGGCAGCGCGATGGCCAGCATCAGCAGCACCCCCGGCCAGGGGCGCAGCGCGCCCAGCCAGCGCACGCCGCGCGCCAGCACGCACAGCGCCAGCGTGCCCACCAGCACCACCAGCAGCGGAATGGGCCCCTTGATCATGCTGCCGAGGCCGAGCGCGCCCCAGAACAGCCAGGGCAGCCAAGTGGCGCGCAGCTTCGCGGGGTCCAGGAAGGCACGGACCAGCACGCCGGTGGCCGCCATCACGGTGGCAAACAGCATTGCATCCGTCTTGGCGATCCGTGCCTCGACGCCGAGCAGCAGCGTGGCCCCCATCAGCGCGCCGGCCAGCAGCGCGGCGCGGCGGCCCACCAGCGGCAGGAAGGCCCACCACGTCAGCACCACGCCCGTGACGGCGCCCAGCAGCGAGGGGATGCGGTAGACGCCGATGGGCGCGGCATCGCCCTGGCCGCTGAGATGCACCGCCGCCGCCTGCAGCCAATAGATGCCGGCGGGCTGCTTGTGCCGCGGCTCGTCCTGGTTGCGGATGTCCACGTAGTCGCCGCTGGCCACCATCTGTCGGGTGGCCAGGGTGTAGCGGCCCTCGTCGCGGTCGGTGGGGGGCAGGGTGGCGTAGCCCGGCAGGAAGGCGCCGAGCGCCACGGCGGCCACGACCAGCGCCGCACGCAGCGGCGCGCGACCTGCCCAGGCCATCAGCTTCAGCGCGACGGCGAGCGTCCACGCCACAATTCGTTCGAGCATCCGGTCTTCAAGCGCGGCCCGCGACGGCGGGGCCCACGGCATCCTTCCAGGGACAGGGAGGGCCCGCATGGTGGCGCCATCCGGTCCGGTGTGCCCTCCTAGCGCGGGCGGAACCGGCCGGGAAGGGCGGGCGTTGCTGCCGGAAAGGGCGGCCGGAGTTGACTCCGCCCGCCCGCCCCGCGTATTTCCCGCGCTCCCGGAGCGAGGACTTCTCCTCGCGCCGCCCTTTTTCGTTTGATTATGGGTCCCTGGCCATGAAAATCCGCAACAGCCTGAAGTCCGCCAAGTTGCGGGACAAGAACTGTGTCGTCGTGCGGCGCCGCGGTCGCTTGTATGTTCTGAACAAGAAAAATCCCCGGATGAAGGCCCGCCAGGGCTGAATTCCGGCGGCCTGCCGGCCGCCGATGCAGGTCCGGAATGAAGAACAGCGCCGCCGGACCCACCGCGCGGCGCTTTCTTTCGTGCAACCATGCCGCGCCGCAGCGGTTCTTCCTGTCTCGGACGTCACCGAACAGGAGACCGAACATGCGAATTCTTTGGATCGCGGGCCTCGGCGCCGTGCTCGTTACCGGCGGTGTTCACGCGCAGGGCATGAATGCAACGCCCGGCGGCACCGGCTCCACCAACGAGCGCGCGCTGGACATGCAACCTGCCGAAGGACCCGGCCAGACCCTGCGTGCGCAGGACCCCCGCCTCTCGCAGCAACCGATGCGCGGGGAGCAGAACATGCGCCAGCCCGGCCCGGTTCCGGGCGCGCTTCAGCGCTCGTCCAACGATCCCTCGCCGGACCAGGCTCGCCAGGCGCAGGACCCCCGCCTCTCGCAGGATCGCATGCAGACCCGGCAGGAAACGGGCCGGACGGGCCCGGTGCCGGAGGCGCTTCAGCGTTCGCCCAACGATGCCTCTCCGGACCAGGTCCGCCAGGCGCAGGACCCTCGCCTGCCGTCGCAGCGCGCCACGCAGCGGGGCCACACCGGTGAGGGAATGCGTGGTGAGCGTGCGACCGGCACCGGCGCCATGGGCCGCACCGATGCGCCCCGCAACCCTGAGGACCGCGCCTACATGGGCGGCGGCATGATCCTGGAGAACGGCCGCCCCGTGCCGCTGCCGGGTGATCCGCCGGGCCTTGGCTCCGACTTCCGCGGCGGCCAGGTGGGCCAGTCCGGTTCCGACCAGGGCATGGGGGGCTCGCCCTCGGGTGACCGCAACTCCATCGGGAACTGATACCGACCGCACGAAGTTCCGACCTGCGGCCGGAAGCGACGAGGCGCCGAACGGCTCCCGCGGCTCAACCCGCTCAGCCAAGGGCCGCAGCGGCGGCCCGCGTCACGCCGAAGGCGTGCCCATGGCACGACGCGTCTGAAGGGTACGAAGG
>JBHYDO010000345.1:0-4086 GCA_051860645.1 Roseococcus sp.
TGGACTTCCTGCCCAAGGTGAAGATCGAGGTCGTCTGCGCCGACGACATGCTGGACCGCGCGGTGGAGGCCATCCAGGCCGCGGCGCGCACCGGGCGCATCGGCGACGGCAAGATCTTCATCTCGGACATCCAGGAGGTGATCCGCATCCGCACCGGCGAGCGGGGCGAGGAAGCGGTGTGAGTTTCCCGCCGCCCGGCTGCCGGGCGGCAGGCAAGGCTTATCGCAGCACGCCGGCCTCGGGCGCGTCCCTGGTCGGTGGTGTGGCGGCTGCGGGGCCCTCGTGTGCTGAACGGGGACCTTGCGGGAACGTCAACAGGGACGCAGGCAACAGGACAGAGACGACATGTCGATGAATTCCCCCGAGGCCGTCTCCAAGGTCATGGAAATGATCAAGGAGAACAGCGTGGAGTATGTGGACTTCCGGTTCACCGACCCGCGCGGCAAGTGGCAGCACACCGCCCAGCATGTCTCCACCGTCGAGCCGGACACCTTCGAGGACGGCCTGATGTTCGACGGCTCCTCCATTGGCGGCTGGAAGGCCATCAATGAGAGCGACATGATCCTGATGCCGGACGCCGAGACGGCCTGCATGGACCCGTTCTCCGCCAAGCCGCAACTGATCCTGTTCTGCGACATCTATGAGCCCTCGACCGGCCAGCGCTACAACCGCGACCCGCGCTCGACCGCCAAGAAGGCCGAGGAATACCTGAAGTCCACCGGGCTGGGCGACACCGCCTTCTTCGGCCCGGAAGCCGAGTTCTTCATCTTCGACAATGTGAAGTTCGGCACCGGCGGCAACTATGGCATGTACCAGCTGGACAGCATCGAGGGCCCCCAGGCCAGCCTGAAGGACTTCCCCGAGGGCAACATGGGCCACCGCCCGGGCGTCAAGGGCGGCTACTTCCCCGTCCCCCCCGTGGACAGCGAGCAGGACCTGCGCGCCGAGATGCTCTCGACCATGATCGAGATGGGCGTCCCCGGCGAGAAGCACCACCACGAGGTGGCGCAGTCCCAGCATGAGCTCGGCACCAAGTTCGGCACGCTGTTGAAGCAGGCCGACATGCTGCAGATCTACAAGTACTGCATCCACAACGTCGCCCACAGCTACGGCAAGTCGGCCACCTTCATGCCGAAGCCGATCTATGGCGACAACGGCTCGGGCATGCACGTCCACCAGTCCATCTGGAAGGACGGCAAGCCGATGTTCGCGGGCAATGGCTATGCGGACCTGAGCGAAATGGCGCTCTACTACATCGGCGGCATCATCAAGCACGCCAAGGCGCTGAACGCCTTCACCAACCCGCTGACCAACAGCTACAAGCGGCTGATCCCGGGCTTCGAGGCCCCCGTGCTGCTGGCCTATTCGGCCCGCAACCGCTCGGCCTCCTGCCGCATCCCGTATGCCACGAGCCCCAAGGCCAAGCGCGTCGAGGTTCGCTTCCCCGATCCGGGCGCGAACCCCTATTTGGCTTTCGCCGCCATGCTGATGGCCGGCCTCGACGGCATCAAGAACAAGATCCACCCGGGCGACGCGATGGACAAGGATCTGTACGACCTGCCCCCCGAGGAGCTGAAGGGCATCCCGACCGTCTGCGGCTCGCTGCGCGAAGCCCTGGGCGCGCTCGCCGCCGACCATGAGTTCCTGCTGGCCGGCGACGTGTTCAGCAAGGACCAGATCGAGAGCTACATCGAGCTGAAATGGAGCGAGGTGTACCGCTTCGAGCACACCCCGCACCCGGTCGAGTTCGAGATGTATTATAGTGTCTGATTGACCTCAGGCGCCGGCGGCGGCCATCCGGCCGCCTTGGCTACGCGCCGCGAAAGTGGCGCGGGGCCGCCGGTTCCTCTGGGCGCGGCGGCCGCTTTGCGGCCGCATCCTGCGAACCCGTCGCCAGCAATGGCGGCGGGTTTCTTGTTGGCGGGCTACGGGCAGGTCGAAGCCTCCCCGTCAGCCTCTATCCGCGATCTCATCCGCCCCCCGGTGCCCGGGCGAGGCTTCGCCTCGCCAGGCGGAGCCCACCCCAAAGGACGGGCACCAACCCGGGGCCCCCGCTAAAGCGCCGAAGGCGATTTCGCGGGGAGCTCGCCAAGGTCAAACCACATCCCGGCGAACGCGATCAGCCCCTCGCGCGCCGGGCCGGGCAGCAGATGCTCGTCCGGCCCATGCTGCTGGCAGCCGCCATAGCTGTGCGGCACCCAGACCAGCGGCACACCCAGATGGTCCACAAACACATCCCCCGGCAGCCCGCCCGAGGAGTTGGGGATGATCTGCACCCGCTTGCCCAGGCTGCGCTCCATGCTCTCCGCCGCCCAGCGCACCCAGGGGTGGCTGGGCGGGGTGCGCGACGCGCGCATGCCCACCCCGGCGTTCTCGATCTTCACCTCGGGGAAGCCCTGGGCGTCCAGGTGGCGGCGGATGGCGGCCTCGAAGCTGTGCGGGTCCGTGTCCACCGTGTAGCGGATGTGCAGGGCGGCGCGGGCGTCGGGGGCCACGGCGTTCACCGGGTTCTCCGGTCGGCCGCTGACCATGGCCAGGACGATCAGGCTGTTCCAGCCATAGATCTTCTCGGCCGCCGTCAGCCCGGGCTCGCCCCAGTCCGCGTCGATGGTGGCGGCGTCGCCGCCCGCCTCCACCTCGCAGCCATCCAGCACGCCGCGCACCTCGGCCGGCACGCCGTTCTGCGGCAGCAGGTCGCGCACCAGGATCTTGCCGTGCCTGTCCACCATGCTGCCGATGGCGTGTGCCAGCACCACGGCGGGGTCGGTGGTCAGCCCGCCCCAATGGCCCGAATGCACGCCGCCCGCGCGCAGCTTCAGCGCCAGGTCGAAGCGGAAGATGCCGCGCGTGCCGGTCGCGATGGTGGGCACGGCCGGGGCCACGCGCGGCCCGTCGCTCGCGATCAGCGCGTCGGCCGCCAGTTCCTCGGCGTGCGCCGCCACGAATTCGCGCAGGCCCGCCGAGCCACGCTCCTCCGCCATTTCCAGCACCAGCTTCACGTTGAAGCCGAGCGTGCCGCCCCGCGCCGCCAGCACCGCCTCCAGCGCCAGCAGGTTGATCAGGTGCTGGCCCTTGTTGTCGGCCGTGCCGCGGCCGTACCAGCGGCCCTCGCGCTCGGTCAGCGCCCAGGGAACCAGGCCGGGGCTCCATTGCTCGTCCAGCCCGCGCACGGTGTCGCCATGCCCGTAGAGCAGGATGGTGGGGCGCGCCGCATCCTCGATCCGCGTCGCGATCATGATGGGGCCGAAGCCCTCGATCGGGTTGGGGTGGGCCGTGCAGGTGAAGCCCATGCTCTCCAGCCAGGGCCGCATCCCCTCCTCCAGGTAGCGCACGAGATGCGCCTCGAAGCCCGGCTCCTGCGCCGTGGAGGGGATTTCCACCAGGGCCGCGAGACGCGCCTTCAGCGTGCCGTCGTCGAACAGGGCGGCGGCGCGGGCCAGCGCGTCGCGGCGGCGGTCAGGGGCTGTGTCCATGGCGTGGTCCTCGAGGTCAGCGGGGCGTTTCGGCGCGCCACCGCAGGAAGGGGATGATGTCCGGCCGCCGGTCGGGCGCGCGGCTCTGGCCGAGAATGTCCAGGCCCGCGGGCGGCGCACCCTCGGGCACGGGCAGGTCCAGCCGCAGCGCCAACCCATCTTCCGCCAGGCCGAAATGCCCGCCAAGCCCCAGGTGCAACCCCGCCTCGCCGCGCAGTTCGCCATCAATGATCCAGGCGGTGCCCCGGTCCAGCCGGAGTCGCAGCAACCCGCGTTCCAATGGGGTGGCACCACCGGACAATGCGCGGCGCAGCGCGGCCTCGGCAGCGGCGACGTCCTCCCAGCCGAGCGCAGCCACGGCGACCGGGGCATCGAAGCCCGCCGCAACCCCGTCGCGCAACGTGAGCTCGGCCGAGCCGGTCAGGCTGCGCAGCACGGCGCCCGCATCGCTCCCCTCGCCCGTCAGGCGGAAGCTGCCGGCGGCACGCCCCGCGGTCACGTCCAGCGGGCGGCCGAAGACGGGGCCAGCCAGCGCGAGGTTCTCGAATCCCCCATCCAGCCGCACGCGCTGCGGCGTGCCGGCCTCGATGCGTGCCTCCAACTGCGTCTCGCC